>NZ_MCBT01000022.1:0-70505 GCF_001735525.1 Shewanella colwelliana
CCGGGAATAGATAACGCGGATGGCGATGGGTTTGCCAGTAATACCGCAGTGCTAGCAAAGTACGTTTAGGCAACGGCACCAGTCTATCTTTACCCCCTTTAGCATTACGGATATGCACCTGCATTAACTGTGAATCGATATCCCCAACTTGCAAAGATATGCCCTCACCAAGGCGGAGTCCCATACCGTACAAGGTTAGAAAAAAGACCTGGTATCGCAACTGACGGGTGAGGCTGATAACGATGGCGACTTCACAAGGCGTAAGAATATCAGGCAAGCGTTTTACCTGTGGCGGCTTGACGATGTTGAGCCACTCCCAGTGTTGGTAGAGCACATGGCGATAGAAAAACTGTAGGCCGTTACGGTCGAGCTTAACCGTGCTCCATGAGTGGGACGCTATCAGTTGAGCAAAGTAGCGCTTCAAATCGTCGGTGCTCAGGTTATCAGGGCAACAGTCAAAGTAAGCAGCAATACGCCGAACTGCTCGGCTATAGGCATCGATGGTAGCGGGTCGCTTGCCTTGCAGTGTTAAGTTGGTAAGATGTTGTTCATAAAGAAAATCAAAGCGTTGTTGTTCGGATGTGTTCATGACAATACTCCTAGGGTTACGACCAAGGCAGGTCGCTACTAGAAAGTATTTAGGATGAGCAAGGAAAGAGTCCTTTTATCTCTTCTGCCGCATAGCGGCTTCGTTCAACAAGTCAATTATGTTCGCCCAACAAGTTGGGCTGGGACGCGCAAACAGCGCGCGCCCCATATTGAAGCGTTAAGAGGCAATATGTTCTGGAAGCGTGCAGATGCATTCAAGCTCATCTCTGTTCTGCCCAAGAATTATCGCAGCATTAGTTTGCGTGCCATTGAAATAGCCTCTGATCCAGTAGTTCTAATGGATAAGCACGTTGTTACCGACTTTTCAGATCAAGGTAATCTTACTCAAAAGGGTATACGTGTTTGCATCAACTTTGAAATCAGAGATGGAAATGTAGGTATTTTGGGGTTTCATGATCACCCGGACGAAATGTGGATTAATGAAAATTACCAAGAATTTGCAAAGTATTGTGAACAGCAAGGTTGGCTCCGAATTGAAGGTCCAGCCTCTTAACAAGGCCAGCCACAGCGACGGCTTTTCCGTTGCGGCTTCGCCTTCACTACAAAGCCGCACGTGCTGGCGGCGTTATCCCATAGAAATTTTTATCCGAAACTGACAGGTTAGAGTTAAGACTTTAACTCGGAATTGTCCAAAAACGATTTAACTTCTGATTGCCTAAGTCATACTAATAAGGCTAAATCGAAGAGAATGAAAACTCGGTGTAGGTGTGGCTGTGGCCTTCCGTGACATGGATGTCACGGCAGAGCCTACAGGGAACGTACTTGCGGCGTGTCACAGAAGTACCTGCACGAATAGCCTGCTGCAAGCAATTCAAAACAATGAAAGTCAACGCTACCATCAATAAATAAAAACAACTTCGTCAAATGTTACAAGCCAAAAATGCCAACACCTTCATTTCAAGGCAAACACACTTTTGTCCAGAAACGATTTAACTTGTGATTGCCCAAGTGGTAGCAGCAAGGTCAAATCGAAGAGATAGAAAACTCGGTGCGAACACAGTTGTGACCTTCTGAGGCATACAAATGTGTTTGCACGTGGGGCCTGCTGCAAGCAATTCAAAACAATGAAAGTCAACGCTACCGTCAGCGAAATAAAAACCAATACTGCCAAATGTTAAACCACAAAAAAATGCCAACACCTTCATTCGAAGGCCAGCTTATTTTTGTCCACAAACGATTTAACTTTTGATTGGCCGATTTATCCCGAAAGGTCAAATCGAAGAGCGTGATAACTCGGTACAGATGCGGCTGCGGGCGTTGATGGCATGACCGCTATTTTGACGTCCATGTCATCGTGGCATTTGTGAATCCATTCACGTCACGTAACCATTGTCAGCAATTGGGCTGGTTGATTTATGTTCTGTACAACACTTTAACCACGTGCCAGCCGAACTTGGTTTTAACCAGATGCGGCGTGATTAGCTCACCACTAAAACAGACCTTATCGAAGGGGGGTACCATTTGCCCTTTTTTGAACTCGCCTAAGCTACCGCCTTTCTTGCCTGACGGACAGGTCGAATGTTTCTTAGCAAGTAGGTCGAATTTAGCCCCTTTATTAAGTTGCTTAATGATCTCTTCTGCCTGCTCTTTGTGCTTGACGAGGATATGAAGCGCCGCTGCGGTTCTTGCCATCTGGTTATGCCTCTTGGCTAATATGTTGGACCTTAATGCGGTCATTATACTGTGCCAGTTCGCTCTCGCCCAAACGGATTTTAGTTGAGGGGCAGAAAGAGAACATTTGGCTATTGGGTACAGCACTCATCTTGAAGAAAATCGATCACACCTTGAAGTGTTTCAAATTGCGGCACGCAAAAGAGTATTCGTCCATCGCGCCGCTGCGTGACTAAGCCCGCAGCGACAAGGCTGGAGATGTGGTGTGACAGGGTTGAGCCAGGAATGGATAACGCTTCTTGTATCTCTCCAACAGGTAATCCTTGATAGCCATGTTTAACTAAATGCTTAAATATCATCAGGCGTGTTGGGTGGCCCAGTTCTTTTAATGCTTTTGCTGCGAATTCAAGTTCCATGACTGCCTTTGCATTTTAGTGCTTAATTTCTATATTTCGAGAATAACAGAAATATATTGACATGAATAGTTGCTAGATTTATATTTCGAATATTCTGGAAATATAGTTTTAAGGGTGAAAGATGGACATAACTGCCGAGATGTTACAGGACACGTTAAACATGTTCCTATTTTTAGCTGTGGAGCTCACGTTGTTATTTTTGGCCATTAGCTATCTGGTAGGCGTGTTGCAGTATTATATTCCACCGAGCAAAATAGAGCAGATACTAAGCTCGAAAAAGGGGCGTGGCTACTTGATTGCGGGGTTCTTAGGGGCGATAACGCCATTTTGTTCCTGTTCGACGATCCCCTTCTTAAAAGGCTTGCTTAGAGCAAAAGCGGGTTTTGGCACTATGATGGTATTTCTGTTTGCCAGCCCGCTACTTAATCCGGTTATTATCGGGCTTTTTGCGGTAACCTTTGGTCTAAAAGTGACGCTGTTTTACTTTGCTGTTGCGATGGGGGTGTCTGTGTTGGCCGGATATCTGCTGGATAAGTTCGGTTTTGAGCGTTATGTAAAAGCTGACGCTTATATGACAACTCAGTCATCAAGATGTGGCAGCCAGTGTGGTGGCAGGAAAGCCAAACCGAATAAATGGATGAAAATTTGGTTATCAACTTGGCAAGACTTTAAAAAGGTGTTGCCCTATTTACTGGTGGGCATCGCGCTAGGTTCAATAATCTATGGCTTTATGCCAACGGAATTTATTGCCCGAGTGGCGAGTGATAGTAATCCTTTTGCTGTCCCAATTGCTGCAGTCATAGGTATTCCTCTTTATATTCGAGCTGAAGCTGTCATTCCATTAAGCGCTGCACTTGCAGCCAAAGGGATGGGCTTAGGTGCTGTGATGGCCTTGATTATTGGCAGTGCTGGCGCGAGCCTAACCGAAGTGATCTTATTGAAATCGATATTTAAGCACCAGATGATAATGGCCTTTTTAACGGTAATACTAGGTATGGCTATCGGTGCGGGCTACCTCTATTACTTTGTGTTCAGCTGAGCAGGCAACAAGCTATGTTTAATCGCAAAGGGTCTTCATCGCGAAGACCCTTCTCTTTTAGTTGGCTGACCGCAGATATGCGCGTTGATGTTCATAGTGATTATTGATGCGAATCTTTTCTGACAGTGTCATGGCTGTTGCCGTGACTGTATCGCCATTTTGCTGGAACTTATTAACGCTATTGTTCACAAAGTCAACAACATAGATAACATCTTTATCTTGCTCAACGATGGTTTGAGTTGCTTGCTGATGCGCGGCTGCCACAGAGCAGTCGTTACATTCGACGGTGGTGAAGTGGGCGTAAGCTGCACTGGAAAGTATTGATGAGAGTAATAGGGTCGCCGTAGGGATTATTTTATTCATTATTTGCCTTCTTCCTTTCTTATAATTTGATGTGATCTGCGTCACATTTATATTGCGATGTAAATTTAACCATGTCCAGTTTTTAGCTAAAAAACTCGCGCGTTAACCATTGCTAAATTAAGGGGGTAAGGTTGGTTGTGATTATTACCATTGCTAATAACTGTTGGGGAGACTGTGTCGTTACTGGCAATAATGGTCGCTGGGCCTGTTATGCCGATAGCGAAAAGTTAGCCTTGTCTATGGACTACATAAGTTAATTAGCGATTTATTGATTGAGCGCAGGCTTAATGGTGAGGTGGACCTGTTTGAGACGGACGGCTTTGCTATAATTTCACTCTCTTTTTTATCACTGGTATGGGGTTAGCTTAAATGGCGCGTGGTCTAGGCACTGAACTGGAGCTTATCCATCTGTTTGTTCATCTTGTAAATACTGGTGGTTTTTCTCAAGTTGCTAAAGAGCTAGGGATCCCTATTGCAACCGTGAGTCGCAAATTGACTAAGCTTGAGGGGATTTTAGATACCCAGCTCATCATGCGTAGTACGCGGAAGCTGCGGCTAACCGAGGAAGGCAGTGAGTTGTTTGGTCGTTATCAGGATGCGGTGGCGCATTTTGATAGCTGCTGTGATACGCGCATTGAAAAGCCTGAGGGAACGTTAAGAATTGCGGCTCCCGTGTCCATTATTTCGATGATTTTCATGGAGGTGATTAACGCTTTCTCTAAGAAATACCCAGACATTCAAATACATATAACGCAAAACAATAGCACCATAGATCTGATTGACGAAGGTGTCGATGTCGCAATTGTTGGCGGCGCTCAACCCGACTCATCTTGGGTGTCAAAATCACTGGGTGTACTCCATTATGGCCTGTTTGCATCGCCTGGCTATTTAGGCGCAGCGGGCGATTTGTCTCACCCTGATCAGCTTAATCAACACGCGCTGATTAAGGTTTGGCCACTGTTTAATTGGTCAATGAAGCATACTAGCGGCGAGAGTTTCTATTACGAGGGGCCAGCTAAGCTGACACTGGGCGATCTGTATGGCGCGATTAAGGCGACAGTGGATGATGGCGGTATTTTGTATGGGCCAGAACTGTTTGCTCGGCCACAACTAGCTACAGGCCAACTGGTCAAAGTTTTGCCTCAATGGCACGGAGAGCAACGCAGGATCTCTCTGCTCTACCATCAACGTAGTCAACAACCCTTGAAGGTGAAACTGTTTATTGATTTTATGTGTGAATACGCATCGGGTTTATTGGACGACTAGCAAAAAAAAGCCACCGCATAGACGGTGGCATCAGGCAGATAGAGGCTGCTAAAAGGGTTGAATTTGACCGGACTAGATTAAGTAAACGTTTAAACTACAAGCACCATGAGCACCCACGACTAAGGCCTGCTCAATGTCGGCGGTTTTTGAAGGGCCAGCGATGAACACACCAAACTCCCCTTGTTCCAAACCGATTTGATTAATTGCCTCATGGAGGTTAGCTACCACAGTGTCAGCCTTAATCACTAAAAATAGGTTCTCACAGATAAAAGGCGTGACCCGATGGCCCAAATTTTTATTGTTAACCCATATCGCGCCATTTTCAGCTACGGCTAAATCACCAGGAATGACTGCGTAATCGATATCGCGCAGTTGATGAGCAGTCCCGGGGACTGCACGATTACCCTTTATGCCATCGGTTGTCGAGATCACTTGTTTGCCCTGAGCAGTTAACTCATCAATATGGGCTTGCAGAGCCTCGACGCCTCCGGTTTTGTGCAATGTGCCAGCAACCGTATTTAGATTAGTTTCAAACTGAGCAATGACATCATCAATGCGCGGAGCAACATCAAATGTGGGAAGCGCCTGGGGTTCAACAGCCACTTTTTTAAGCGCGTTTAAGATAGATTGTTTACTCGACATCTTATTGACCTCTATTTTTGTTGAACCAAGTTTCGAAACTGGAGCTGGGGGCTACTGGTAACTCGCGGTATTTGCCCCACGCTCCAGAGAAAGGCTTAAGTATCGAACCTGGTAATACTCTTAGTGCTGTGCGCGCGACACTCATGGAGCAGTTGAGCATGGTTTCGCTGGCCATGAAGTTACCCACAAGTGGCATGTAACTGCGTTTGCCATACGGCAGTTTACCGGCTTGTGCCTTGAGACGACGGTGGTGATGGATGATCTTATCCAGCGGGACTTTAGTTGGGCAAACGTATGAACAGCTGCCGCAGAGTGTACAGGCCCATGGAATTGAATTGGTGTCATCATTTTGTGCACCGACAGCAATACCGATAGGGCCTGGGATGGTGTAGTTGTAGCTGTAACCACCCGAACGTCGATAGACTGGGCAGGTATTGAGACACCCACCGCAGCGGATACACTTGAGTGATTCGGCTAAAATCTTGTCTTGCAGCATCTCGGTACGACCATTATCAACGATGATAATGTGCATTTCACCATCGGTCTGAGGACCACGATAGAACGAGCTATAGGTGGTAATTGGCTGGCCAGTAGCGTTACGTGCTAAGGTTCTCAATAATACCGCGGCACTGTCTAAGTCAGGGACAATTTTGTCTATCCCCATGGAGTGCAGTTGCAGTTTAGGTAAGTTAGCCCCCATATCTGCATTACCTTCGTTGGTACACACCACCACTGCGCCTTTGTTGGCAATGGCCATATTCACACCTGTCATAGCAGCATCTGCAGAGAGGAACTGCTCGCGTAGGTGAGCGCGGGCGGCGCGGGTCAGGTAGAGCGGATCGGACGCGCCTTTTTCTGTGCCAAGTTGCTCATGGAATAGGTCGCCCACTTCCTCTTTCTTCATGTGGATAGCGGGCACTACAATGTGCGATGGCGGCATGCCAGCGAGCTGGATAATGCGTTCGCCTAAGTCGGTATCGATCACCTCAATACCTTGGCTCTCAAGGTATGGGTTGAGGTGGCACTCTTCGGTCAACATCGATTTTGACTTAACCAGCTTTTTCACTTGTTTAGCCGCTAAGATTTTGTGGACGATCTGGTTATGCTCAACGCCATCTTTAGCCCAATGCACCAAAATGCCATTGTCGAGGCAGTTCTTTTCAAACTCTTCTAGATAGTGGCCTAAATTAGTCAGGGTATGCAGTTTTAGCTCTGAACCTAACTGACGCAGTTGTTCCCATTCTGGTAGGCTCGCTGCGGCGCGATCACGCTTTTCACGTAGCATCCAAAGTGCTTTGGAATGCCAATCTACGCGTGCTTCGTCGCGGCAAAATATTTCTGCTTTTTTTGCATGCACTGCTGAGCCTATGGCTGATGAATGATTCGTAGACATATGTTTCTCCTAGAGTGCAGCGTTGATGACTTGGGCAATGTGTAAGGTTTCGATCGGCAGCTTCTGGCGTCTCATCATGCCGTCTAAGTGAAGCAAGCATGAGGGATCAAAGCCCACCGCATATTTTGCGCCGGTTTCCGCATGTGCTTGAGCCTTGTCTTTGCCCATTTTGGCTGACACCGCACCTTCATCGACGGCAAAGGTGCCACCGAATCCACAGCACTCGTCGTAACGACCTGGGTAGACGATTTCAATACTCGGGATAGCTTTAAGTACGGCTTCCACTTTGTTGGTACGCGGTCCCATCTGCTCGCTCGGTGTGGCTAGGTCGAGCATACGAATGCCATGGCAGCTTAGTTGTAGACTGATTTTGTGATTAAACGGTTTGTTGAATGCAGCAATTGGCGCCACATCATGGAGAAATTCGGTCAGTTCATACAGCTTATCGATAACCGCCTGAGCTTCAGGGCTTGCATCAAACTCATGGAAATTTTCTTTGGCAGCAACTAGGCATGAGGCCGCTGGACAGACGATGGCATCACACTCAACACCTTTAAATGCGTTGAGTAGTTTCAGAGTAGTTTTTTTAGCTTCATCAAAACAACCTGAGTTAGTCATTGGCTGACCACAGCAAGTTTGTCCTTTTGGCAAAATGACTTGGTGACCAAGCTTTTCGAGTAGCTCAACAGTAGCGATGCCGACGTGAGGCATCATTTGATTAACTAGGCAAGGGATGAACAATGCAATCTTCATGTAGCGTTCTCTTATTAGCTAGCTGCATGGGATCTTATGATCGGGTCCTTTGGGTCTTGGTGCCCACTCATAAGGGAGAAATCATCCCATTTTGCAGGGTATATTCGTGCTGATAATTTAAGCGTATATCCACATAATAAGTAGTGCTAATTTAGCAAATATAGAAACGCATTTTTCCAATAATGAAATAGTGCCAATACTCAATATTTGTCATTTTGCAGGCCACATTTCTTCGCTAGAAAAATGAGATAACGCTTTTTTTCAAACAATAATATGAAACGCTTGTTTAAATTTTTTATTTGAGCGTACACGTGTAACTTTATGAAAAGCATATAGATAATTTTGAAATTGGTTTGTAACTGTAAAATAACGCGTTTTTTTATGCTTAGAATGTTTGATCTAATTCATTTTTTGTGACGTAATGCACATAAGTTTCCTGGTCGGATGAGTCTGAAAGATGAGTATTAGAACAACATTTAAAAAAGTACTACCGAGTATTTCTACCACAGAACAAGAAGCACTCGATGCCGGTGATGTTTGGCTAGAAGGTTCCATTTACCAAGGTATTCCTGACTTTGATGCATTGCGTGCAGTGCCGGGGGCGACCTTATCTGCAGAAGAGCAAGCCTTCCTTGATGGTCCTGTGCAAACCTTGATTGAAATGGTTGATGATTTTGAGCTGCAAAATGCGCTGCACCTGCCAGAGAATATTCTGACTTTCTTAAAAGAGAATAAATTCTTTTCGTTGATTATCCCTAAATCATACGGCGGCCTAGAATTTAGCCCGTATGCTAATTCAACGATTGTTGCCACGATTGCTGCTAAAAGTTCTGCTGTGGCCGTGACTGTGATGGTGCCTAACTCATTAGGCCCTGGCGAACTGTTAATGCATTACGGTACTGATGAGCAGCGTGACTTCTGGCTGCCACGTCTGGCTAACGGTTTAGAGATCCCTTGCTTTGCACTAACTAGCCCTGAAGCGGGTTCAGATGCGGGCGGTATTCCAGATATCGGCACTGTGACCATGGGAGAGTACCAAGGTGAACAAGTGCTTGGTTTATCTGTCACATGGGACAAGCGCTATATTACGCTTGCGCCTATCGCGTCGGTATTGGGCTTAGCGTTTAAAGTAGAAGACCCACAAGGCTTGCTAGGCGGTAAAGAGCAGTTAGGTATTACCTGTGCATTGATCCCTAAGGCTCATTCAGGTGTGCAACTGGGTAATCGCCATGATCCAATGGGATGCCGTTTCTATAACGGAACGACTCGTGGTGAAAACGTGTTTATTCCGATGGACTTTATCATTGGTGGTCAGAAAAACATTGGTCGCGGTTGGCAGATGTTGGTTGCGTGTCTAGGTGCGGGCCGCGGTATCTCACTGCCCGCGTTAGGCGTATCTGTAAGCCAAGCCTCTTTTAAGTCATCTGCTGAATATGCTGCCGTGCGTGAGCAGTTTGGTTTATCGATTGGTAAATTTGAAGGTATTCAAGAAAAGTTAGCCGATATTGCGGGTAAAACCTACCTGCAAGAAGCGATGCGCGTGTTAACGACCGAAGGGCTAGGCCTAGGATTAAAGCCTTCTGTTGTTACGGCTATCGCCAAGTATCACATGACAGAAATTGGACGTGATGTACTCAATTCTGCGATGGATATTCAAGCGGGCAAGGCGATTCAGCGTGGTCCACAAAACACCTTAGCCTCTGGCTATGTGGCACAGCCTATTGCGATTACGGTTGAAGGGGCTAACATTCTGACCCGTAACTTAATGATTTTTGGTCAAGGTGTGATGCGTTGCCATCCGTACCTGCAAAATATGGTGGAGTCGATTCATAGCGATGAGAAAGATGCGGATAAGACCTTTAATCGTATCTTTAGACAAACCGTGGGTTACAGCGTTGGCAACAGCTTGCGTGCTTTCCGTTTAGGCTTGTTACCTTTTACTGCGGGCGCTAAGTCGACCCTACCAGAAGTGGTTGATTACGAAAAGTCAGTGCATAAGCTAGCCTCTAAACTGGCCGTTTATGCTGATTTCTCTTTATTAGTTTTGGGTGGCAAGCTCAAGCAGGCAGAGATGTTATCTGCCCGTTTGGGTGACGTGATGAGTTACCTGTATGCCGCAATGGCATCGATTCGCTACTATGAGCAAAAAGTCTCTGCCGAGCAGCGTAGCCAAGCGACGCCTTATTTCCACTATGCAACCCGCTGGGCTTTGTGTAATGCAGAAAAAGCCTTGCTGGATTTTCTCGACAACTTCCCGTCGGCACCGACTCGTCAGTTTATGAAACTGATCACTGTGACTTATTCACCTAAGATGAAGAAGGTGAATGATGATCTGGTTAGAGAGCTTGCCCACCAAGCGCAGCTCAATACAGAGTTTAAACGTCAGTTAACCCATTTAGTTAAGCCGGTAGCGGGTGATGGTAACTATATTAATGAGCAAGCGTATTTGGCTAAAATCGCTTGTTTGCCATTACTCGCAAAAGTGAAGAAAGGCCTTAAAGCACGCGAGTTTAAGGCGGGTGTGAAGTTCGCACTAACCCTTGATAATGCATTTGCAGCTAAGGTTATCTCTAATGGTGAGCACAAGCAGTTGTTGGACTACAACCTTAAGCGTGAACGTGCGATTCGTGTCGATGAGTTTGATTTTGATATGAACCTTGTTGATGAGAGAGCCGAGCTGAAAATCGCTAACTAAACACGGGTGATTGATAACGATTAAATGATAAAAAGCCGTCTTTTTGACGGCTTTTTTATACTTGTGATTCGTTGAGCTCTGTGGGCTAGGGGCGATTAATGGGGAGAGCAAAAATCGACAAAATGCTGATCGGCTATTTTGCCAATATTTACCATGATTAAAAGCCCTAAACTCATGGCTGCAAAAATAGTGGCTAGCATCGGCCAATGAATGGTTCCCGATAACGCGACAACTAGGGTGCTCATCATGACGATAACGGTCCATAAGGTAAATAGTCTCATTGTGTTGCTCCCATCTATGCTTCGAATTGCTGACAAGTATACGTCAGCAAAGCTGAACGACAATTGAACCGAAAAGGTAAAATCATGGATAATGCGTAAAACGGTGACAACGACTGATGCCACAAGTTGAACAATGGGCTAGCTGCGCAAAGTGTTTGTTACCCAGATGAGTATGGATAAGGAGGTGGGGCTGACGTGTTAAAACGACGAGACTATAAACGCAGTGGACCAGACTACCGCCTTGGTGAACAGGTCAGCTTTGCCGATATCAAACATACTTTTGGCATCAATCATATTCGCATTGGCAGTTGGGTTGAAGAGGTGGAAAAACACAAAGCTGCCAATCTAATTTTCGATGCTCTGGCCGATCTTGCCTGTATTTTACAGTGCCCCCCTCATGCTCTTGGGTTGAGACAAACCTTAAATTTGGCCTTTGGCACTGGGGGACAGCAGGGGGTACAAGCCCACTATATCCCCGCACATCGGGAGTTGGCACTTGCGAAAAATGCGGGAGCGGGCGCGCTTGCGCATGAGTTTTGGCATGCGTTTGACCATTACATTGCCCCGAAAGCTTTTCATATTAAACCAGGGGGCGCGGCGTTTGCCAGCAGTGCTTGGTTAAGCGACAGTCAACTTATTGAGCATCCGTTAAACAGGCGTTTGTCACAGGTATTTGCAACAACATTGTTGAGCGCGGATAGTGAGGATTGCCATGAGTTTGTGACGCGTGCCGTTGCATTAGATAGACAGTTTGGACGGCAATACTTCTCTAAACCTACTGAGCTAATGGCACGTGCATTTGAGGCCTGTATTGAGTCTTACAGCGATATAAGCAACCCCTATTTGGTTAATGAAACCTTGGACTCCAAGTTGGCCCATGCTGGCGGTTATCCGAGTGAGAGGCATCGTGTTGAGATTTTTAGCCGTTTAATTGACTATTTTGCTCCGCTAGGCGCCGCGTTGAATCGTTAGTTCAGTGTTATTGAAAGACGCTCAATAACACTAAATCTTGTTACGGCTTTACTCAACCCAATGCAGTACATCGCGAATGATAGACCAGCGAGGTTTGACCTCGCTAGCGCCTTTTCCTAGCATCCAATAGTCATACAGTCGGTCTTGGTGCCCATCGACTTTGCGCAGTTTTTGCCAGTTATTGATGTAATTAAGTAGTGATTGATTATCTTGAGCCACAGCATAGGCAACGGGGTATTGCACTTTGTTTTCTAAGATAGCGATGCCATAGCCGGGAAAGAACAAACTCCAGGCCGATCCCGCTTCTGCGCTGATCACAACCGCATCATATTTATCACCTTTTTGCCTAAAGAAGTTTTTATAGCCATCGATTTGGACAAACTTGAGATTGGGATAAAAAGCCTTTGCTTCCTTAATGATATCGCTGTGCTCAACATAGGCGATGGTGGTGTTTTGCATCTCCATAATTGACTGGGCACTCTTAAAACTGGTGACGTTATGATCCTTGGTGGCGATGGCTAGGTTGAGTTTGAGCACTGGCTCGGTATAAGAAAGCTTATCCATTTGTGCTATGTCCATGGCAAGCCCCGACATTGCTACATCAAAGAAGCCCGCTTTTAGCGCCGCAGATAATTGATCTTTATCGAAGGGAATAAACTCCACTTTGACCCCTAAATCTTCTGCTAGCTTACTGGCCATTGCACTGTCAAACCCCACGAGTTGACCAGCGTTATTGTAGTAACTAAAAGGCACATTGCTTGGGATGTAACCGACCTTAAGCACGCCACGTTCGCGGATCATCTTAATCGTTGCTATAGGGCTGCTAGGGGTTTGTCCGACAACAGGGAACTGCTTTTTGACTAGAGTTGGCACTTTGTCTGCGACTTGCATATTAGCAATAACGCCGCTGGTGATCTCAGGGCTATGGATAAATAATCCCATACCAATACGGCAGATGACTATGGTTAGTAGAACGCTACCTGCCACACCAAGGCTCATTTTTATCAATTGAGGTGGCCGTAAGCTAAGGCGTTTTTCAAATAAAGCCACGGTTAGCAGAGTCAGGGCAAACAGGTTCATTACGGCGGCAATAGAGTTGAACTTTCCTGTGATAAAACCTGACATCACAAACAGTTGGAACAGGTCTTGGGGGAGGTGAACTAGGTCGAGCATAAAGGGAATTGCAACATATACACTGCCAAATAACGACAGCAAACCACTGACCGACAGCGAGGGAATTGCGCTTAGCTCAACGGGGGTGCCATTAAACCATCCAGCAAATAACACAAATAAGATCACCGTGAGTTTGCCAATATTAGGGAACGTAAACGCGATAGGGACCAAAATTTCGATTAGAGTTTCGGCGTCATCGCTGAGGCTGTCATGTTCGCGCATTATCTGCTTACACTCTTCAACGATTACTGGGATCACGATAAAAATGTTGCCTGTGGCAAAGGCGGTGACCACACTTGATTTTGAAATACGGAGTGCTTGGGCAAACGTCACGGGCGTGAAGGAGGCAATAATCCAAGGCAGAATCCAGAATGCCAGTAACAAACATAGGGCAAAATAGCTGATGAGGTAGACCTGCATACTGGCAAATTCATCGACACCCATGGTGCCTGCCGCAGAGGCTGACATCGCAAAGATACCGATAGGCAGTACCTTGACCAATGCTTGAGTTATTTTGGAAAAAATCTCGCCAAAGGTGTGCATGACAGTGACAATATGGTGTTTGTTTTCCCCCTCCATACCAATCAAGGCAAGCCCCATCGCAATACTAAACACCACCATGGCAGGCACGTAGCCAGACGCCATCGACTCGAATGGGTTAGAGGGGATGTAGAGCTTAAAGTAATCAATTGGCGCGGTAGGTTCGATAATACTGGTACTAAAAAATGAGGCGGTTTCAACAAAGGGAAACGACAGTGGCATCAAGGCGACCAGCACTAAAGCAAGTAGCCACAGCAGTAACATGATAACGCCGGCACGGCTGAAAATAAGACTAGCTGTGCTGCGTTTGAGTTTGCCTATACCACCGACCAAAGAGACAAAAATATAGGGGAGTACGGTCATCTGCATCAACAGGATGACGCTGGTCCCAATGCCACTTAGCCAACCGACGGACTCACCGAAAAATAACCCGACCCCAAATCCGATGAACATGGCGACTATCATTTGTGTGGAGCTTTGCATCTTGAGCAATTTTTTAAACACAGGTCATTCCGTTTGAAATTTGATGAAGCGGCTTAATGTGACACAGCCTGTTGCAACAGTGTTGCTTACTGGTTGTTTATTATAGGTTCTTACGCAGTAAACATTAAGAGAATCTTTTCACAGATGAGACAAACGTTCTGTGGGGCGTTGCAGCTTGTAGGGAAGTGGCGCTGGCAAGGGAAGCTCGTGGTATGCGAGTAACAGAAAAAGAGCATCGCGGCCCCTTTTCAATATGGTGCAAACTATTCTAGTTTACTATTTTTCTGCGGTAACCATTACGCGCTCTATCTCTGCTTTGGGTGGCGCTAGCATAAAATCTAGCTGCACTTGTGCGTCTTGCATGCCTTTCGCCGATGGTTTGTAGGTCCACTGTTCTAACGCCTTTATGGCTTCTGCATCAAACACACCTGTGGGTGAGGACTTAATGACAGAGACCTTGCTCACCTTTCCCTTTTTGCTGATATCAAATTGCAGCTGAACATAGCCCTCAACCCCATCTTGAGCTGCTTTAATTGGATAACGGGGTTCGATACGCATTACTGGATGAACGCTATCTTTTTGCTGTGCAAGCGTGTGTTTATCACCCGCGTTGGCAGTTTGGTTAATGAGTGCGCCTGAGAGACCCAGCGCCATAGTGAGTCCGAGTATGGCTAATGTGCTTTTTCCATGTTGCTTTTTCATTTGCATGATCCGCTCCTTGAGGATGGTTTTATTTCCATAGTGTGTGTGTAGCATGCCCATTTGAGCTTGCTGAGAGTAAGCTAATAGCGTTTGGCTATAAGCAATTTTTTCGGGGGTTGTCATGGTTTGGGTGACTTGGGCATCACAGGCCAGTTCTTGGTCATCGCGAAAGCGTCGGTAAGCTAGCCAGCTAAGCGGATTAAACCAAAACAAAGTGACCAGCAGGTAAGCAAGCAGATTGGCTAAGATGTCATAACGGCGATGATGAAACTGCTCATGATCGACGATCGCTTGCTGTTGAGCGGGCTGCAACTGTTTAAAACTGTGTGGTACTAAAATAACGGGATTAATTAGACCCACCAACATAGGTGAGTGGATATCGATATGGGTTTTAACTCGGATGCTGGCCTCAACGTCTGGTAACGCGATGATATGGCTATTGGCCACTAGACGCCTTAGGCTAGTGGCTTGAGAAAATAACAGCGATATTAATGCCGCTGAGCCTAAGCCCCATATCGTTACAAGTATTTCGCTTGAGAGTAGAGTCGAGGTTTGGCCGATAGCATCGCTTGCTATCACCTTGTAGTGTTGCAGTACCGCAAGGGGCTCTGCACTGATCAATTGTGGGATATGCTTGCCTAGCACTGAGCCAAGTAAGAGTAGCGGGATCCCTATCCACATTGCATAAGTATTATGGGCACCAATGCGGTTGAGAAGCACCGAGTGTGAAAGTAAAAAAATGGCACAAAGCAGGCTAGGAAGGAGCGCGAGTTCTAGCAGATAACTAAGCATGACTACTTCTCCTCTTCCCAATTGTCGATTAGGGCCTTGAGCTCGGCAATATCTTCTGCACTAAGCTTGTTTTCTTTGGCAAATCCGGCAACAAGTGGTGCCACCTTGCCAGCAAAAACACGCTCGATAAACGACTGGCTCTCTTTAAGTTGGTAGTCACTTTGGGCAATAAGCGGATAGTAAAGGTAGGCACGCCCTTGTTTTTCAAAGCCAATGGCGGATTTCTTTACAAGACGGTTAAGTAAGGTTTTGACTGTTTTCTCGTGCATTTGCTGACGATGAGCAAGTTCAGCGATAACCTCAGTTGCCCCAATAGGCGAGGTTTTCCAAAGAACGTTTAGCACCGCAAGTTCAGCATTACTTATCTCTTTCATTCCGCTGTCCATCTAATGATTACAATTGTAATTTAACTTTAAGATTACATTTGTAATTTAATAATGCAACCTGTTTGGAACATTATTTTTTAAAAATAGATAAATGTTCAGCGCCGACTTTGTAGTATTATCTACTGCAGATAGGTTGAAGTTGCTGGTTTCAACCAAATTAAATAAAGTGATTTAGTCGGTTTTGTCGTTGTCACCAAACGCATCATAAGGATATGTAGAAATGGACTTTTTTCGATATCATGGATTCATAGCATGTATGGGTTGTGCCTTATTATGTACGACGAATATGAGCAATGCATCAGAACCGCTACCGGCTTCCTCAACGGCTCACCAACTGACTATCTTTAAGCAACAACTTGGTTTGCACTTTCCAACTGATTGGCGACTGGCCTACAGCGAGCAGAGTGGCAACATGTTTTCTGCCGAGTTTGTCCCTCAGCAAGAAATGCTAACCAGTTGGTCATCGCTCTATTGCATTCAAGGCTTTAAGGGAATGGCTGATGGAATTGAACCTGAAGAGTTTTTAGATACTTTCGCCGCCAACTATCAACAAGTTTGCGAAGGGGAGATGCAGTACAACAAGCTCGGTGCGACGCAAATTGAGGGCAAAGAGAGTTTTAGCGCCATGCTGACTTGCTCTAAAATGCCGCATACCCACAAAGGCAAGAGTGGTCAAGGAGTCGGTATGGGTGAAATTGGTCACTATACCGTGATATCAGGCAGTGAAGACCTGTTTTTACTGCATCAGTCGGCCCGCGGTGAAGCGTTACTGTCGCCGACCACCCAGTTGTCATTGTCAATTGAGCCGCCAGTAAAAATGGTATCGGATATCAAGACCCTACGTTAGCCTGTGTGTTATAGATTGAGCTGACTGATATTCGCAACTATCTATTGCTCCGTATATTGGTGTTAGACATTTATACGTGTAGACGTCTATAATGCCCGCGTTCTTTGCGCTGATGTTAATGTAAGTTTGAATAACTTGAATAACCCTGATGTAAGGTTCAACAAATTCTAGTCAATCTTTTGTGGTGCCCTTAGGTGTTAATGACCTAATTTGGGATAATCGGGAAGCCTGTGAAAATCTGGCACTGCCCCCGCAACGGTGAAAGGTGAAAGTTGGGTGCGCTTGAGTTTAAGCGTTAAAAAAATCCAATCTTGTCGCATAAGGCTCTTGCCGCTATGCCTATCCTCAGTCCGGAGACCGGCCCTTTAGATGATTTTGAGATTTCGGCGGGCAGATCTCGAAATGCGACAGTGCAAGGCTTTAATAGCCTTAATGTTGTCGTGACCTTTTGCCCCGTTTTCCTTTTAGGAGTTAAAGGTAAATGGGTACACAACCTACAAAAATCGCCGTATTACTCGGTGCAATCTTATCGGTATCAGCCCCACTTCATGCGGCTGAACAAACCCTCCACAATGCGATTGAGATTGATGAAACCATCACGGTTATCGGTCGAAATGAATCAACCCCACTGAATATTGCTGCCAATGTTAATGTTATTGATGCTGCTGCGATTGAGATGAGTGGTGCCACGACGTTAACAGATGTATTGCGCGGTCAAAGCGGGATTCAGTTCTCTGATTCAAACTCTGGTGCTGTGTTTGCTATGCGGGGCTTTAGCGCCGATCAAGCGGCAAATAACACCTTGATTTTGATTGATGGTCGCCGACTGAACAATATCGATATTGCGGCGCCTAGCATTAATTCGATTCCACTTAATCAAATTGAACGCGTTGAGATTTTGTCGGGCAGTGCCGGTGTATTGTATGGCGATCAGGCTGTCGGTGGCGTGATTAATATTATCACTAAGGCGCCTAATAGCACAGGTGGCAGTGTGCAAGTGTCTGCCGGGAGTTTTGACACCTATGAAGGTCAGGGTGATGTTTCTGTCGCTATCAATGACAAATGGCGACTGTATGCAGCAGCCAGTTATAACCAAGGTGACAACTACCGCGATCATAATGCCAATCAAACCGCATCCATTTTAGGGCGCCTGCAGTATCAAGATGGTGGCGATCGTTTCTTCGTTGAGACGAGCTATTATGATAATGAGCGTGAGTTAGCGGGTGCCTTAACCAAAGAGCAGTTTGACGATAACCCGCGCCAAGCTAACTTATTTTATCCTGATGACATTCAACATGAGATGACCAGCGCCGTAAGAGCGGGGTACCAACATCAGCTTAATCGCCAATGGTTACTGTCAGCGGATCTTAATTACGCTGATACCGATGTGAACTCTATTAGCTGGGGCAATGAGGGCAAGATAACACGATCATTATTAGAATTTAACCCTAAGGCAGTGGCAACGTTTTCCACGGAAAATGGTGACATCAACCTTGTTGCAGGGGCTGATTTTAGCCAGGGTAAAGCGGATTATGATCTTGCTTATATCACGCGCAATAACACCCAGCGTTTGCTCAGTGCTTATGTACAGGCTGATGTGCCACTGACGCAAAGCCTGAGTTATGTGGTGGGTGGGCGTTATAGTGATGTGCAAGATGATCTCACTGATGTAGTGCTTTATCCCGAAGGCGATAAACTCGATAACAGTGCTAGTGCCTTTGAGTTAGGCATCAACTATCGTCCGAGCAAGTCACAGCGGTTCTATCTGCGGGCGGATGATAATTTCCGCTTTGCCAAAGTGGATGAACAAGCTTATACCTTACCTGAGGTTAAAGGACTTAATCCACAGACAGGTCGCTCCTATGAAGCGGGATGGGATTGGACGCTGAGTCGCCAGACATTGCGCATTAGTGCCTATCGCTTAGATCTTGAAGATGAGATTGTCTATGTGTGGTCACCAGAAGGTGGAGCTAACATGAATGCCGATGCATCTCGTCGTTATGGGGCGAGTGCCGATTGGGACTGGCAGATCACCACCTCAACACAGGTCGGCCTTGAGTATCACTACATCGATGCTAAGTACACCGAAGGCGCTAATGACGGTAAGGTGTTACCTTGGGTTGCAGAGCATACAGGGCGCGGTTACCTGAGCGTTGATTTTGCTCAGCATTGGCAGTTATTTGCCGAAGGTCTGTATACTGGCTCGCGCTATGAAGGTGGTGATAACGGAAACTACAATCCAAAAGTTGAGTCATATCTGTTATCTAACCTAGCACTTAATTATACCCGTGATGCATGGTTGGCTAGCCTGCGGGTAGATAATCTGTTTGATGAGCAATACGCAAGTGCGGTCTATTACGGTGGTTACTATTCAGGCACTGGCCGTGCGGTACGTTTGACGGCCAGTTACCGTTTCTAGCCGCCGCGTTCAAGAGGGAAAAGCCAGTGCCAAGCACTGGCTTTTGACTCTCTATCCTTTGCTATGAGCTATGAACAAATAGGGCAAAGTTAGGTTTCCTTTCTATACTCAAATGAAAGTATTGGTATAAGAGGTCATTGCTATGAGTCACACCTATAAGATCATCGAACTCGTTGGTTCTTCGCCCATTAGCTCAGATGAAGCGATAAAGAATGCCATCGCGTCAGCCAGTCAATCCTTGCACCATTTACGCTGGTTTCAAGTGGTAGAAACACGCGGCCATTTAGAAGAAGGGCTTATTGCTCATTGGCAGGTGACGGTTAAAGTGGGCTTTACCTTAGATAGCCCTGACTAAAACCACTGAATTCGTACAAAACATGCTCGAAAAGTGAGCGGCTCCTATGCATCCCTAGGAAGACCTTTTTCAACGGCGCGGATCACTCGCGCCGTTTTACGACTAATCGCGGCGCAAGAGCTTTGCTGCTGGGTTAACGCCCAATCAATATGTTCGACGACCATCTCATCGACCTCTTCACTGCTGCGACGCTTGAGTAGCGCGTCAATGATGGCTGGCGAATGGGGTGCATTACCTAAGGCCACAGCTATGTTACGTAACCATCTTTTATGGCCAATACGTCGAATGGCGCTGCCTTCTGTATAGCTTAAAAATTCGGCTTCAGACCATGCAAACAGTGTGGTGAGCTGTGGCTGTTTTAAGATATCGCGTGTATGAAAATCGTTTTCTTGGGTTATCGGTGCTTGACTATTAACCGGACAAACGAGCTGGCAGTCATCACAGCCGTAAATACGGTTGCCTATTAAGGCCCTAAACTCATCAGGGATAGCGCCTTGAAGTTCAATGGTTAGGTATGAGATGCAGCGTCTACCGTCGACAACATAAGGTTCGACAATCGCATTGGTTGGACAAGACTTTATGCACGCGACGCAGGTATTACACTCTTCTTGTATCGGTATATCGACGGGGAGTGGTACGTCGATAAGCAGCTCGCCTAAGAAAAACCAACTACCAGCGTCTTGATTGAGTAAAAGGCTATGTTTACCCGTCCATCCTAAACCTGCTTTATCGGCCAATGGGCGCTCAAGTATCGGTGCTGAATCGACAAATGGGCGAAAGTTGGGGGAGGCGAAGCCCAGTTCGATAAGCTCAGCTTCTATCTGTTGTCCCAATTTTTTTAGACGATTACGGATCATCTTATGGTAGTCACGTCCGCCTGCGTAACGTGAGATGTAGGCCAGGTTAGGGTCGCTTAAATTGGTGGCAAAACCGGCTTCAGGTGGGAGGTAATCCATGCGGGCAGAAATTACCCGAGTTGTCCCAGGGTGAAGCTCATTGGGGCGAGCGCGCATCATGCCGTGGGCTGCCATGTAGTTCATTTCACCATGGTAGCCATTATCTAACCAAGTTTGTAATTTCCCCTCTTCCGTTGATAGGTCGGTATCGCAAATGCCAATTTGTGCAAAGCCCAAGGCTTTCCCCCATGTTTTAATTTGTTGGGCTAGCTTAGCGAGTTGTTGCTGACTGAGCATTTGGTGCATTGGCGACGGTATAGACATAGTATTCAGACAAGGTAATTAACCCATTTATGATAGCAGTTTAGTGTTGTGAGACAAATAGAGGTGCCTATACGGTTTGAATTGTTTGAGCACCTTGGTATCGGCAAACTCTGTTTTTTTAGTCTAGTGGTGGGATAAAGTTGTGAAAAGTAGCCAAAGCACTCATTATCAAATTACTCGCATTTATAGGTCAGGGAATTTTTTGAAACATCGTGTTTTCTCAGCGCTCCTTTTGCTTCTTTGTTCTTTTGTCGCTAATGCGACGACGGAACTACGTTTGCTGACTGAAGATTGGGCGCCCATGAGTTATCAAGAGGACGGTATTGCCAAAGGCTATGCCGTGGAGTTGGTGCAAGCTCTTGCTGATGAATTTAGCTTAGGTGGGCAGATTGAAGTGTTGCCGTGGGCAAGAGCTTACTCGGTGGCATCATCTGAGCCCAATGTCATGCTGTTTGCTACCTCTCCAACCCCAGAACGTAGGCACCTGTTCGACTTTGTCGGCCCAATTGCAACGAGTCGTATTTTTTTATATGCCAAAGCCGATGACGATATCAAGCTCGCTAATATTAAACAGATCGATGAACACGGTGTTGTTGGCGTCTATCGTAACTCGTTGAGCGAATCAATTTTAAAGAAGGCGGGGATTAAGCAGATGCTGGTGGCCAGTTTTCCACAACAATCAGCGAAACAGCTCAGTCACAATCGTGTGCGCTTTTGGTGTCAGGCGGACTTGGCTGTGGCGACCCTATTAGATGAAGTCGATATGAGTTTTGATAGTGTTAGGCCCGTATTAGAGTTGGCGGAGATTGATCTCTATTTCGCGTTTTCGGTGGGAACACCTAAAGCTACTATCGAGCAGTGGCATCAAGGGCTAGCGGCTTATAAAAAAAGCGGTAAGCTCGGTAAGCTTTACCATAAATGGTTTGCCGAGCTTGAAATGAATAGAGAAATTGTCACGCTAACTAGCATAGATTAGCGTGCATTTTCAGTGCTTAATATGGCGCAGTTACGTCCAGCCGATTTTGCTTGGTAAAGCGCCTTGTCGGCACGTTTAAGCAGCATATTAAAGTCTTTATCAGCTATGTAGGTCGCAACTCCCGCACTGATGGTCAATTTAAAGTTAGGATAAATATCTTCAAAACCGCCACTTTCAATGGTTGTTACTAGGCGTTGTGCAATATTGAGGGCTTGTTCTGCCGTCGTGCCGGGCAAGATAACCAAAAACTCTTCACCACCGACGCGGCCCACTAAATCTTGTTTTCTCATTAAACCATTACTGATGTTTGCCAAGGCGATAAGCACTTTATCACCAATATCATGACCGTATTGATCATTCACCTTCTTGAAGTGATCGGCATCAAAGAGGATCAATGACAATGGCTGCTCGTTACTGTCTTTGGATTTAAAGTAGCCGTCACCTTTGCTATAGGTATAGCGACGATTAGGTAGCTGAGTGAGATGATCCGTCAATGCCAGTATCGATAGGAGTTTCGACTTTTGTGATTGCTTATACGTGAAGATAGAGAGAATCACCATGATAATACAACCAAGAATGATTACTAGCATTTGTAAGTACTTGTTTTGCTTTAAAATGTAGAGTTCGTTCTCTTTTATTTTTTGCAGTTCAATAAGTTGCTGGTTTTCTCGCTCAATCTGCTCAGTATTAAAACGAGTCCGCATCTCGGTGGTGCGAGTCGTTTGCTGAGTGTTATCGAGCTGCTTATGGTTAGCAATATAACTTTTTAGCGCGTTGAAAGCCTGTTGCCAATCTTGTTGGTTTGCGTAAATATCGCTTTCTATTTGATACAGCCACTCTAATCCACGGGCGTTCTTTATGTGTATAAAGGCTTGTTTGGCTGCATCGAGAAAGGCAAGTGAAGTATCGAACTGCCCCTGTTCAACAGCGACTTGAGCTTGATAGAGGCGCATGAAGCTGTAGGATGCTCCCAATGAGGGGTCGATAAACTGCTCGGCATCATTGAGGTATTGCCCCGCTTCTTTAATGCGCCCAAGTTTAATCAAGGCTCCTGCGACATTTATAGCGGTATGAGCACTGCCTTTAAGGCCGATACTTTTTTTCCAGTAGAGGTAACTTTCTAAATGCATGGCTAGCGCTGCTTCATCCTCTCCGAGCTCTTCAAGGGCGAAGCCTATTTCAGTTTTCATACCATTGGCGCTATCTGTATCGTTTGTACTAATAAACTTATCGATAAGTTTATTGTAATACTTGATAGCAGTTTGTGGATCGCCAAAGCGGCGGTAACTGGTGGCTAAGTCAGATAAATTATAGAGCGCCCAGTGTTCGAGGTTAAGTGACTCATAAAGGTTTTGAGCGGTAATGAGATCTTCTAACGCCTGTGCAAAGTTACCTTGGAAAGAGTAGAGCGCACCACGTAAAGAGCGTGAGTCAGCAATTAATCGAGGTGACTCTAATAGATAGCTTTCTGCAATGATCTGATCGTATTCTTTAATGGCGAGGTTGACGTCACCCGCCATCTGGTACATAAATGCTCGGCATAACTTAAGGTCGGTGACGGTAATGGGGGAGTTGGCCACAATATCAGAGGTGAGCTTTAAGTTTGCGAACTCAATCGCCTCGCTTATCTTTTCACGCTTCTCTATGTCGAAGCTATTCCAGCAGATTGCGCGCTGTAATCTCAGGTAGTCCTGAAGGTCATCGACAGTGATACTATTTTTGAGTTGAGCTAAATATTGATCAATGGTTGCTACGTCGCCGATGGCACCGCTGTCCAGCGCGTTGAATATCTGCTCGTTGCTTAATGCATCATCTGAGACGGTTTCAGCATGGCTGTAGGGAACAAGCAGTAGCAAGTAGAGGCCCAATAGCCTAAGGCTGAAAAATAGTGAGTTCTTATTTGTTTTTATTATCATTTTTGACGTTCAAGACCCAGCTAACTGACCACTTAACCATAGCATATTGTTTTAATTTGTAACTATTTTATACAGATGTCAGTAATTTGACAGTTAAAAGTGCATTTTTTAGCCTTGATGGTTAATTGTTGTTCTGTTGTGGGGATTAAGGTAAGCGGCGCGCATTTTTTGCAATTTGTATTGGGGGCGAGTATAAAGGCAACCCTTATGGCGCTGGACGTTGCAATGAGTACAGCCGTTAGGGGCAGTATTAGCCGCTAGACACTAATGCCGTATACTGCGGTTGATTAATTTATGTGGAGTAAGACTTAAATGAATTCTGACTATAAACAACGTGCAGAGCTGGTGGCGCTAAATGTTTGTAACAGTGTAATCCCAATGGATAAAGTGCCTGCTAACCTGCTTGAAGCCTATGCAAATCTGTGCAATGAACTTTTAGAAGATAGTGATGAGAAATTTATCACCGCGTGGGAGGCTCTGCCTGCCAGTGCCATGGCTTTGTTACCTCAAGCGGATTTTCATGGTTTCTATATTGCCAATGCTTGGTTGCAGCTTAGCCGCGTCGCCCAAGATATCGCAGAGCTTGCTGATAGCGATGAGGCGATCGATGAAAACGAGTACAACAATATATTCACGCGTTTGTCTGATGCATCATTGAAAGAGAGCGCAAAGAAGCTGAAAAAAGCACGCACAGATAGAGCTTTGCTCAATAGTATCAAGAGTGTGATTGAGGGATAAAAAAAGAGCCAGTCCTATGGCTCTTTTCTATCTGGCTTAAATAAGCCTTATATTGACTTAATCTCTTTGGTGGTGAGATAGCGCCATTGCCCTGGGGTTAAGTCATTATCTAATTCTATCTCGCCAATAGATTCGCGATGTAGTCCCACGACCTTATTACCTACCGCAGCAAACATACGTTTGACCTGATGATATTTACCTTCGGTAATAGTCAGTCGTGCTTGGTGTGAGTCGATGATTTCCAGCACTGCCGGTTTGGTTAACCCCTCTTCACTTCGCAGAGCCACGCCCTGAGCGAAAGTATCAATGAGCGCATTGTCGATTGGATCGGCAAGCTGCACAAGATAGCGCTTACCGCACTCTTTCTTAGGTGAGGTTATTTTATGTGACCACTGGCCATCGCTAGTGATAAGTACTAATCCTGTTGTGTCTACGTCGAGACGTCCTGCGATGTGTAACTCGTCAGTTTTAGGGACATCTAGCAGGCCTAAAACCGATGGGTATTGTTCATCAATAGTCGAGCAGATGGTGTCGACTGGTTTATTAAGCATAATGAAACGTGGACCTATCACGGATAGCTGCTGGCCATCGAGACAAATAGTATGTTTATCCGTGACTTTAAAACTCGAGTTTTTGATCACTTCACCATCACAGGTAATGTCACCTCGATGCAGTGCTTTTTTGGCGAGAGAGCGGGTAAGCGCGGTTGATTCACAGATAAATTTGTCTAAACGCACAGGTTAACTCAGTTATTGACTTTCAAGGCGGTCATTATGAAGCCAGCGTTCACAAAGGGAAAGTCTTTGCGTAGTAAAATCCTACTTATTCAGCGATTATCCTGTTAGATAAGGAGAATAGTATGCCAATAACGGAACCCGTTCGTCACAATAAAAATTTCATTAAGATGATCAGTGGTGAGGAGTATAACTGCCTCGACAGTGAGCTACTGCATTTTTGGCAACAGCAGCAGGCTTACAATCACCAGTTGAATATTGCTGGCAAGACTGATTCATTGCTGCTACCTAATGTTTCCGGTAATGCGATAATTAAAAGCCCATTTTTTATCAGCTATGGTATTAACCTTTATCTTGCCAAGGGGGTGTTTATTAATGCCAACGTGACCTTGCAAGATAATGCGCCGATAACCGTTGGGGCACAAACCATGATCGGACCGAATGTGCAGTTTTATACAGCGAGTCACCCACTTAATGCCGCTCAGCGTTGTCAGGGTATTGAAACTGCGCTGGCAATTCATGTTGGCGAACGAGTGTGGATTGGAGGCGGTGCCATCATTTTACCTGGGGTGAGCATTGGTGATGAAGCCGTGGTTGGTGCGGGCGCTGTGGTCACGAAAGATGTGGCTGCAAGAACCCTTGTTGTGGGGAATCCGGCGAAGATGATTAAGGCACTTTAAAGGAGTGAAGTAGGCTAAGGGGTTGGAGGTTAGGAAACCTTTACTTACATATCAAGCATCGATAATTCCAGCTTCTGACGGCGATAGACTTGTTTACATCGGTCTAAAAACATTAACATACGTATCCTAAGGCAGATATTGCACCACTTTGGTTTTACCATGACAGTAGCATTGCTAAATAAAACAATAAATTAACTAAGCATTTTAAAAGGAATTCACATGAAGAAAGTTCTTGTTGGAGGTTTATGCGCCTCCCTAATCGTCGGCCTTAGCGCTTGTAATAGTGATCAAGCAGAAGTTAAAGCGCCAGAAACGGCTAAAACTGAAGCGGCTGTTGCTGTAGAAAAAGCGCTTAGTTCAGGTATCGACTTTGCTAATTTTGATAAGTCAGTTCGTCCGCAAGACGATTTCTATGACTACGTAAACGGCACTTGGATTAAGAACACCGAAATCCCAAGTGATCGCACCAGCACTGGTGCTTTTTATGATTTACGTGAAAAGTCTCGTGACGATGTTAAAGCGATCATCGAAGAAGTGGCTGCCACGCCAAACTTAACACCTGGCAGTGACGAGCAAAAAGTTGCCGATCTTTATCGCTCATTCATGGATACCGAAACGTTAAACAAACTTGGTATTAAGCCTATTCAGGGCGAATTAGATAAGATTGCTGCGCTACAAAATAAAGATGAGTTGGTTGAATACTTCGCCCATAGTCAGATTATTGGTGGCGGTACGCCGTTAGCGTTTTATATCAATGTCGATGCGAAAGACTCTAGTCGTTACGCGACGCATATCTGGCAATATGGTCTAAGCTTGCCTGAAAAAGATTATTACTTTAATGAAGATGAGCGCTTCGTTAACATCCGCAAAGCTTTCGTTGCTCATATTGAGAAGATGTTTACCTTAGCGGGTTTTGACAATGCTAAGGCGAGTGCTGAGCAAGTGCTAGCATTAGAAACCGCGATTGCTAGCCGTCATTGGGATGTGGTTGAAAGCCGCGATAGCACTAAGACCTATAATCTATACCAAGTTGCAGATCTTGTTAAGCTTGCACCAGATGTTAACTGGGCGGGCTACCTAAAGACATTAGGCGCCGATAAGCAAACTGATATTATTATCAACCAGCCAAGCTTTATTGAAGGCTTCAATGAAGTGCTTAAAGCTAATGATTTAGCGACGTGGAAAACCTACATGAAGTGGAATACGCTAACTCACTTCGCGGGTAACTTAAGTTCAGAATTGGATGCTGAGAACTTTGAGTTCTTCTCAAAGACCCTTAATGGTCAAGCTGAACAACAGCCTCGTTGGAAGCGCGGTGTTGGTGCGGTGAACAGTTTACTAGGCGAAGTTGTTGGTAAGGTGTATGTGAAGCGTCATTTCACGCCAGAAGCTAAGCAGCGTATGCAAGGACTTGTTGAGAATCTGCGTGGCGCTTACGGTGTAAGCATCGAAAACCTATCTTGGATGAGCCCTGACACTAAAGTGGCTGCTAAAGATAAGCTGGCTAAGTTTGATCCTAAAATCGGTTACCCAGATCGCTGGGAAGATTACGATAAGTTGGTTATTAAGGCCGATGACTTAGTGGGCAACGGCATGCGTGCCAGCGAACTATCTCATGCAAAAGAGCTTGAGAAGTTAGGTTCACCAATCCGTAAGTGGGAGTGGCACATGACGCCACAAACCGTGAACGCTTACTACAATCCAACCATGAATGAAATTGTATTCCCAGCGGCAATCTTACAGCCTCCATTCTTTAATATGGAAGCGGATGATGCGGTTAACTACGGCGGTATTGGTGCGGTGATCGGTCATGAAATGGGCCACGGTTTTGACGATCAAGGTGCGAAGTTTGATGGTGAAGGTAACATGCGTGACTGGTGGACTGAGCAAGACCTAAAAGAGTTTGCTGCTCGTGGTAAAGCTTTAGTTGACCAGTACAATGGTTATGCGGTGTTTGACGATCTAAACGTCAATGGTGAACTGACTCTTGGTGAAAACATCGGTGATCTTTCTGGTGTAACAATTGCCTACAAAGCTTACAAAATGTCATTGAATGGTCAAGAAGCCCCTGTTATCGACGGTTTAACTGGCGATGAGCGATTCTTTATTGGCTTCACCCAGATCTGGCGCGCTAAGATAAAAGAAGAATCTATGCGTAACCGTGTAGCCACAGACCCGCATTCACCTGCTAAGTTCCGTTCACTCGGTGCACTGTCAAACATGCCTGAGTTCTACACCACATTTGACGTGAAAGAGGGTGATGCCATGTACATTGCGCCTGAGAAGCGTGTAAAAATCTGGTAATGTAAACACTGATAGTTGTACTAAAAAGAGCGCAAAAGGCGCTCTTTTTTTATGGGTATAGATTAACGATTTCTTTGATGAACGATTCTTCATATGCCATTCAGCATTGGTTAAGTGATGGCGGGCTAGATTAACTATCGATAGGTAAAAAACTCAAGGCTGATGAATTACCGAGGATGGTTATGAATAGATTGTTTCGCACCTTTTTTATATTTCTGTTGTTACTGTCAACCCGCAGTGGATTTGCGACCACCTTCGATTCCCCTAATGAGGTTAAAGACAGTCGTCATTTTGCCGAGCGTCGTGCATTCAATAAAAACCTTGCAGGTTTACAGGCATTAAGTAGCACTCCCAGCCAAGCTATTCACCAACCCATTGCAGATTTCGACCAGCTGTATGCCAATGCTCACAACGCCCAAGAAGAGTTAGGAAATATGTTGAGTAAGCTAAACGCTCAGCAGCAATATGAACTGCAGCTTCCTGGCATTAAAAGTTATGAGCGCGCTGCGCAAAAAGTGGCGACCAAATTTGATGGCGATGCTAGCCGCATCACCGACCTTGCCAGAGCCACTATTGTTGCGGACGATATTCACAGTGTGATGATGGCCTTTGAGTCATTGTCAGAGCAAGCCAACATAGTGCAGGTTAAAAACCGTTTCGCGGCACCTAAGGCCTCTGGTTATCGTGACCTAAATCTGTTGGTTCAGCTGCCTAAAACAGACATGATTGCCGAGGTACAGCTTCATCTTAAAGCGATTGCCGAGATTAAGAGTGGCGATGAGCATCTGGTATATGAGGCGGTGCAAGCTATCGAAACGGCAGCTAAGCAGCAAAATCGAGCACTGAATGACATTGAGTTGGCTAAAATAACTCAGCTACGTCAATCTTCACATAAGTTGTATCACAAAGCGTGGTTGTATTATAAGCGTATTGATGGCGCTAATCTTATCGAGGCAGCGGCATAGCACGCTAACAAAATTAAAGTAAAGGCGATATACTTGCGCCCAATAGCCATTTTAGCAGTGAACACACCATGCATGACCTCATCGAGCAACTACAGGAATTAAGCGAAACCGTTCCTGTACCATTAGAGCTGCCAACGTTCGAGCAGCTTGTGGAAGTGGAGGAGGAGATCCTGATCCCTCTGCCATCAGAGTTGAAAGAGTATCTGTTATTTGCCAGTGATGTAATTCATGGCAGTTTAGAGCCGGTGACCGCCAGTGATCCACACTCGCATACTTATCTCTCTGAAGTGACCTCTTATGCCTGGTCTATCGGCCTGCCGCGGGAGTATATCGCTATCTGTCAGATGGGCGACGACTTTTACTGCATTGACCAAGAAGGGCAAGTGATGCTTTGGCGTGACGGGGAACTGGATGAAGAGTGCTGGGAGTCATTCTGGCAGTGGGCTGAAGAAGTTTGGATCAACGCCTAGGCTCATAAGAATTATTATCGAATTGGAAAAGACAATGTCAAAGAAAGCAGAATTAAATGCAATTGAAATAAAGTACCTAAGACACTCACTTGGGTTAAGTGCGGCGCAGGTTGCAGACCTATCAAAGTCAACGGAAGAGCAAGTACTGGCGTGGGAAGCCGGGGAGGCAGATGTCTCAGGATTGGCGGCAAAAAAACTACTTGAGCTTGATGAAACCATTGAGATGCAGGTACTCAATACCTGTGATGGTATTGAAGAGCTATTCAGTAAAGAACCTAAGCGCACCCTAAGCTTTGTTGTTTACCCGACTCAAGCTATCTATACCGCTTACAATCCTGAATTTTTAAGTGCGTTGCCTTTGACCGAATTGTACAACACAGCAGCATGGCGCATTAAGAAAGAGTGCAAATTAGTGCTTGAGGTGGATGTCACCTTAGTCGCATTAGATGTTGAAGCCTATAAAGCTTACCGTGAAACAGCAGGCCTAAAAGAGAGCCGCGAAAGTCGCGCGAAATGGGCGGCCACTCAGATTTAATGGCTGAGTAAATGAATATATTGAGAAAAAAGGAAGCCAGTGGCTTCCTTTTTTGTTTAAATATCTTTTATGAGCAGAGCGTTAAGCTTAAATGGCGATTGTGGTACGTTTATTCTCATAGCACCTTGATGGCTACATTGTCTCGCAGTGACGATTAGCGAGGGGGAAATTTAATGGGAAGCATAAGGATATACAGGGCGAATCTATGATAAAACAGGATGTTAAGTTGTTAGTCACCATTGCATTACTCATCATTCTACCGCTGTTGCACAGTGTGCTACCGGGGTTTTTCGGGGGGGACTTTTATAGCCCCGCTTTAATGAATGCGCTGACAATACCTTTATTATTACTAAAATTAATTGCAGTGGTTGCTGGCCTCTATCTGCTGGATAAGAGATACGGCATTTGGTCTTTGCCCATGACACAGCGCTGGGCAGTTAGCGTCGCTGCAGCCCTTGGGTACCTGTTGGCGATGGCTCAAGTTGTGCTGCTTGCTATGGGGGTGTTTATGTCATTGACGTTTGCAAAGAGTGGTGACCAAGAACAGAGGGTCAAAACATTTGGTGAACATACACTCTATATGACAACAGCGGACCCTGGTGCCTTTGGCAAAGCCTATCACTATTTCTATCTGCAATGCCCTATGTCAATGGGACGTTATGAGCTGAAACTGATAGAGAAGCTTGATTGGGTTGGCGACGTTGATTTTGACCTTAAGGGCAATACCTTATTGATCTATTTGAAGAATGGCAGTGGCAATCAAAAATCTACTGCCACTGCAATGAACTTATCTTGTTGATTATGGAGTATCTTGAGCAGCGATAGCTTCAGTTTTGGCCAGTGCTTTTGCGAGTGCTGGCCGGGTTTGTAGTCTGTCTCTAAAAGCGGTCAGTTTTGGTGGTAGGGTTTGTTCAAATACCGTAGCCCACATGAGTGTATGTGCTAATAGAATATCGGCGACAGAGAGTTCGTCACCGAGTAAGTAGGGCGTGTTGGGCATCATGGCTTCAGCGAGGGCGGCAGCTTTATCAAACTCCCATTTAGCTACCGGTAAAATACAGGGCTGACGTTGCTCATCCGGCAGGGCAAACTTGTGCTTGCCCATGGTCCATAACGGTTGTTCTAATTCGCAAATAATAAAACTTACCCACTGATGATAATGACCAGCGTTGGTTGTACCAGCTGAGGGTAAAAAGCGTCCTTCACCATATTTTTCTGCAAGGTATTGGCAGATGGCTGCAGATTCTGTGAGCACTAAGTCATCATCCGATATCACCGGAATTTTACCGCTTGGGTTGAGTGCTAAGAAACTGTCGCTGCGATTATCCCCCTTCGAAAAGTTGATAAATGAAAAGGTCCAATCAATGCCTAGCTCTTCTAACAGCCAAGACACACGCAGCGCGCGACTTCTTGGCGTTCCATATAAAGTGATCATCTATTATTCCCTTAAAACAACGTCCGCTACACAACGGATGATTGATTGTAGTCGAAAAAATGGCATCCATAGGATGCCATTTTTGTTACTAGGTGTTGCTTAACAAAGCCTAAAAATTAGAAGTTCATCGAGAGCTTAGTGTAGATATAGCGGCCCATAGGGTTATGAACAGAAATTACATAACCGTAGAGATCCGAGTCGCCATCGCCGATAGCGAATGATGGGTCGGTATCAAACACGTTATTAACCCCTAAAGTAAGTTTAAAGGTATCGTTGAAACGGTATGATCCAGACATGTCGACGAGCAGTTGTGACTCGATCATGCGAGACTGATTATCTTCAAAGTCGAGTACACCATCAAAATCGATATCAGGCGTGTCTTCAAATTCACCGATATAGCTGAAATTGACATTGGCTGCGAAGTTGTCTTTCTGCCAGTTAGTTGTTGCTAACCAACGATGCTGCGGGAACTTGTATTCGCCAGTGTAATCCATGTTGTCTTTTTCAAAGCTATGCAAATAGCTGTATTCCAATCCAAACTTAATGTCACCAAAGCTGTCGAGTTCCAAGCCATAATGGGCTGAGAGATCAACACCTTGAACCTCTTGTGAGCTCAGGTTAATAAAGCTTGAGTGAATAACACTGATAGGCCCTAATGCTTGGCCTGTTTGCGGTGCTAAACGTTCACAGACAGTGCTGTTTTGATTGTCACAATTGGCAGTATAGATATCACCAAGTGGTTGCTTATCAATTTTGTTGTCTTGGGTAATGCTGTAGACATCAAAGCCGATATCAAACTGTTGGCTTGGTGCCCAGATCATACCCAGGTTCCACGTTTCTGACTCTTCAGCGTCAAGGCCTGCGTTGCCGGCAAACTCAGTGTTGTAATCCAATGCGGTACAATCTACGCCGTCAGCAGCACAACGATAAGTGTCAATAAAGAACGTGCTTTCTCTCGATGGGCCTAGGCCTATTTGTGCCAAAGAGGGAGCTCTAAAACCTGTAGACCATGAACCTCGAGCTGTTAGCGCATCGGTCATGCCCCAAAGGAAAGCGATTTTTGGGTTAGTGGTAGAGCCAAAATCACTGTAGTGGTCATAACGGCCTGCAAGTTGTAACTCGAAATTATCAGTCATCGGAATTGAAAATTCGACATAGGCTGCATATTGGTCTCGGGCTGCTGCGGCTGAAACGGCTTCGGTACCAAAGATTAGACCGCGTTGGAACTGCTCATCTGGGATATCGCTAACATCCTCTTCCCGGTACTCAGCGCCCGCTGCCATCATGATATCACGATCGCCAATGGTGAAAGCTTGACCTGTGATGCTGGCATCATAGGAGGTGATGTTGGAGACACCTTGTCTTACCAGGCTGGTGGTAATGCGGTCGATAACATCCTGCGGATTAGTCGTACCACCGAATGGGTTGTAGTTACCGGCGTCGATTTCTGCCTGCATGTAATCAGTTCTTACCCAACCTTGCGTGCGATCGCCAGACTGGGTGGACTCACTGCGACCTTTTTGCGCCGAGACTTCCCAGTCCCATTCGTTGATGGCACCGCGAAGACCTGCAACTAAGCGCATGGAGTCTGATTCAATGTCCCAGCGACGTGGGCCCGCGTCCACGGTGCGGTAACGACCTATTTCAATATCTTTATCCCAAGGGTTATTTGGGTGAGAACCCGGAACTGTCAGCCCTGCATCTTCATCTAATGGCGTTGGTGCACCGCCAGCTTCGGAGGTGTTGTGCTGCACAGACACTTCAAGGAAAGCACTTAGTTCATCATTAAAGTGATAGTCAAACTGACCAATAGCACCAACTCGTTCAGCGGCTGGAATTGTTAAGTTATAGGGGCCGTAATCAAACAGACAACTACCGCTTGCCGTGGCATTTTCTGGTGGGCAATCTGGGTCGATGGTCTTAACGCCGTCTACATAGAAGTAGCCAGGGAAACCCCGTGATGAACGGAAGTCTTCGCCACCATAAGGTGATTGATTTGCGGTACCGAAGCGGCCCATTTCACTGGCTGCCAATGTATTGTTTTTAAAGTAATCGAGAATAATTGAGGCGCTGCCTTTGTCTGATTTTACGCCCCAAACTAAGCTAGCAGTGGTTTCATCATAGCCAGACCCTGACGCATCACCGTAGCCTAAATTAACTTCGATACCTTCGATATCTTTCTTGAGAACGATATTAACTACCCCTGCAATCGCATCCGAACCATAGATGGCTGATGCGCCATCTTTTAGAATGTCGATGCGCTCAATGGCAGAAACGGGAATATTATTAATATCGACAAACGAGTTGGTAATGCCTTCGGCAAATGCACTGGTACCGACGCGTCGTCCATTGATTAACACCAGCGTTGCATCAGGGCCTAGACCTCGAAGACTGATGGATGCACCACCATTGGCGGTAGAGTCTTGACTGTTACCTCTAGTTGAAAATGCGCCAGCTCCGTTGGCGGGCATCTTTTCAAGTAATTGTTGTAGGTTATCAAAGCCCATGTTGGCGATATCATCTTTACTGATCGACTGGATCGGTGAAGGTCCTTCGATATCGGTACGCTTAATACGTGAGCCTGTTACTTCAATTCGCTCAACTTTCTGTTCATCATCGGTGTCGGCGGCATAGGCAGGAGGAGTTAGCGCGATAGTCACAGCGATAGCGCATGCGCTACGCCAGTATTGAGGTCTTTTCATGATTGTCCCTAATGTATTATTTATAATTTTAGTTCAGTGACTACCGCAAACTACTGCCACCCGTTGTTATCACAACGTTACTAAAGTAATCTCTTATATAACAAAGTCAACACCTTTTATAACTACATGTTATGAACAACAAACTCATGATTTTGGTTGATTAATCTGTATAGTGATGAGTTTGAAGTAGATAATTGGGTAAGTATTAGGAGCGATAATTATGGAAGATAAGCAGCTGTTGCAAGCAGAGTTTAAGACAAATCTCGGACTCTACTGGCTGGTATCTGGAGCAATACTCTTGTGTATCACCATAGTGGGCATCCCCTTGCTGCTGGTATGGTTTCCCGTTGGTTTGTGGGCAACCAAGCGATACATCGACAATATGAGCGCTGAGTTAACCACTAAAAAACTCATCGTAAGAAAAGGGATTTTTACCCGTACGGAAAATACCGTTCCATTAGATAAAATTACCGACATGGCGCTTATTCAAGGACCATTGATGCGTTTCTTTAATATCCATAAGTTAACCATTGAAACCGCAGGGCAATCGGGCGCTGGGGCACTGATTAATTTGCAAGGGGTTGAGGACGTTGAGCAGTTTCGTGCGCAGGTGTTGGCGCAAAAAAGTGCCTTAACAGAGCAGACGGTGCAAGAGAGTATGCCAACACCTGATGAAACATTGACGTGTTTAAAAGAGATCAGTGAAACATTAAAGCGTATAGAAAACCGCTTAGCAACAAAATCATAAGGGATTGTAAAAGTGAGTAATGGTTTGCAAGATACCGCATCCTTGCCAACAGTTTGGCTGAAAATGAATCTTATTTTTAAAGCAACTGGTCCTGGTTTATTGATGGCCGCTGCGGCGATAGGTGCTTCACATTTGGTTGCATCAACGCGCGCTGGGGCTGAATTTGGTTGGCAGCTAGCGTGGGTTATTTTGGCGGTTAATTTACTTAAGTATCCGTTTTTTGCTGCCGGCGCCCGTTACACCGCCGCGACAGGTGAGAGTCTATTGCATGGTTACCTTAAGCAAGGCCGTGGCTATTTAGTGTTGTTTACCCTGCTAAACAGTATAGCTGCTGTCGCCAGCACTGCGGGTGTCGCCATGTTAACGGCAGCGATGTTAACCTTATTCGTTCCTTTACCTATTGAATTGTTAGCACTGATTGTATTGTTGTCTAGTTTGTTATTGCTGATATTAGGTCACTATCGTCTGTTGGATAAGGTGACCAAGGTGATTATGTTACTACTCACCATTTCAACCCTGATTGCCGCGGCGCTAGCGTTTAATGCACCAGCTATTTTACCGCCAGGGTTTGTGTCACCCTCACCGTGGCAATGGGCGCATGTTGGCTTTTTAGTGGCGATGATGGGATGGATGCCAGCGCCGATTGAGGTCAGTTGTTGGAACTCATTGTGGCTACTTGAAAAACAAAAGCAGCAAACCGTCACCAAAGCACAAGCACTATTTGATTTTAATTTAGGTTATGTCACGACTGCTATTTTAGCGGTGGTGTTTCTGTCACTCGGTGCATTAGTGATGCATGGTAGTGGCGAACACTTTTCTCCCTCTGGCGCTAAGTTTGCTGATCAGTTGATCACCCTTTATAGCCAAGTGCTTGGTGAGCAGAGCCGCTACCTGATTGGTACCGTCGCACTATTATGCATCTTCAGTACCACGGTCACAGTGATTGATGGCTACAGCCGGACATTAGCCTTGGGTTGGCAGTTATTGCGTCATGATACAAACACGGCTCAAAGCCGATTGCTCAGTGGCATTATGCTGCTGGTGTGTCTATTAGGGTTGGCGATTATTCTGTTTTTCAAGGGGGCCTTGTTGCCTTTGCTGCAGTTTGTCATGACGCTCGCCTTTATGACCACCATCATTTTTGCCTGGCTTAATTACCGTTTAATGACGGCAGAGACATTGCCATCAGCCGACCGTTATGGAGTAAAAATGCGGGCTCTGTCTTGGTTCGGTATGGCGTATTTATTAGGTTTTGCACTGGTATTTGTTTACTGGAAAATGGGTAATTAGTCGCTTTTGGTGGTAAATATAGGGATATAAATAGATGTTGTTCTTAGATAAACGGTGGCGATTCACCTGTATGTTGGTGTGCGCCTTACCGCTGTTTGCTAGTGCCAATGAAAATTCGAGGGTTACTCAATTCTCTATCAATGTGGAGGTGCTGACGCGCGCTTTCGATAAGCTCATCGTGACCAACGACCGGCCTTTTTATGGGGTGATATTGTTGGTACAAGGTGGCAAACCCATTTATGAATATCAACAGACAACTGAAGGGCAAAAAGCGTTGAGCAGCGCTAGTCCGTTTTTGCTTGCGTCACAGTCGAAAATGATCACCGCTGCAGTGGTGCTTAACGCCGTTGATGAGGGGGTATTGGCGCTAAATAAGCCGCTAAATGATTACTTAGCACAGGCTAAGCAGTCGCTCTACCACCCAGATATCACTATCCGCCAGCTGCTTAATCACAGTTCCGGCATAGCGCCAATTGGCCAAAATAATCGCTTTACGCCAGGTAGCCAGTTTCAATATTCAAACTTAGGATATGAGGTGTTGGCCCAAGTACTTGCTTATCAATACCAGCAACCCTTTGCACAGCGGGTCAATCAGTATCTTGACACACATAGCCTCACTGGAATTAGGGCAAGTTTAGGTGCAATAGAGCGTGTGAAGTTGTCCGGCAACGCGGCAATGTTAGCCCCTGGGTTTGCTATGCAAGGGGATGGTGTCTTAGAGCCGATAAAATACGAGATCAGTAATGCCTTACTGCCCGGTGGTGGAATGCTTGGCTCCGCTGCAGGATTAGTGGAGTATTTGCAAGCTCTTCATGATGGCAAGTTGCTTTCTGCAAGGAGTTATCAACAGATGATTACGCCAGGTATAAAGCGCGGGCACCGCTGGGAGGATCTCTATTATGGTTACGGGGTGCAAATCAGTGAACAATCTATTGCTGAATATAGCCATTCTGGTTATTTGCCGGGATATCAGTCCCTCAGCCTGAGTTACCCAGAAAGCCAGACTTACTTAGTGGTGATGGAAAATGTCTCCTGGCCACTTGATGACATGGATAGGGTGTTTGGCCTGCATGATAAGTTGCGCAATACTTTGCGTGAGCAACTTATTTCGTCTCACATCGCTGAGAAAATAAACCCTTAGTTGAGAGAAAACTCAGCTATAATGTCGGCCAAAGATGATCACGCCGCCGCGGGATCCGTTAAGTGAAGAAATTAAGTTATGATTAACAACGATATATTACGCCGCATCCGTTTTGTATTTGATTACAAAAACGCAAAGATGATTAAGATTTTTGCTAAAGTAAAGCATGAGATGGAGCTAGACACTCTACTCGATCTGCTAAAGAAAGAGGCTGAAGAGGGCTATAAGCCTTGTAATGATAAGACATTATGTCTTTTTCTTGATGGATTAATCATAGAGAAGCGTGGTTTGAAAGAGGGCGCAGAGATCCCTGAGCCAGTATCACAATTAAACAATAACTTGATCTTCAAAAAGCTGAGAGTCGCACTCGAGCTACGTGAAGACGATATCTTAAGCGCCTTGGCGTTGGCCGATTTCAATATGAGTAAATCTGAGCTGGGTGCTTTGTTTAGAAAGCCTGGCCATAAGCACTTTAAAGAGTGTGGTGACCAAGTTTTACGCAACTTCTTAACAGGGTTGTCGATTCAACATCGTGGAAAGTAAACCCAAAATAGCGATTGAAAGCACAGCTTAGGCTGTGCTTTTTTTTGGTGTTTTTTACGTTGTTTAAAACAGCTGGCACGTGAAGTTAATCAAAAAATGATCGCCGAAAAGACAACAAAGATCACACTTTGTGGTAATCTTGCCAAATTAAAGCGACAGCCACTTCAACCATTACAAAAACAGAGAAAAGGTTACCAATGGACGATAATAAACGCCCGCTATATCTTCCTTTTGCCGGTCCAGCCATTCTAGAGGCTCCCTTGATTAATAAAGGCAGTGCCTTTACTGAAGAAGAGCGGATCTTTTTTAACCTTGAAGGTCTACTGCCTCATGTGATTGAAACCATTGAGGAGCAGGCTTCACGTGCCTATGACCAATACAAGAACTTTGGTAATGATCTCGATAGGCACATCTATCTTAGAAATATTCAAGACACTAACGAAACGCTTTATTATCGTTTGGTGCAGAACCATATTACCGAGATGATGCCTATTATCTACACGCCTACCGTGGGCTTAGCTTGTGAGCGTTTCTCGAAGAACTACCGCCGTAATCGCGGGCTGTTTATCTCATACCCGAATAAAGACCGCATTGATGACATCTTAAATAACTCAACCCGTCAAAAGGTGAAGATTATTGTGGTCACCGACGGCGAACGTATCTTGGGACTGGGCGATCAGGGTATTGGTGGCATGGGGATCCCCATTGGTAAGCTTTCACTTTACACCAGTTGTGGTGGTATTAGCCCCGCGTACACATTGCCTATTACCTTGGATGTGGGCACCGACAATCCGCATCTGCTGGAAGATCCTATGTATATGGGCTGGCGTAATCAGCGTGTAGGTGGTGAAGAGTATGCTGAATTTGTCGAAGCCTTTATGCAAGCGGTACATCGTCGTTGGCCCGATGCCTTAATTCAGTTTGAAGACTTTGCTCAAAAGAATGCGATGCCACTCCTTGAGCGGTATAAAGATCAATATTGCTGTTTTAATGACGACATTCAAGGCACTGCAGCCGTCACTGTTGGCTCACTGCTTGCTGCCTGTAAGGCTGCTAATACGCAACTTTGCCAACAGCGTATTGCGTTTTTAGGTGCAGGGAGTGCTGGGTGCGGTATTGCTGAAGCGATTGTGGCACAGATGGTGTCAGAAGGGATCAGTGATGCACAAGCGCGCCAGCAAGTGTTTATGGTTGATCGTTGGGGATTGTTACAAGACAATATGCCTAATCTATTGCCATTCCAGCATAATTTGGCTCAGAAAGCGGCAGAAGTAAATGCTTGGCATACTGACAATGAAAACATCTCACTATTAGATGTCATGAACAACGGTAAACCGACAGTATTAATCGGTGTATCGGGCGCCCCTGGTTTATTTAGCGAAGAGATCATTAAGGCGATGCATACTCATTGCGCACGTCCAATAATTTTCCCACTATCAAACCCGACTAGCCGCGTCGAAGCTACACCAAAAGATATTCTGCATTGGACTAAAGGTGAGGCATTAGTTGCCACGGGGAGCCCGTTTGAGCCTGTGGTGATAGAAGAGCAAACCTTTGAAATTGCTCAGTGCAATAACAGTTATATCTTCCCTGGTATCGGCCTCGGTGTGCTCGCCTCAGGTGCTAACCGTGTCAGTGACGAGATGTTAATGGCGTCAAGTCGAGCCTTAGCAGAGTGTTCGCCTTTGGCAAAAGAGGGCGAGGGCTCGTTACTGCCATCACTTGAAGATATTCATGAGGTGAGTAAGCATATCGCGTTTGCGGTCGCTAAAGTGGCTGTTGAGCAAGGCCATGCATTGCCATGTAGTGATGAGTTGTTGCGCCAAGCGATTGAAGATAATTTCTGGACCGCTGAGTATCGTCGTTATAAGCGGACATCATTCTAAGCCATTAGAGTAAGCCAAATAAAAAAAGCTGCCTTCAGGCAGCTTTTTTATTGAGTGCGATTTAGCTCAAATGGTTCGCTTCGTCCCGACGCCATGTTATGAGGTTTGTCACAAACAGCAGATATAAAGTTTGATGTTGGCGGCAATTTCGCTCACCATTTCGCGCTTTTAAGTTTCAATTAATCTTTGTGGTCAAATCTAGTCACATAGATTCGTAGCTGGCTTTATTTTTGCGGTCGTGGTGGGAGCTAAAGGCTCTTATCGTGAACAAGTATAGGGTAGCAACATTCACTTTTACTATTTCGTCAGTGAGTCCATACCGCTGACTCAGGAGTTTTTATGAAGTACTTAGCGACTTTAGCAACTGCTTTACTTTTTGCTGGTTCTGCCGCGGCCGTTGATTGTACCGATTGTCATGAGACTATCGATTTAACAATGCATACAGAGTCTGAAGCGACGCTTGCGACCTGTGCTGATTGCCATGGCATTAACGACGCGCACACTATCGATATGGAGATGCATACTCCAGAACTAACCATTACAGAGTGTGCTGATTGCCACGCGATGGAAAAGTAATTTCTTAATTGAAACTATTTACTGTTAGTTATTAAAAGCCTTCTTTATGAAGGCTTTTTTGTCTGTTTCAGTATGGTATTACTGCGTCAACAGAAGGACATCACCGCGAGATGATTACTGAGTGATGTTTGACCTGAGTTTAATAGTCACTGTATTGACGTTGAAGTGATGGTTAAATAAAAAAAGGCCCTCATTGAGGGCCCATTGACAAGGTCGAAACGTTCTCGACTAAAGCATTTTACTAATGAAGTTTACGACGTCCTCCAGCAAACAACCCTAATAAACCTAGCGCTAGCCAACCTAAGCTACCGCCACTTGAAGAGGTATTATCTTCCACTGGTGGCGCCGGGAAGGTACATGAACCATCATCGGTATTGGCGTTGGCATCATAGTTCGTTGCACTTGAATCGGTACAACCATTTTCAATCCCATCAGAGCTTACTGTTAGCATGAAGCTGGTAGAGGCTGCATCCGATGGGTAGGCCATATCATGCACAGTTACCGATACCATAGTTTCACCAAACCAATCGGCATCTGGGGTAATCGTAATGCTATCGCCTTCAACTACCGCAGTGATGTTATCACCAGCCACCATAATGCCGTTTGCAGTGGCTTTACGATCTGCATAAATAACATCTAAAGTGATTGAGGTGTTTTCATCAATGCTGTGGTCAGCAATACCAGCCACCTGAATGTTGCTTGGCGATGAAACCGTATGCGATACCGTCACTAACTCTGAATCCGCATATTGGCTATTTACCGTAACGGCATTATCCATTCCTACAGCTGCTGCCGAGACGCGGGCAGAGAAGCTAACTGTTAATGCAGAACTTTCAGGGCCTTGATAATCAGCACAAACCAGCATGCCCTCAGCCACTTTTTCATCAACGTTATTGTAGGCAAAGCCATCATTGTACCAACCACCGACAGGCTGGTAGGTGCCACGCTCACCGTAATAACCATGTAGACCAATTGAGCCAAAATGAGCATTAGCCGTTTGAATCGCTTGATAGCCAAACATGACTTCATGAGCGCCAGGGGCAAAATCTAACTTAGTTGAGATAATGGTTTCAACATCAAAGTAAGCAGATGCATCTGGGTTACGGTTACCGGTAAAGCGGTTGTAAAACTCTGCACCACCTTTCCACTGGAACACGTAGTAGTCATCAATGACCGCGCCGTAAACTCGGTTAGTTGCCATGCCAAGATCTTCTCGGAATGCCACTTCTGGCATCATCACATCACCACGCCACAATGGGGCAACAATAGTGTCAGGGAAGGTTTGGAAGGCATCATTAAACTCATAATGGTAATTATAGAAATCTGGCATTTCGTCAAATTTCACATAACCAAATGGTGAGATTTCGAGTAAGTCATGCAGCATGTCTTGCTCTGCACCGTATAAAGGTACATGAGGTAAGCCGTTCGCTGACATTGGAATACTCAAATATTGGTTAGAGTAGCCAGTAATACCTAAATCTGAGAAACCAAACTCACTTGGTACATCCACAAAGGTGTCACTCGCGCCCTGCATTTGCGCAGGAATACGACACGTCGCATCCTCTAAACTCGTGGTAAACACATAGTGACGAGGGGTATCTAATGATGAAGGTTGCACAGTATTAAAGGCAATGGTATTACCATCAATTGTCATGTTGTCACTGTATTGCGCTAAGCCAGCAACCTGAATGCTGTCTTCAATTAACTGGAAGCCTGCAGCGAGTTCAGTACTTAGGGTTAACTGACGCTCACCACCTAGCAAGTTAGGTGCTAGGCTGACTTCAAACTCAACGATATCACCCACTTTGGCGCTAGTATGGCTGGCTTCAATTTCGGTATCGCTACCCTTATGAATAAGCTGTACTGGGATATAACCTAAGTTATCATCGTTATAGCTGTCGCTACCTATGCCCACATAACCATAGTAAACATCGCCCTCTACAGCATCAGCTAAATCATAGTTTAACTGTACACGGTAAGGGTCCATGCCATTTGATGAATCGGGGCCAACGGCAGTCAGATTAGCGTCATCTTGATCACCGATGATAGCTAAAGCGAAGATCATATTATCAGCAAGGTTAGCCTCATCTTCATAAGTATACTTATAGTTAGAACCATAAGCCCAATATGTCCCTGGAGTTGGATTATTAATGGCGCAGTAATCGTTGTTATTGATACGAGAATAACAAATGGCTTCTTCATTCCACTGGATTTCACCATCGTTATTGACGTCTAAACCAATATCGATTGATGCATAAGCGTTGTAGTCGGCTTTTATCACTTCCCAAACAATGCGCTTAGTGCCTTCTGGTACGTCAAAAAACTTGACCACTTGGCCATCATCGATACGCTCTTGGGCGCTGTAATCAAAGTTACGCACTTCACTGCGTCGCATTTGCACATCAAAAAGTTCAGCTTTAACTAAGCCATTAACGCGGCTATTAAAGGTTTGAATTTCTTCAGTGTTAATTTCAGGGGTTAAAATATGCCCTTGTTGACGATGGATATTGCCGAGCACATTTTCAGGCATACTGGTACCACTGTAGCGAATGCTAACCGGTAAATGCTGCATTGGCATATCGGTATTGTCAGGGGTAATGGTCACATCACCTAATAAGCGTAGAGATGATGAATCAGCACCCGGAGCTTGCACTTCTAACACTTTAGCCGTTAGCATGATGGCTTGTGTTTCACCTTTGCTAAGACTAAATGTCTTAGGTGACACTTCAAGCGACAGCATATCTGCGCCATCCATTGCCAGCGACTCAGCATCCACAGTCCAACTGCCATCAGCTGTCGCAGTGAATGTACGCATCATGGTACAAGTGCCACTGCAGCTTTCATTGTAAAAATATGGCACGTTGAGGGTGTTCACTGTGCCGCCATTTTTAGGGTTAGCCGCGCGGTAATTATCACCGGTTTCGTCCATGATTAAACCCGCTTTAAATGCGCGAGCAACGTTAATCACGCCACTACCTGCATCACTAAACCCTGCTGGCTCTAAATCAACAAAGGGGTAAGTTTCAACCGTGCGAGTCACTTCAGCTAAATTCGCTGTCATCATTAATGCTGACTGAATTTGTGCCGGTGTCCAACTTGGCTGTGCTTGCTTTAATAATGCCATTGCACCTGCAACATGAGGTGCTGCCATTGAAGTACCACTAATGGTGTTGTAGTCACCTGGAATACCAACACCAGAAAATGGCATTTCATCAGCCCAAGCTGCATAGATATCAACACCAGGAGCGGCAAGGTTTGGTGACATGACTTCAGGGTTATCAAAGTTATGTCCACGAGATGAGAAGTCAGCTAACGCATTAGGCACACGTTCAGTCGTCACCACATTTGAAGCCGTGATGGTTAACTGATGATCACTGCCTTTAGATAACCAACTTGATAAACCAAACCAGTTAGTTGAAGCATCACCATAATAACCACTATAAGGCAAGTGAATACCGGGGATCACATAAGGGTCGTTATTAACCGATTCACTCGAGCTGGCGTTACGTAAAATAAAACCACCTGCACCGCCTTCGGCTACGTTAATGGCTTTTTGTACACGAGCGATATCACCACGCTTACAAACTACAATTGGCGCAGTGTCATATGGAATGCCTTCAGGAGAGTTATCAAAAAAGCCGGCTGGGAAGGCTTCATTACATTTTTCATATTCCCAGCCGTAAGCTTTCGCCTCAACCACAGGGCCTGTGTAACCTTCGGTAATCCCGCCGCCAACAAGTTCTGGTAGCTCTTGTTCGCCACCTGTGGCATCAGTGATCATTTTCCCTTCAACACTAAACTCACGTGTATGAGTGGTTGCTGCAACCGAAGTCACCCAAGGGGATAAGTGATCAATTGCGCCGCGGCGTACATTTGCTTCAGAAGGGTCAAAAGAGTTACCCGCTGAGGCTGATACCGAAATACCGGCTTCACGAGCGGCTAAAAAGGCCATCTCCATTGGGTCTTCCCATGGGAAAGCACCATAAGCGGTACCAATTGAGTAGTTAATCACATCTACGCCATCGGCGACTGCATCTTCAATCCCCGCAAGTAATGCAGAACCAGGGCAGCCTGTATAATTATTAAAGCTGCCGTCACCTGGGTGACACACTTGGTACATAATGACGTTAGCGTGCGGCGCGACACCTGAAATACGCGGTAACATTAAGTCCGTTGGTTTGCCGTCACTGGTTACACCAACATCAGGTACCATATAGGTACTATCTAATATGATATTACCGGCAGCGGTTGAAGCAGTATGTGAACCATGGCCGTTGTAATCTTCGCCATTAGCAGGTCTTAATGGGCCTTCGATTTCCCACCAGCCTTTATCAGGTTGAAAACTTTCATCGCTATAAGAATCGGTAATCACAGGGTAAGAGCGCACACCAATAAGCTTGTCATTACACATGCTGGCAAACTCTTCTAGCTCACAATCACCAATGTAACCATCATATCGTGCTGGTAATTGATGTACGTAGCCATCATCGCCTTGTGCTGCAAACGATTCATGGTCGGTGTTAATCCCGGTATCGAGCACGCCTACAACAATACCTTTACCGGTAAACGCTTCACCAGTAACTTCACCGGTCCAAAACTTGTCAGCACCAATATGTTGTGGGCCAACATCAGTTTGTAACTGATAGATGATTTCACGAGTTACGCTAACAACACCATCCAAATCAGCGACTCGTGCTGCTTGGTCTTGGGTCATACGCATCGACATACCGTTAAAGGCAAGTTGATAGTTAGCAATGGTTTTAGTGTTACCTACCAAGCTGGTAATTTGCGAGCTTACGCTAGCTTGTTTTTCACTAAGGTAACTACGATATGATTGTACATCGGTACTATTGATATCAACTTTATCATGCAGCTGTGGGCTTAATGCCGCCGGGATTTTACTGGCTCGAGGAGTCGTAGCATTTAATCCGGCCACCCCGCCTTGATATAATGAAACTGGCTTATCTGCTAATTGAATAATATAGGTTTGTTCACCAGAAATATTATCTTCATAAACAAAAGGGACTTTTTGATCCGTACTTGAAATAGCACGATGCACATTTCGGCCATTACTATTTCGGGTTTCAGCAACGACTTCACCTGACACACGATCTTTGTACTTATTGTCGTTATATTTTTTTATCGCATCGGTGATCACGATTGGCTTAATATTCGCAGAATATAAAACATCTGCATTGGTGCTGTCAGCACTTGCTCCTGCAGCACCGGCATAAATGGCCGCCAGGGTCATTATATGTACTTTTTTTAGTTTCATTGTTTTTATTTCCTCAATGTTCTTTGTGATTTTATTACCGTTCAAAGACACCCTTCAGTGCCATTATTATCTTTTATCGACGAAGCGATCTAATTACCTAACCGTATTGAACAATGCGTTTAGGTTATGGGGTGTTTGAGGGTGTGAAAATAAAATTCTATATAAACAATGATTTGACATTTAAAAGATATTAATTGTAAGTAAATTGGATTTATTTGGTTCTTAATTTGGTTTGATATTTGTAATGATTGATACAAACTGATTCATAGTTGTTTTTGTTGGGGTGATATTGTTATTTTTACGTGTTGGTAATGTGTGGGGTGACCCTTGTTTATGGATTCATCAAGTGTCTAATTACTCATTGCTCATACTAAAAATTGCCGATTGACACTAATTAATATTTTGAAGGTTTTAATGAATATTCGTTATATGAGGTACTTTGTTGTGTTGGCTGAGTTGCAGCACTTTAGTCGCACAGCAGATAAGCTAAATGTTACACAACCTTCTCTAACTAGAGGCATTCAACGTTTAGAGCAGTTAGTGGGGGGGAAGCTATTTGATCGCGATTCCAAAAACATCGCTATTACGAAGCTAGGGTTATTAGTGTTGGTACATTGCCAACAGATCTTACAACAGGACGATGCCCTACAAAAAGATTTGGATCTATTTCACGGCGTGAATCAATTGGAGATAAAAATCGGTGCAAGTCCGATCCCTTCAAACAGTATCGTTGGGCCAATTATGGGGCAGTTTTTACACGCCTTTCCTTCTATGAGTGTCGATTTACGCGTGACTCATTGGGAAGATCTATCTCAGCAATTGCTCCAGGGCGAGTTGGACCTGTTTGTTGCAGAGACCAGAAGTACCGACTTAGCGCAGAATCAGCTTTTCACAACCATTGATATGGCACCATTTCGAGTTATTTTCTGTGCACGCCCGAGTCATCCATTAGCGCAATTGCCGCGACTGTTTCTGCCTTCGTTTCGTGATTATCCCTTAGCAGTACCAAGGCATTTACCTTGTAAAGTGGCAGAGCAGTTTGAAGATTTGTTTATGCTGGCACGAGATGATTTTGCTGGATTGGTGCGTTTTGATCAGTTTCATGCCATTAAAGGCGCCATGTTTGACTCCGATCTTATCGCCCTAACACCAGAAATCGCTGTGCGAGAAGAGTTAAAAAGGGGAACTTTGATTCAGTTGGTACCGCAGTCGATGCCAGAGTTTGAAGCTAGATTTAGTGTGGTCAGCCTAGCAGGCTGCCAAGTTAGCCAATCGATCAATACTTTTATCCGTTTCTTGCTGCAACGTGTCGATATGCTAAGTCTTGAGACTGAGCTAGTATAAGTGATTATTGACATCGATAAAAAAGGCCCTCATTGAGGGCCCATTGACAAGGTCGAAACGTTCTCGACTAAAGCATTTTACTAATGAAGTTTACGACGTCCTCCAGCAAACAACCCTAATAAACCTAGCGCTAGCCAACCTAAGCTACCACCTGAATCAGATGCTGGTTCTACCGGTGCAATCGGGTTTTCAGGTGCTGGTGGTGTTGGTTCAACCCCATCAGAGTTAACGGTCAGCATAAAGCTTGTTGAGCTTTTGTCGTTAGGGAACAAGTTATCTGACACCGTGACTGTCACCATGGTTTCGCCCCAGAAATCAGCGGCTGGTGTAATATCAAAGGTAGAGCCCGACTCATGACCATTGATAATGGCAGTGATGTTGTCGCCGCTGACAGTGATAGTGTTGGCTGATAGGCCGCCATCATTGTCGGCGTAGTTGACCACGATACCTTCAAGCTTCATGTTTTCCTCAACCATCTTATCGCTGATATCAGAGATGATGATGTTTGAGGCAACACTAATGATCTGTTCGGCATTGGCGTGAGCAATACCTTCCACATCGCCGCTGACATTAATGACTTGGTTAACCCCTAACGCGTCATGGGTAACTTCTGCCAACATGTTAACGACAACCATGCTGTCGCTTGGACCTGAGATGTCGTAGCAGACCACTAAGTTGTTTGACACCTTGTCGGTTAGGTCATTAAAGGCATAGCTTTGACCTGTATGACCTTTAAGTGGGCCATAAGTACCACGAGGACCATTATAGCCACGCACACCTATTGAACCTTCACCTGCTTCACTGGCAAAGTTGATATTGTCATAGGCCATGACGATTTCAAATTCACCAGGTTTATGGCTGGTATTGGCTTTCAAGAATACTTGGAAGTCGTAGCTGTCTTCACGTGGTGTGATAAGCGTATTCCAGTTTTCATCCCAGCTCTTATCGTGCGTGGCGGCTTTGTTCCACTCGATGATGGTGTAATCATCGGCGAAGGCAAGCGTGACGCCTTTCTCTTGTTCAATATCCCAGTTTGGCTCGTATTTAGCTAGGTTCCACTTTTGAGGAGCAAACATAGCCATTGGGTCGGTGGAATCGAGCCCACCCCAGAAGGGGGCAACGATAAAGTCTGGCGGCGTAGAGTACTCATTGGTGGGCAGTTCTAGGTACATATCCATTGGCACAAAGTCCCATGGGTTATATTGCAGTACATCGAGTTGTAACCAACCTTTCGAGCTCAAGATAATCGAGTCGGTGGTGAAGTAATCGGCGTTATCGAACGGTGCCATCGTACCTGTCATCAATGGGATTTCGGTATCATGTACCCAGTTACCCCAGCCCCATTCGTTGACTTCAAAGAAACTTCCCCAAGAGACATTGAACCCGAATTTAGCTAGGTCTAAATAGCCGCCATCGACAGGCGTGCCATCGGGATAGTCGATATCAACGGGTGTACGACACATGGCATCATCAAGGTTGGTGGTGACCTTGTAGTTAGTATCGAGACCTGAAGTATTATGCTGCACCTTGCTGATGGTGAAGCCGTTAGCCGTTTCTATGAGTCCATCAAGTGGCGAGAGAGAACCTGGAACTAACTTTAAGCCAGCAGAGAGGCTTGCACTCAGTTCAATATTACGATCACTGCCTGATAGGTTAGGTTGAATCACCACATCGACATCTATGATATCGCCAACCCGTGCGGCATCCTGTGAGCTATTAATTGAGACACTATTGACGCCACGAGTGATATGTAAAGGCACTAATGCGAGTGAGCCTTCGGCGTTATCACCCGCTGATATTGCAGCGGCTGAGTAGTAACGCTTACCCTGTTCCATCTCCATATCCCAGTCGATGGTTAAGGTTGAGTTAAGTGCGCTAGTATCTTCAAAGTTCAAACTTACTGCAGAGGTTTGCTCCTTAGGGATCACCACGTGAGCCAGTTCAACGGTATCGACATTTTCCCATGGGAATAGTGGATAGGCGCTGATGACCATGATGGTATATTCACCCGCTTCAGGGTTTTCTAAGGCACAGTATTCGCCTTTTGTAGTTTGTCCCAACATTGAACCACAAATGGCTTCAGACTGATGTAGACGACCATCGTTATTGAAATCCTTGAAGATATAGATATTTGTATCAAGGTATGGATTTAATGGATGATCGATTTCAGAGTCGATGCGACCAAGTAGCTCGGCGCGAAACACCGCGGTATTTTCCGGCACATCAACTTTGAGTGTTTTGATGTTTGGCTGGGTTAGATCCCAATAGAACTCTTCATCCATCATTGACACACCAAATGGCATGCGCGGCAGAGAGATCTCTGAAATTGTTGCCTCGACGGGGGTATAAGCAACGCCGTTCAGGCTTGACCCTGGTGCGCCAAAGGGGACATCGGCAATCAAATATTTAGATTGATCGTCGTGGGCGGTGATATTGATTGTGTTAGGTAAGGTTTTGCCTTTATAGGTCGCCAAGAAAGGCCAATGGGCAGAAGGAATCGACGCATCTTGAGCGACAAACTCGATTTCACCAACAGCGGTTTGCACTGTACCGTCATACCAAGCCATGTCTGATTCTTTGAACAGGCTTGTAACGGTTAAGTCAATGCTTTCTCCTGCTTTTAGGGTAAAGTTAGCTGGCGTTACCGTGACCTTGGCGGTTGGGTCTAAGGTGAAGTTCCAATAAAGTGGATCACGGTCATTGTAGTTAGTGTTAACCGTCCAGGTACCATCGCGCGTTGCTTTAACGGTACGGATCCAGCTGCAGCTCAAGCCACAATCTTTGTTGATCAACTGAGGCAAGTTTAGCTCTCGGACTTGGCCCCCATTTTGTGGGTTAGCACGGCGGAAGTTATCAGCCGTTTCATTCATCACTAAGCCACTATTAATAGCGCGCTCTACATTGGCCAGACCATGTCCTGCTCGGTAAGGGCCTGCCACCTCAACTTTTTTATCATAGGGATGAGTTGCTTTAATCGCCTTGCTGTCAGCGGTCATCTGCAGTGCCGACTGCACCTCGGATGCACTCCACATGGGATTGGCTTGACGAACAAGAGCCATTATACCTGCAACGTGTGGGCTCGCCATTGATGTGCCACTAATGGCATTGTAGTTACGGGTATCTGCCTGTGAATTCAGTGGGTTCTCATCATTCCATGCCGCAAAAATGTCGACACCAGGTGCTGCGATACCCGGAGAGAAAATCTCCTCGACAGTGCTAGATGGCCCGCGAGATGAGAAGTTGGCTAGCCAGTCAGCATCGTCAGGATTAATGACGCGCTTAGCATTGGAGGCGGTGATAGTACCTTCAAGAGCGCTGCCTGAAGCTAGCCATGGTTGTAAGCCCTTAGTCTGCCAATTACCGTACCACTGAGTAGCAGTGATGTGTACACCAGGAATCGCGTAGGTATCGTTTGAGACTTGATCCCCTTCACTCCAAGTATTATAAAGGACAAAACCGCCTGCCCCCCCTGCTGCGACATTGGCTGCTTTTTCAACCCGAGCAATATCACCACGTTCACAAACGACAATATGGGTCGCATCAAAAGTTCCGTCTGGGAATGAGCTATTACAGCGTGCATCACCGTGATCCGCAGCAAGAACAAATACGCCGCTAAAGGCTTCTGAGATACCGGCAGCATCAAGTCTGTCTGGACGCAGGGCATCGTCACCACCAATAAACTCATCAAGCGCTTTATCTTCGATAACGATTGAGCGGGCATGGGTCGTTGCAGCGACGTTTAGTACCCAAGGAGAGGTGTGATCAACCGTATAGAGTGAGTCAGTGCCATATGCCTCGCCAGAATTGCCCGCTGATAATGCAACGGCAACCCCTGCTTCACGAGCAGACAAAAAGGCCATTTCAAAGGCATCGTCCCAAGGGAAGCTTTCGCTGCCGCCGATGGACATGTTGATGACATCGACACCATCTTTAATGGCTTGCTCGATAGCAAATAGCATGGCAGCCCCAGAGCAGCCCCCACTGACCATGCAGACCTGATAGGAGATGATGTTAGCGTGTGGTGCAACCCCTGAGATGGTAGGCATTTTGACGCCAATTGGGTTACCAGCTCCACCGCCCAGTTGTGAACCTACCACATCAACATCATGCAGAATATTACCGGCAACGGTACTGGCTACATGGCTGCCATGGCCCTGAAAGTCTTCGCCAAACTCCGGTGCAAGAGGATTGCCCCACTCATCCACATACTCAGCGGTAATATCCTTGTGAGTGTAGACACCGATTAATTTGTCATTACAACGATTGGCAAACTCCTCTAAAGCGCAATCACCTAAGTAGTTGTCTTTGCCTAATGGGTTGGTATGTGCAAACCCATCTCCACCCAAGGCGGCAAATGAGGGGTGATCTGTGTTTACCCCAGTGTCTATGATCCCCACGACCATGCCTTCACCTAAGTAAGCATTGCCGTCAGCGGTTTTAGTACCATCCCATACGCCTATGGCACCCACGTGCTCTGGTCCAACATCGGTATGCAATTGATACATTTTTGAGCGTTGTACGTAGGCAACTTCTGACATTGCCGCAACCTGTATCGCCTCTGCTTGGGTCATCTCCACTGTGATGGCATTAGCCGCTAGGGTAAATTGTTGCTTGGGTTGTAAGCCTGCTTTTTGAATCAGATTTTGCTGCGTCGATAATAGGTGGTTGGTGTAGGCGTTAATCGCACTCCGACTTGCCCCTGTGGGTTTTCCGGCAGTGAAGAGTTTACTGTTTTTGTTATTGCTGCTTGCTTTAGTCGCTTGTAACCCTGGGATATCGCCCTCGTAGGTCGCCACTGAGTTACCGTGTAATCTGATAATGTAGGTATGTGTGCCGACAAGATCTTTTTCTACTTCAAACTTATCTTTCGCCTGCTTTGGGGAGAAATGAATGTTGCGCATCTCTCCGCGTCTAAGTGGGGTGGATGTAAGGATTCCAACCTTAGTTTTCGCTTCTTGTTGAGCTTGATAAAGCTCCATGATGTTAATGCTTTTTATGCGTGCTTCGTCGATGGCATGTGCGCTCGACATCGCTAACGCACCGTAGAGGGCACTCGTGATGGCTATCGAAATCGTATTAAATTTCACAGTCAATCTCCTGATAGTTATTGTTCTTGTGCAGGCGAACTCAGCTTGTATTCCTGTCGGGTACGATTTTTAAACATTTGCGCAACATTAGGCCAATGCGAAATTGGTCATCATTTGATGCATTTTTTGCATTAGCAAAGCGGCGTCTGACCGATTATCATCCGTTTTTTCAAAGCGAGGAACACAAGGTGGTCTTTATAAGTTGTTGATATGAATGCATGTTATTCATTTGCTTTAAAGGTGGCACTGTTGGGCGACGATTCAGTTTAGGCAGTTAAGTTCTTCATTTTTTAGTTGTTGAGACATGTTGCGCGGATACAAATTGTTAACTTTTGGTCGGGCGATATTAATTAGGGGCCAACTATCACCTGAGTGATATTCGATTTTTACATTTCTTAAATACGGAAAGGTCATTGGTGTTCATTGAGTTGGTTCTTATAAGCTAACCATTAATTAGCAAACAATTTGTAGAGGGAGATTCTGTGGAGTTAAGGCATTTAAGGCATTTTCTAGTGTTGGCCAAACTGAAGCATTTTCATCGCGCCGCGACACAGTTAAATCTGGCGCAGCCATCGCTCTCTCGTAGTATTCAAAAGATGGAGGAGCGCCTAGGGGTTAAATTGTTAGAGCGAAACTCTAAGTCTGTATCACTGACGCCTTTTGGTGAGCTGGTGGTGCGTCATGGACAAAAAATTATCGATGATGTCGACTTACTTAATAAAGGTATTCGCTCGCTCAATGGCCTAGATGCGGGGGATATCATCATTGGTGCCAGCCCTATTCCATCCAATGCATTATTAGGCCCTGCGGTGGGCAATTTTATCCGCCTCTATCCTCACATTAATATTGACCTCATCGTCGAGTCCCCGAGTATGTTGTATGACCGTTTGGTCAATGGCGCTCTATCAATGTTTATCGCTGAGACCCGAGCCACTGATTTCGATAAGCGTGATGAACTATCGGTAATACCATTGCCTGAATTTGATGTGCAGTTTTTTGTCAGAGCCAATCATCCGTTAGCCGAGATGTCAGGAATCACCTTGCAGTCATTACGCGAGTATCCATTGGCGATGCCGCGCTCCATGCCGCCAAGCATTCAGCGACAGTTTGGTGACCTGTTTGACAAGGACCGCCATGACTTTGCTGGCTTGGTCAAGTTTGATCAGTTTCAGCCAATTAAGACGTCGATGCTGAGCTGCGACATGGTGGCTATTACACCAGAACTTGCGGTTCGCCAGCAGTTAGATGATGGTAGCTTGGTGAGTTTATTGGTCGATGATATGGCAAAACTGACAGCCAATTTTAGCGTGGTTTATTTAAAAGGCATTAGTTTGAGCCCTGTTGCCGCAGGGTTTGTTGAGTTTTTAGTTGATTGTGCCCATCAGAGAGAGGCACAGAGCACTCAGTCTGATAGGGCTAAATTGGCGCTAACTTAAACACTAATTCTGCTTTAAGCTGATGGTACCGCTGATGGTACCTAGGGCTATATCGGCACTTCCATTACCCATTTGGAAGTCGAGTGAACGACTTGCGGTATATTTTGATTTTTGTGGCTTATCTTGGGTTAACGAGTTGTCGATATCGCCACCTGGGCCGCCATTGACTGTGAATCTAGCGTCCATATCATTTGGCAGGGTGAGGCTAATATCTCCACTGACACTGTCAATGTTGGCTTTTGATGATAAGCGGTTAAAAGACAGGATTAAGTCACCACTCACACTTTGACCATTGAAACGGTTCACCTCGACAAACTGCACGCTGGCTGAGCCTGATACTGTCTCTATAGAGGCCTCACTCGCTTGGCTATTGGCGCTAAGATCGCCGCTAACCAATTTATAGCTTACCTTTCCAAGACTCTGTTGGTCATTGATATTGCCTGAGACAGTTTCAAGACGTGTTTTTCCATCTAGTTGGGCGGTCACAATGTCACCCGATACCGTGATTAAAGTGATATCTTGCTGAAGCTGTGTCGCTTTTATATCACCGCTAACAGATTGAATGCTGATATCGCCATTAAGTCCGTTCACGGTATAACTTGCTGAAACACTGTCGGCGTTAAGCTTAAGGCTTTTTGGCACCATGATGGTCAATTTAGATCCATCTTTGTTGTTACCCGAGTATTGACGAGGCATTTTGTCCTCGATGGTGACTGAGCTTCCCTGCTTTTCCAGCAGTAAACCTTCGCTAAGCTCGTCTAGAGTGCCAGTGATCTGAATTTCAGCATTATCCCAAGGTTTAATGGTGACTTCACCGCGATGCACTTGAAGATTTAATTTGAGTGTATCGTCAACGTCGATGCGCTTGTCAATCGATTGTGCGGCCATGGCAATAGGACTGAGCGCCACAAATGTGGTGACCAATAGGGATTTCTTAAGGGGTAGGTTCATATTATCTCTCCTGCTTTGTGTTGAATGACAGGGAGGTTTTGCCCCTGTTTAATTAGTTCTATTTCTCTTTGCTGTGTCCATAGCCATAGCTGCCACAGTTGCTTATCTGTCGGATTTAGTTGTAAGTTTTGGTAGATCTGTTTAGCGGCATCTTTCAGTTGTTTGATGCCATTTTCTACCGGTTGCCCATAAGGGCTTATTTGCCAGTCGACATGAGTTGCTTGCTGTGCCAGCTCGGTGACTTGCTGCTGATGTTGTGTGTTAATTCCCGCTAAAGTTGCTAATAGCGCGTCGTGATTTGGGACTGCTGTTTCTTGTGTTGAAAAGGGTTTACCTATCACTAAGGCAAGAAGCAAAAGACTCGCTAATGCAAAAGGTCGCCATAGTTGGTTCGGTTTCGAGGCCGCCGGTGCATCGAGTCGTCGTGCGATCCCGGGCCACAGGTCTTCTGCTGGCGCCATTTCTTTGGGCACGTCGTCGATTAACTGCGCCAGTTGATTGCTATTGTTGGCCATTAGATCATCTCCTGTAGCAACTTTTTTGCTCTGTGGTACTGCGCCTTGCTGGTACCCGAAGCAATATTAAGGCGTTTAGCTATCTCATCGTGCTGGTATCCCTCTAGCGCATAAAGCACAAAGATTATGCGTGCCCGCTCAGGGAGCCTAATGATCAACTTATCTAACCCGTCATAGTCTATAACGCTAGCTCCACTGTCTGCATGAAGCTGTTCTGGTAAAAAACGATCCCAAAAACGCTTATGTTTGTTGATGCAGTTCAGGGCTTGGTTGACCGTTAAGCTATGAAGCCAAGTAGTGAACTGACTCTCTCCTTTAAACTGAGGTAACTTTTGCCATACACGTACAAATGTATCTTGGGTGGCCTCTTCGGCTAACTCTTTTTGACCAGCAAGCCGGAAACAGAGTGCGTATACCCGTTGATGATGTTGTTGATAGAGTTCGCGAAAGGCGATTTTGTCACCCTGTTTAGCTAGCTCAACCAAGGTCGCATCAAGTTTTTTCCGCGTTGATGATAATGGTATTGATGCGCTCAACTTATTTTCCCTGTCAGCGATGAGATACCTATTAGACATAGGCAAGTATCGAATTGGTTTAAAGCGGTATTAAAAATATTTTTCTCAAAGGTATAACAGTTGGTGCTAACGAGGCAATTTTCGTTAGCTTGAGGCGAGAAGCAGAGAAGCAGAGAAGCAGAGAAGCAGAGAAGCAGAGAAGCAGAGAAGCAGAGAAGCAGAGAAGCAGAGAAGCAGAGAAGGAGTCGTGGTTGATACTTCCTTCTCTCATCGTTTGGTTAGTCGGTTAACTATTATGTTTTTCAAATACTAGCTGTGCACCGACAAGATCGGCAAGGGCAGTGCCTACTGTCTTAAATACGGTGATTTGGCTATCCGTTTGTCTGCCACGAATCGTGCCACTACACAGTTGCGAGAGCTCACCTTTTACACGATCTAGGCTGAACACCCCTTCATCTACTGGTATCAGCAGTTCGCCTGCTTCGGCAAAGACATTGAGCTTTGAGTCAACGTAAACCTCATTATCAGTAATGAGTGCTGTATCGCATTCACGTCGGTCGTGATTATGGTTACCGATTAGGTCGACATGGGTGCCACTTTTGACCCATTCAGCAGGAAATAGCGGTGTCGGTGAGCCAGTTGCGCAACTTATGATATCTGCACTGCGTACGCACTGCTCAATGTTGTCACACACATTTATTTCCAACTCAGGGCGAACCTTTTTAATCGCATTGACCGTGTTCTGGGCCTTATTGGGGTCACGTCCCCAGACGGTGATAGTAGTGATAGGACGTACCGTGGCATGAGCAAGAGCCATATAGGTGGCCAAGTTACCCGTGCCGAAAACCAGTAGATGTTGAGCGTTTTCGCGGGCAAGGTATTTTGCACCGAGCGCCGAAACCGCAGCAGTACGCCAATAGGTCACACTGGTACCGTCAACTAAGGCTTGTGGTTCACCTGTTAGGCGATTAAAAATAAGAATTTTTGAGTATAAACTTGCCAATTGTGGTGATTTTTTGGGGTTGTCAGGAAAATACGTAAAGGCTTTTACGGCAATGGTTTTGTCATTCCATGCTGGCAACACGGCAAAGGCGTCACTGTGCATGCCATTCTGGTCTAGTGGAAATACCTGCCGTTGTGGCGTTCCGGCTGGTTTAGCAAACGCCTCTTGTAGGGCGTCTATCAAGCTTGGGAAATCTAACGCTGTATTGACATCTTTGGCGTGAAGAGTGTGCATGTATCCTCCTTGTTTTTGCGGGATATTGTATACAATGGTAAGTGCAATTGAAAATTGAATTTATATTCTCTCGTACAAGGCTGGCTTAGTGGTTGATATCGTCTGGATCATCTCAGTTATTACAATAAAAATAGTTAATACAACTAATGGTTTGGCCGATAGTTACTATAATGATTATTGGCACCTCAAAAATATTTTGCTATTTGCCTTAAAGCGGGTAAATGCACCTGAACAAATCTAAGGATCTTTTTATGCTCATCCGTCATAAATTACTCGCAAGTGCAGCCATCTCCATCTCTTCTGTGATTGCGATGTTTGCGCTGCAGCAGTATTCGGCCAGTACCTTGGATGATCTGTCTCACGCAGCGCAGAGCGTCATAGAGCTTGAAAAGGAAGTTTTAAGCTTACGTAAAGAAGAAAAAGACTTTTTTTCACGTCTTGATTTGAGTTACCTCGACAATCACAAGACTAATGCCGAGGACGTATACAACCTAATGGATGGGCTTAAGTCGACGTTTAACGATTACAACATTCCGACCAATGCGTTGGATAGTTTTGACAGCAGTGTGCATGAATATCAAAACATTTTTGTTGAGATAGTTAACCTACAAAGAGAGATTGGCCTACATGCCAAAGATGGACTTTATGGTACCTTGAGAGGGGCGGTGCACAATGTTGAAACTTTAGTTAAAGAGAATGATCAGCCAGAGATGATGGTGACTATGTTGCAGCTAAGGCGTAATGAAAAAGATTTTATGTTAAGGCGCAGCTTGAGTTATCTCGATAAATTTAATGGCAATTTGGCTGTTTTAAGGCAGCAGTTTGATGAATCTTTTTTAAGTAGCAGCGTTAAGAGTGAACTAAACCGTTCACTTGCTGCTTATGAGAAAGATTTTAAGGTGCTTATTAGCAAAGAGCAGGCGCTAGGGCTGACAAAAGATGACGGTAAGATGGCTAATTTACGCGACAGTATTGCTAGGGCTGAGCAGGGGTTGGCAACATTGAAGGAGCAATCGTTTAATGCCATTCACGATGCAGAAAATAGCGCGGTAACCATTAGTATCTCGATATTTGTGTTAATTACAATAGTCTTGATCGGTTTTACCATTGCGATCATTCGCAGCATTATGGAGCCGGTTAAAAAGATTAGTGATGCGATTGCTAACATTGAAGCGACCAAAGATCTCACTCTACGCTGTGATACCAAAGTTGATGATGAGATAGGCCAAATTGCAAATCACTTTAATAGTATGGTTGACTCGTTCCAGCACTTGATAAAAGAGGTGCTTGAGTCTGTCGAGGTGGTTAATCGTTCTTGCCAGGAGTTGTCTGAAAATTCGATACGTGCATCAGAGGGGGTTGGCCGTCAATTAAATGAGACTGACATGGTAGCCACTGCGATAACAGAAATGGGCGCAACCATTGATGAGATTGCCAATAATACCGAATTGGCGGCAGAGCGCGCCAGCAACACTCATGATAATGCCCAGCAAGGGCAAGTTGGTGTGGAGCATACCATTGAGAAAATTCAGGCACTGGCGGAGCAACTTAACAGTTCTGCGCAAGTGGTGTCAGATCTTGAAAAAGACAGTGAAACTATTGGCAGTGTACTTGATGTTATTCGAGGTATTGCCGAACAGACCAACTTGCTTGCTTTGAATGCTGCAATTGAGGCGGCGCGAGCGGGTGAACAAGGGCGAGGGTTCGCCGTGGTCGCAGATGAAGTGCGCAGCCTCGCTATGCGCACACAAGAGTCGACAGAAGAGATTGCAGGTATTATTCAGACGTTACAATCGCGCACCCGCTCTATTGTGCAGTTGATGGAGTCCACACAAAAACAAGGCAGTGAAAGTGCAGAGCAAGCCGCTAGTGCTGGTGCATTGCTAGAGCAGATTAATGCTGATGTGACCAATATTATGGATATGAGTACTCAAATTGCGGCGGCGATTGAAGAGCAAAGTATGGTGGCGTCAGAGGTTAACAAAAATGTGGTGATCATTCGTGACATTGCAGCCGAATCTGCGACGGCGGCGGATGAGAATGCATCGGCGTCAGATCAAGTGCGCGCCAGAACAGAATCACTTTATCAATCAGTGAGTGTTTTTAAGATCTAGTCCATAAAATTAGCCCAGTCGTCTAAGCTTTTAAGTGACAGAAAACAATGAGTGCTGCTCATGAGATTAAACCATTTTTTGAACCTTTTAAGCTTAGTCCTGCTGTTGCTGTCATTAGTGACTGCCAGTGTTATTTATTATTTTCTCTATCTTCCCGCCATCGAGCAGCAGGTGTTGCAGAAGCAACAAAAAGAGTTGGCTGTGGTTCAAAAAGGGATCGAGTTTTCGCAGCGTAATCTTGAAACACTCTGTTATGACTATGCCATATGGGACGGTATGGTTGACTTTGTCGAATCAACATCTGAAGATTTTATTCAATCCAACCTTTTAGACAATACTTTTGAGGCCGCCAGTTTAGATGGTTTTTATGTTTTTAATAAGCAAGGTGGCCTTGTTTGGCATTACGCACAGAGTGAGGATTATAGTCCGCAATATTTGCCGCAATCGCTAGAGGGCTTTATTGGTAAGATTTTGCCCGCCGATACGGTATTTTCACAGAAAAAGCCCAGCATCAGAAATGGTTTGATCAATATGGGCAGTAAGCTGGTCTATTTTAGCAATGTCACCATTCTGCCGACGAGTGGCATGGGTGACATTGTCGGTAGCTTATTAGTCGTTAGAGAATTGAGTGGTAAAGTTCAGCAGGAGATAACCGAATTAAGTTTGGTTAATTTTCATATCATAAAGCTAGCTCCCCAGTTTACCGCGCCGCATATGCAGGACTTTCGCAGTCCACCAAATGTAGGAGTGTTAGCGGGCTCACATGCATGGATAATTAAGGATGTTCTAGGTCAGGCTGCAGCAGAAATTACCGTCAGTCACGATGAAGGACTAATGCCATCTATTTTCACCTTCGAATCCTTATTAATGTTTTTCAGCGTGTTGGCCATGACATTTGTAGCGATTTTACCACTCTCTTTACTCGTATTACGGCCTTTACGGGTGGCCAATAAAGTATTAACCAAAATGGCCCGTAGAGGTGTGTTGCTTAGGATGCCAACAGCGTGGCGCATAGATGAAATAGCCAATTTAACTCACTCCTTTAATTTAGTGGTGGATAAGCTTGAGCGACATCAAAATTATCTCGAAAGCCTCTCTTTTAATGATCCTTTGACCGGTATTGCGAATCGACGCAGCTTGGAAGTCTTTGCTCAGCGAGCACAAGAGCAATGGCGAGATGGCAAAGGGGCTATTGGTTTTTTAATGATTGATATCGATTATTTTAAAAGTTATAACGATTCGTTAGGCCATCAAGCGGGCGACCAAGTGCTTATTCGTATTGCGCAAGCTTTAATGGTCGAGTGTCGTCGTCGTGGAGAGCTAGTGACTCGGTATGGTGGTGAGGAGTTTTGTGTTGTGATTCAAGGGGACAATATTGCACAGATGAAGTTGTTGTCAGAGCGACTTTTAAAGCGTGTTCGAGAACTTAATATATATCATGAGCATTCTCCTTTAGAAATTATCACTGTGAGTATCGGCGGAGTGTTCTATCCACCTTTTCACCCTCAATTTGAACAGGATGACTGGCAAACTATGATAGGTTTAGCCGACAATCAGTTGTATGTTTCTAAACAAGCAGGGCGTAACTGCCTAAATATTAAATATCAAACTGTTCACCCACTAGCACTCGTGGGCGAATAATCGTTTAAACCTTAAATGTATTAACCTGTTGGCGCATCGTTGCCGCGAGCTCCGTGAGTCGATCAATCGATTGAGCTAATGCGATTGCGGACTCTGTTGAGTGCAGAGCAATATCACTGATGGCGATGATGCTACGGTTGATACTCTCTGCGACGCTACTCTGTTCCTCTGCTGCGGTAGCGATATGGGTGTTCATTTCAGTGATATTATCAACGGAACTCACAATTTCTTGTAGAGCCTGGCCTGCCATATTGGTTTGACTGTTGGCATTATCAACCTGTTTAATGCCTACATCCATCGCATTGACCGCCTCTTTTACGCCAGCTTGTAAGGTATCAATCATAGCTTCAATCTCTTGGGTGGCTTCTTGTGTGCGCTGTGCCAGCGAACGAACCTCATCTGCAACCACGGCAAAGCCGCGTCCTTGCTCGCCAGCTCTAGCAGCTTCAATCGCAGCATTTAGAGCAAGTAAATTAGTCTGCTCTGCTATTCCCTTAATAACGCTAAGTACGCTACCTATGTTTTGGCTTTCATGAGATAGATGAGTGATTACCTCAGATGTACTTTGGATCTGTTGTGACAGCTGCCTCATGCTATTGATCGATTGCTGCACGATATCATTGCCATTGGCGGCAAACTGATCGGCGTTTCTTGCTGAATCAGCGGCTGCTGTTGTGCTCTGTGCCACTTCATTGACTGTTGCTGTCATCTCGTTCATTGCTGTTGCTGTTTGCTCTGTCTCAGCTTGTTGCTGCTGAATACGAGCGTTAGATGTCTTAGTAAAATCATTTAGCTCTTGAGCCGATTCGCTTACGGTATTCGCGGCTTGAACTACGCCGCTTAATATTCCTCTAAGGTGGGTAAATAGATCGTTGAGGCTGGTAGAGATAAGTCCCAGTTCGTCATTATTCAATTGGCTAAACGTAACGGTTAGGTCGGCGTTTTTCTGAATGGCATGTAATTGGGTTCTGATATGATTAATAGGAGACATTACCGAGCGATTAATCCATACGCCGAGTATGATGCTGGCTATAACAGTCAAGGTTGTTAGGCTAATGAATAGCATCAACGATGACTCATAAATCTCAACGACTTTGTTTTTCTCTTGGGATGCAACGTTAAGCTGCAGTGTAATTAATTCAGCGATGGTACTACTGATAGGATCTATGACTTTATAAAGAGGGATGATTTCACTGTTAAGCCTGCCCTGAATATTGCCAGACATACTGCCGAGTTGCTGGATAAGCTGATTGATTTTTTGATTTGCGGGGATAAATAGTCTTTCTGCCTCTGCGGCCAATTGGCTCTCGTGAGCCGTTAACTCCGTTGAAACAAATTTCTGCCAGCGAACATCAATATTTTTGCTCGCATCACGCATGGCTTTTGTGGCTTCTTCTGCGCTAAATTCTCCAGCGTTTGCTTTATTGATGGCATCAATCACAAATACGGCATAGTCATCAGCAATCACCTTTAGATCTTCTAAGGGAACCACTCTATCGTTATAGATTGTGGTGACCCCTTGTTGAATGGTGGTCATCATGTTAATCGCAAGCACACAGATGCAGATAAGCAGCGTGAGAGGCAGTAAAATGCCAAATGCCATTTTATGTTTGATCTGAATATTATTCATTTAACTAACCCAAATAGTGGAGGCTATTTTAAAGCGATTAAACTTTAGTCGTACTAATAGGTATAGCAAAAGAATATGGGAATATGCGGAAAATGTTGCAGATACAAAAAAGCCTCGCAATGCGAGGCTTTCTTTAGACGCTAGTAGCACCTAATCAAATTTGGTGCCCGAACCCGGAATCGAACCAGGGACACGAGGATTTTCAATCCTCTGCTCTACCGACTGAGCTATTCGGGCGACGGGGTGCATTAAAAAGGTTTTGCGGTTTTGAGTCAACATTTTTTTGAAAAATAATTGAGTTATAGGCTTGTTTGAAGAAGTTTTGCTCGAAACGTTGTTTTTTGTATCAATAAACTTGCCTTAGAGAGCTGGTGGGGCACATTCGTGCCATCAGTGATCTTTTGTGGAGAATAAAAAAAGCCCCGCTAGGCGAGGCTTTTTTTATTATTTTAGCATTGCATTACTTGGGAAGTTGCTTCTCATCACCATTAACACGTGCTCTTTCAGCTTCTCTTGCCCCAACTCATCATAAGCGAGTGCCATGATCTCTAAAGCGCGTTCTGTTGATGGTGTACCAGGATAAGACTCCATTACTGACTGGGCTCTTACGGCCGCTGCGCTCCAAGCATTCATCTTAATATAGTACTCTGCGACATTAATTGAGTACTTAGCCAGACGATTTTTAAGGAATTGCATACGTTTTTGAGCATCTGCTGCGTATTTACTGTTAGGATACGACTTTATCAAACGGTCAAAGTCTTTAAAGGCATCTTGCGCTGCTTTAGGGTCTCTATCCGTTCTGTCGATATTTAACATGTCATGAAACATGTAACTGTCAGACTGCATATTAACCAACCCACGCATATAGTAGACGTAGTCGATATCTTTGTGAGTTGGGTTTAAACGGATAAAGCGATCGATATTGGCGATACCAGAAGCTGGATCATCCAGTTTGTAGTAGGCATAAATTAGGTCTAATTGTACCTGGGTTTTATGTGGGCCAAAGGGATAGCGAGAGTCTAACGCTTCTAAAGAACGTACAGCTTTACTGTAGTTTCCTAGCTCCATTGAGGTTCTAGCTTGAGTATAAAGCACATCAGGCGATGATTTACTGAGCGGCATATCATCTTCTTTTCGGCTACTACAGGCCGCTAAGGCCAGTGAAATCAGGGCGATAGCTGCGCCTTTAGCAAATTTATGCATACTTGAATTCGATTCTTTTTAAGTTGTAGTTAAGAATTTTTCCATTTCACGATAAAATAGAAACAATACGATTGTAACAGATAGCACTTTATTTTGGACCCCAAAACGCGGGTACGGTTCCTATGACACAAGAGATTAATCTAAAAAGCGAGATAACAGCAACACAAACAGGTCAAAGATTGGATCAAACTTTGGCTGAATTGTTTCCTGATTATTCTCGTACGCGCATTAAAGAGTGGATACAAACAGGTTCTGTTTATGTCGACGGTGTAGTGCAGACTAAGCCTAGAGAGAAAGTTCTTGAAGGCCAAGAAGTTCAAGTTGAAGCGATGTTGCAGGAAGAAACCAAAGCTGAAGCGCAAGCGATAGACTTGAACATTGTTTATGAAGATGATCATATTATTGTGATCAATAAGCAAGCAGGGTTAGTCGTTCACCCTGGTGCGGGCAATAGTGATGGGACCTTGCTAAATGCACTGTTGCATCATTGTCCAGCCATTGAGCTGGTGCCGCGCGCAGGTATTGTTCATCGTCTTGATAAAGACACTACCGGATTGATGGTTGTTGCTAAAACGGTAGAAGCGCAAACGCATTTAGTGGCTGCCTTGCAGGCTCGTGAAATTGTTCGTGAGTATGAAGCTATTGTTCAAGGAACCATTATTTCTGGCGGCACTGTCGATGAGCCTATCGATCGTCACCCGACCAAACGTACACACATGGCGGTGGTTCATAATGGTAAACCTGCGGTGACTCATTATCGTGTAGCGGAGAAATACCGTGCTCATACCCGATTGAGATTGCGTCTAGAGTCAGGACGTACTCACCAAATTCGTGTGCATATGGCGCATATTGGTCATGTGTTGGTTGGCGATCCTGTTTATGCTGGTCGCCCACGTCCACCAAAAGGTGTGACACCAGAGTTCTTTGAGGTTTATATGGGCTTTAAGCGTCAAGCTTTGCACGCGATAAGACTTGAACTTGCTCACCCATTTACGTTTGAAGTCATGAGCTGGCAGGCACCGATACCAGAAGATATGGTGACGCTAACTCGTGCGTTGCGCGAAGACACTAAAGCGAACCCGGCTGACTATTAAATGTTGCCAAAAGAGTGGTTTGTTCCGGCTGGAGTGAAGCTAGCCTTCACCCAGCGTTCAGGTGGCGTGAGTCTGGCTCCATACGCTAGCCTGAATTTAGGAGAGCATGTTGGCGACGACTCGTCACATGTTCAACAAAACCGCGCCATTGTTAAACAAAGCCTAGGACTCAGTGCTGACCCAGCTTGGTTAGAGCAAGTCCATGGTACCTTAGTGGTAAACCTTGATCGTGACGATAATCGCACTGCAGATGGCAGTTTTTGCCGCAGCCGTAATCATACCTGTGTGGTGATGACTGCAGACTGCCTCCCCGTTTTGATTTGCGATAAAGCTGGTACACAAGTTGCTGCAATCCATGCGGGATGGCGTGGTCTATGTGATGGCATTATTGAAACGGCGCTGAGTCATTTTTCTGTGCCTGCCGACGAGATCTGTGTTTATCTCGGTCCGGCCATTGGGGCTGACGCATTTGAAGTTGGCGCTGAAGTTAGGGAGCGGTTTGTACAGTGTCATCAACAAACTAGTGCATTTTTTATGCCTCGTGGCGATAAATATCTCGGCGATCTACAAGCAATTGCCCGGTTTCGGATCGAACAAGCTGGTGTGAAACGTATTTTCTGTTTATCCCATTGTACCTATAGCCTCAAAGAGCAGTATTTTTCCTATCGCCGCGAATCTGTGACTGGGCGAATGGCTTCTTTGATCTGGTTAGAAAAGTAGCAAGTATTTCGTTGCTAATGCATTCCTCTGCTTGAATTTAGTCAAAAAGCCCCCATCTTTAACTTATCGAAGCTTCACTTATCAAAACACTGACGGTGTACTTCATTCGTTAACTAGGAGGCTGTATGCGACTCGATCGTATGACTAATAAATTTCAGATAGCAATCTCCGATGCGCAGTCTTTAGCGTTGGGGCGTGACCATCAGTTTATTGAACCGATTCATCTTATGATGGCGCTGCTTAATCAAGATGGTGGTTCGATTCATACATTACTGACTCAAGCTGGCATCTCTGTCAGTGCGCTGCGTTCATCTTTAAACCAAGAGCTCGAAAGGTTACCGCAAATTGACGGTACTGGTGGGGATGTTCAGTTATCTCAGGCATTAATCCGTTTACTTAATTTATGCGACAAGCTGGCACAAAAACGCAAAGATAAATTTATCTCTAGTGAGCTGTTTGTGTTGGCGGCGTTGGAAGGCAGTGATGCGTTGGCTCAGAGCCTTAAAAAGTCAGGGGCGACAAAAGAGCTACTCGAACAGACAATTTTGCAGGTGAGATCGGGCAAAAATATTGATGACCCTAATGCAGAAGATCAGCGTCAAGCGTTGAAGAAGTTTACCGTGGACCTTACGGAGCGAGCAGAGCAAGGGAAATTAGACCCAGTGATCGGCCGTGATGATGAGATCCGCCGTACGATTCAAGTCTTACAGCGTCGAAGTAAGAATAACCCTGTTTTGATTGGTGAACCGGGCGTGGGCAAAACAGCCATTGTTGAAGGACTCGCTCAGCGAATCATTAATGGTGAGGTGCCTGAGGGAATTAAGAATAAGCGAGTGTTGTCGTTAGACATGGGATCACTCGTCGCTGGGGCAAAATATCGGGGTGAATTTGAAGAACGCTTAAAGGCTGTGCTTAACGAGCTGGCTCAAGAAGAGGGGCAGGTGATCCTCTTTATTGATGAGCTTCATACTATGGTTGGTGCGGGTAAATCAGATGGTGCAATGGATGCAGGTAATATGCTTAAACCTGCCTTGGCGCGTGGCGACCTTCATTGCGTTGGTGCGACGACCTTAGATGAGTATCGCCAATACATTGAAAAAGATGCAGCATTAGAACGGCGCTTTCAAAAAGTGTTGGTCGAAGAGCCTAACGTTGAAGATACCATCGCAATTTTGCGCGGTTTAAAAGAGCGTTACGAGTTGCATCATCATGTGGAGATCACCGATCCGGCAATCGTCGCTGCTGCAAGTATGTCGCACCGTTATATTTCTGATAGAAAGCTTCCCGATAAGGCTATTGACCTTATTGATGAAGCGGCTTCTAGTATTCGTATTCAGATAGACTCAAAACCTGAACCATTAGACAAGCTCGAGCGTCGTGCTATTCAGCTTAAGCTTGAAGAGCAGGCATTGAGCAAAGAAAATGATGACGCAAGTATGCGCAGGTTAAGTACATTACGCAGTGAATTAAAAGAAGTTGAACATAAAGCGGCGGAACTCAATGAAGTTTGGCACACGGAAAAAGCCGCGCTAGCTGGAACTCAGCACATTAAGGCCGACTTAGAACAAGCACGTATGGATTTAGATGTTGCTAGGCGAGCGAGTGATTTAACCCGCATGTCAGAGTTGCAGTACGGTCGGATACCTGAGCTTGAAAAACAGTTAGATTTAGCTTCTCAAGCTGAGATGCAGGACATGACCCTGTTACGAAATAAGGTCACAGATATCGAAATTGCTGAGGTGTTATCTAAAGCAACAGGTATCCCTGTTTCAAAAATGCTTGAAGGAGAGAAAGAGAAATTGTTGCATATGGAGGAAGCCCTTCATACTCGCGTGATAGGCCAAAATGAAGCGGTCGATGCAGTAGCCAATGCAATACGCCGTAGTCGAGCAGGCCTAGCTGATCCAAATCGTCCGATTGGCTCATTTCTCTTTCTTGGTCCAACAGGTGTGGGTAAGACTGAATTATGTAAATCCTTAGCTAAATTCCTGTTCGATACGGAAGGAGCTATGGTTCGAATCGACATGTCAGAGTTTATGGAAAAGCACTCGGTATCTCGGTTGGTTGGTGCGCCTCCTGGTTATGTGGGCTATGAGGAGGGAGGATATTTAACGGAAGCGGTTAGGCGTAAACCTTACTCGGTCATTTTGCTGGATGAAGTAGAGAAGGCACATCCTGATGTGTTTAACATACTTTTGCAGGTGTTAGATGATGGTCGATTAACCGATGGACAAGGCCGCACCGTTGATTTTAGAAACACTGTGGTGATCATGACATCTAACTTAGGTTCCGATGTGATCCAAGAGCGTTTCGGTATTGCCACCTATGCGGAGATGAAAGCCGAGGTGATGAATGTCGTGACACACAGTTTTAGACCAGAGTTTCTCAATCGTGTTGATGAGAGTGTGGTATTCCATCCGCTAGAGTCTGAACATATTGCTCATATTGCAAAAATTCAGATCGAAAATCTTACTGCGCGTTTAGCGGAAAAAGATTTCGAGCTTAAGGTGAGCGATGAGGCTTTGGCGTTAATCGCTCAAGCTGGTTTTGATCCTGTTTATGGAGCGCGCCCCCTTAAACGGGCTTTACAGCAAGAGGTTGAGAACCCCTTAGCGCAAAAGTTACTCAGTGGTCAGTTTGTCCCTGGTAAACCGATACTTGTAGAAAGCGCAGGAGGAGAACTCGCTTTTAGACAATAACCGCGTGTGTGTTTGCTGGTAAATGTCTAGATAGCGCAATATCAGCTCAGGCTTGCTGTTTTCAGCGGTCTGAGCTTTTTTCTGCAACCTCTAAATGAGATTGAACAATCTTTTTGCAATCAAACAAAGATTCAACTACTTTCCTAAATGACAAGATTATTTGAATTTCAGTGCATTAAAGGAGTAATGAATGAAAGCAAAGTTAATGATGGCCTCCGTCGTGGTTCTGTCTATGTTAGGTTGTAGCTCAGCACCTGAAGGCCCCGCATCGAGTGAACAGTATATTGGTGTCGGTAATGTGGACTACGATAGCCTGTATCACTTTGGCTACAATACTGGGTGTCGTTCTGCCGGGATGGTAAAGCAAGATTCAAATTTAGGCAGTGTTGAGGCGAGGAAAGATCAAGTGCTTGATGGCCTTGATGAGTTTGATAAAGGCTGGGCAGCGGGTGCGAAAGCCTGCGAGGATGGAGTTAGTCGCTCAATGTATACCGTTAAATAGTACGACGAATAAAACAGACTCAACTCGAGTCTGTTTTATTCCTAGAGTGGGTCGTGCTATTTCTTACAAAAAAGTCGTATTTTCTCTTTTTGCGCCGAAATCTCCGACTGTCTTTCCTCTTCTGTCATTCTGACTGGTTCATCGCTGTCTTCATTTTTGCGAGTCAAACGTGTGTGTGTTTCAAGTACATTAAGTTGGTGCTTGGCATTGTCACAGATTGCGCTAGCTTGTGCTTTGTCCTTTTTACTTATCTCCTGTGCAGCCAGTTCTAGGTCACTCTTTTCTGGTTCACTTACGGCTTTAACCTTAGGTGCAACAAAGCCAACTTTCTTTTGCTCTATATCTTCGCTATAGAGTTTTTCAGATTGTTTTTCTGGTGGAACTTGCTGGCTGTAGTGAGTAACGCCATTCTCATCGACCCATTTATATATCGTTGTTGCGAGTATGGTGGGGCTAAACAACATGGTAACTAATAGTATGTAATAACTTTTCCTAGTCATGATTTTGTCCATATAAGCAGTTGTCGGTATCGAGTTGGGATTAATTTTAGCCAGTAAACTAAATAATTGGAGTACTGTACAATTTACACTCAGCAATCTGTGTTATCGTTTAATTCTGCCAAGATAACTCTGCTACTAATTATATGCAAAATTTAAACAAACAGACGGTTAAGAACCGTGGCATCTATCTATTACCTAATTTATTGACAACGGCTGGTCTCTTTTCTGGTTTCTACGCTGTCATAGCGTCAATGAATGCACATTTTGAATCTGCGGCGATTGCCATCTTTATTGCCATGCTATTCGACGGGCTTGATGGTCGGGTTGCAAGAATGACCAATACCCAAAGTGCATTTGGTGCTGAGTATGACAGTATGGCAGACATGGTTTCATTTGGTGTCGCCCCGGCGTTAATCGCTTATAACTGGGGACTTGCCGAACTTGGAAAAATTGGCTGGCTAGCGGCATTCATCTATTGCGCAGGTGCAGCACTTCGTTTGGCCAGATTTAATACTCAGGTTGGGGTCGCTGACAAACGCTATTTTCAAGGGTTAGCGAGTCCGGCTGCCGCCGCAATTATTGCAGGAGCTATTTGGACGGGAACCTATTATGAGATAAGTGGTAACCAAGTTAGCTATCTAATTGCATTGTTGACCGCTGCAGCAGGCTTATTGATGGTGAGTAACTTTCGCTATTATTCGTTCAAAGACTATGACTGGCGCGGACGGGTTAATTTCATTGTAATACTGGCATTAGTTGGGTTATTTGTGATTGTATCTGTGCAGCCTGCAACGATCTTATTTGGTGCTTTTTCACTGTATGCGCTTTCAGGACCAATCTACACCATACGCAGGATTAAAAAGCTTAAGGTGAGTCATGTCGTTGGTGATGAATGTAGCGATGACAATACTGACTTACCTGTGGATACGAGTGAGCAACAAACGCAATCAGCCGATGACAATAAGAAGCCTGAGTAAAATCACAAACCGTACATTTGTTTATTGCACTAGATTTTTGGCAGAGTCGTTGTTTCTGTGCCAGACTTACTCTCCCGTTCAGGCTTAAGGTTGTTTTTTGGCTAGAAACGAGGGTCATTAGGCTAGATTCCTCATCAATGTGTAGCGCATTTGTGTGTTAATCGTTGCCTTTTATGCGTGTTTATCGTGGTTTTTCGGTCTTTCGCCTGAAAAGTGAGCGCTTGAGTGTTTTATTTTAAAAAGCCCTTGCGCCCATCCGAGAACTCCCTATAATGCGCATCCACTGACACGGCACAGCAGGCCAATCGCTCTTAGCAAACGCTAGGCAGTACGGGACTTGCAGCAGTGTGAGGGAGTTTAGTTTTTCGGAATTAGACTCAGGTGGTAAGCGCTTTAGCAGGCTTCCAGTGTTGATTGGTTATCACATTAGTGGTTAACAAATCATCGCTTGGAAAACTTCTTAAAATAA
>NZ_MCBT01000023.1:0-68236 GCF_001735525.1 Shewanella colwelliana
TTGGTATCAATCTCTCAGATACCGCCGTTAGACGCTAGGTCGTTGGCTTAGGGATGCGTATTCTACACTTCCCGTTGTTGGCGTCAAGTGATTTTTAAGAAGTTTTTTAACTCTTTCACTTTCAACTCAACTTACTGATTAAATCACTGCTTTTATGTCGCTAAGCGACGCTGTTTGCCGTGTCAGTGGGAGCGCATTATAGGGAGTTATCGGATAGGCGCAAGGCCTTTTTAAAAGAAAAGTGCTACTTTTGCGTTGTTTGCGTGCTTTTTAGCCTGACGAGCTACTTTTTACCCATTATACTGCTATATTCCCAGCACTTTAGGCGTTTTAAGGACTTTTAAGTGACAAACTCTTTACGATTTTATAAGGGTGTTCGCCCTCAGTTTAATAGTAGTGTCTATATTGACGAGGCTTGTGTGCTCGTAGGTGATATCTTTTTAGACACAGACGCTAGCATTTGGCCATTAGTGGCTGCACGCGGTGACGTAAACCATATAAAGATCGGTAAACGCTCAAACATCCAAGATGGCACAGTATTACATGTCACGCGCAAATCACCATCGCGTCCAGAAGGTCATCCTCTTTTGATTGGTGACGATGTCACCATTGGTCATAAGGCGATGTTACATGGCTGCACTGTGGGAAATCGCATTTTAATTGGGATGGGTGCCATTATTCTCGACGGAGCGATAATTGAAGACGATGTAATACTGGGGGCTGGCTCTCTAGTACCACCAGGGAAGGTACTCGAAAAAGGACACCTTTATGTTGGAAGCCCCGCCAAGAAGATTAGACCGCTCACAGAGTCGGAGCTCAAATTTTTACCTGAGTCGGCAGATAACTATGTGCGTTTGAAAAATGAGTATCTAGAGGAGGCCTTACTCAACCTCCCGACTTAGGGTTTACCTTATAAAGATTCGACCTTGCTCATCGAATGCTTCTATTTCGATGAGCGCCTCAGCCTTATCCTCTATATCGAACCGATATTGTTCAAATACCACTAATGCGCTTGCTGGCTCTTCGATTACCTGACCACTTAGCTCACTCAATGACGTTAGGCTGATATAACAGCTTATGTTCATGCCTTGTTGCTGCGCAATAAAATGAACACTAGTTAAGCCAGCAGCCCAATCTGTTGTATCGGTAAAAATGACACTTTGATTCATTATACTTCTCTGGGTTATTGAGCTAATTGCTGACGTAGCGCTGTTAACACTGGTTCCACATCAGCTTCAACACCTCGCCAAAGCGCAAAACTCTTGGCAGCTTGTCCTACCAACATCCCCAATCCATCAATCACCTGCTTGGCTCCCATCTGCTGCGCCCACAAATTAAAAGCCGTGCTCTCTTTGCCGTACATCATGTCATAGCAAACCGTCGTGCGACCAATAATAGCGCTTGGCAGTTTTGGCACCTCACCCGAAAGACTCGATGAAGTTGAGTTAATTATCAGATCAAAAGCCTGATCTAATTGATTCAGTGACCTAGTTTCTATAGAGCCAAATGATGCAAACTCCTTAGCTAGTTTCAGTGCTTTGTCATGGGTGCGATTATGAACCACCAATTGTGTAATCCCACTGTTTAGCAATGGCAAGATAGAACCACGAGCAGCACCACCCGCCCCTACCAATAATACTCTTTTGCCATTAAGCGAGCCCAGATGACGCTCTAGGTCTGCAACCAAACCAAGGCCGTCAGTATTGTCACCTCGTATACGCCCAGTCGCATCAACGATTAGGGTATTAACTGCACCCGCCAACTTAGCTTCGTCGCTCAATTCATCACACAAAGTAAATGCCTGCTCTTTAAAAGGTACGGTTACATTAGCTCCCTTTCCACCCTCTGCAATAAATTCATTCAAGCATTGCTCAAAGCCAGCGGTCGGCGCCAAGATTGCTTCATAAGTCATGTTTTGCTGTGTCGACTTAGCAAATGCTTGATGGATTAACGGTGACTTACTGTGGCTTATTGGATTACCAAAAACGGCATATCTATCTGTCATCAATCTGTTCGTCTTGTGGGTACACGCGTGCTATCAGTCTACTTAGCTTTCTTGGCAAGATAAAGTCGAACCCATTGGCATATTTTTCATTTGGTATCATCATTGAAACGAGCCATCGAATAGGCTAGTGTGCCGAGGAAATTTTTGACTTATCGCAGACGGTTTCGACAATGAAGTGGCTAAAGACATTATTCGGCAACAAACAAGCACACAGAGACCCTAAACAATCTAACGCCTACGACCGAATTGGCGGAGAAAAAGTCATTGCTGCTCTAGCAAAGCAATTTTACATACAGATGCAAAGCAATTGTGAAACTCAACCATTATTAGCCATGCATAAAGCTCCAATAGCCGAATCAGAACAAAAGCTATTTGAGTTTCTCAGTGGCTGGTTAGGTGGGCCACAGTTGTTTCAGCAGAGGCATGGGCATCCAGCCTTAAAAGCCAGACATATGCCATTTGCGATTGATGTGGCAATGCGCGATCAATGGTTGTTCTGTATGCAACGAGCGATTGAAATAGAGATTCAGGATCCACAACATCAGCAAGCCATTTTTCAGGCGATATCAACCCTTGCTGATCACATGCGTAATCAATAGTTGCAAGTTAAGATAAAGGGCTGTTTTTAGCCCTTTATTTTCACCTCTTTACAACACCTAACAGCTTAACCATTCTCTAGGTTTTAAATAATCGTTATAGAGGACCGCCTCAGGACTTCCCTCTTCAGGGGTATAGGCATATTGCCAACGAACCAATGGTGGCATAGACATCAAAATCGACTCTGTTCGCCCACCCGTTTGTAAACCAAACAGGGTACCTCGGTCATAGACTAAGTTAAACTCAACATAGCGACCGCGACGATACAACTGAAAGTCACGTTCGCGTTCACCATACGGAGTATCTTTACGGCGTTCGACGATTGGAGCGTATGCTTTTAGGAAACCATTGCCAACCGCTTGCATAAAGGCAAAGCTAGTGTCAAAACCTTGCTCATTAAGATCATCGAAAAACAGACCACCGACACCACGCGTCTCATTACGGTGCGGTAGGAAGAAGTACTCATCACACCACTTTTTATACTTAGGATAAACCTCTTCGCCGAAGGGTTCGCAAAGCGCCTTAGCACTTTGGTGCCACTGGACAACATCCTCTTCGAACGGATAGTAAGGCGTTAAATCAAAGCCACCACCAAACCACCATACTGGATCCGCTCCCTCTTTTTCTGCAATAAAGAAACGCACATTTGCATGTGTGGTTGGGATATAGGGGTTTTTAGGATGAATAACTAATGAAACTCCCATCGCCTCAAAACTACGTCCGGCCAACTCAGGACGATGTGCCGTAGCCGATGCAGGCATGGCAGCCCCTGTCACATGAGAAAAATTGACACCAGCTTGCTCAAACACCTGCCCATCTGTCATAACTCGACTGGTGCCACCGCCTCCTTCTGCTCGTGTCCATGAGTCAGCAATAAATTCAGCCTTACCGTCGAGACGCGCTAATCCCTCACATATCTGCCGTTGTAGATTAAGTAAAAATGCTTTCACCTCTATGGTACTTGGCTTGCTCATAATCATTCCTTGTTATTGTTATCTTAAAATCTTGCCACTTATCGCATCGATAATAGTAGAGGGCTTGGGTTCTGCACCGAGTCCACCAGCAACCAATGCGTCAATTTTGCCACCCAACTGCTTAATGACCTCTTCTGCTGTCATCGCTGGATTTTCACCCGTTAAATTGGCACTGGTAGACACAATGGGTTTACCCAGCGCTTGGCACAATGCTTGAACACCAGGATGGCTCGACACTCTTACCGCCAGTGAATTGAATTGACCACATAATAAACGTGAGGTCGTTACCTTAGTCGGCATAATAAAGGTAAAAGGTCCGGGCCACTTATCAAACGCTCGTTGCAGTTGCTCTGCTGTAAGTTGGGTTGAATCAATGTAAGGGGACAACTGCTCAAAATCGCTCGCGACTAAAATAAGCCCCTTTTCCCAAGGTCGCTGCTTTAGCTCAAGCAGTTTGCGAATAGCCTCCTCATTGTCAGGATCACAGCCTAAGCCATATACAGCTTCGGTAGGGTAAGCAATGACGCCTCCGGCTAATACAAGATTTACGACGTCAGGTGGATTTTGTTGCAACATACTGCCTAACCTTCTCTAATAACTGTTAGTGGTTTGCCACTGTTTAATGGCTCGAGATTATACAGACAAAGCTAATACTGACAAACGGCTCACTTATAGTGCGCGTTTATATTTGCACTGTTTCTGCGGACACTCGACTCGCATGCCTGCTGCCCCCTTGCGTTCTACCAATAGACTAAAGCCGCAATCGGGACAGACCTCGGCAACTGGGGGGTAGTTCACCAGAAACTTACACTTGGGATAGGCACTGCATGCATAAAAGCTTTTACCAAACCGACTCGTCCTCTGTTCAATAATGCCTTTTTTACAACTTGGGCAAGCAATCGCGTTATTGGCATCCTCTTGATCATGCTTTTCAATATGCTTGCACTGCGGGTATTGGGTACAGCCGATAAAAATCCCAAACCGACCAGACTTTACCGCAAGCTCTGCAGCACATTCAGGACACTCAGAGCCTTCAATAATCTGCGTTTCGATTGACTCATGATGTACTAGCGGCCGAGTGTAATCACAGGTGGGATAGTTATTACAGCCTACAAATCCACCATGCTTACTGTTTTTTACCGATAATTCACAGCCGCACTTAGGACAGAGCTCATACTCCTTTTCCAAGGCATGCTCGTGTGACGTAAACAGTTGCTGATCAATTTTTGACATGGTTATCTCATTGGCTGAATCTTTGTGCATTTTACCAAGCTCTGATACTGCTTGGGAATCGAATAAGCATCTAATTATAGCTAGTCTTTGCCCACAACAAGAGATATATTGTATACAAAAACAAGGAGCCACTATGTTATCTCGTTCACTCATCGCTTTATCTCTACTCTATCCGAGCATAGCCCTGCTCTCAGCTTGTAGCACTGTAACACCAATCGATACAGATCCAGCCATTGCACAACAGCTACAAACCACAGATGTCGATCAGTTCTTCACCCATGGTTCGATCCATACCCGAGATAGCTTCAATCAAGCCGTTAAGCTCATTCAAAATGAAAATGCTCCAGAGCAGCTGGATAGGCAGCTCTATTTTCTCAGAGCATTTAGCTATTTCGGTCCTTTAGACACACTGACGCTCGAAGACCAACAGCGGCTTACAAACGCATTAACCGCATTATCAAAGCGCCAGGTATTTACTAACGACCCTAGGCTACAAGAACATTTCGCCGTTACCCTTTACCGTTATTACAATACTGATGATACCGCTGTATTACTGAATGAACTGCTACCAATACTCAATACGCAGTTAACACGACTCGCTAAGCAGCCAGTCACCAACGCCCATGACTATGCCTTATGGGAAACATTAAGAACTTACGGATTACTGCTAACAGCTGCCCGTAAGCACAATGAGGAAGCGCTAACGAAACAGCTTATCGATGCAGATATTAGCCAAGCACTATTAGCCTTCGCAGACTCTCCCTACAGTATCCGAGCACAAGAAGACTGGCCACGAGCAAACGCCTATTGGGCACTAGGACAATATCGTCTCGCCCTGCCTAGTGGTGAAGATGGCAATGCCACTGCCGCGGAGTTAGCCATAGATACCGCAGTAGCCAAGATAGCCAAAGCTGATGTCGAACAACGTGGTAGCATCGCGAAGAACACATACACACTCGGCTTCCATGTCAACGCTTTTGCTGGACAAGAAAACTGTGAACAGCAGAGTGAAATTTGTCAGATACCAACACTCACCGAGATCTTACCGATTAACCACTCCTGTTCTGCATCGCTATTTATTCTGGCGCAAGATCTTAATCAACAAGAGTTAGCACAGAGCTGTGAAAAGCTGACCTCGCAAGAAGCTAATTTCCACCAATTACTTCAGACCGAAAATAAGCCAACGGCCAACGATGGGAACAAAGCCCTTCGTGTAGTGGCATTCAAAAACTGGAGCCAATATAACGCCTACGGCCAACTACTATTTGATATTCAAACCGATAACGGTGGTATGTATATCGAAGGGACACCATCAAAACCAGACAACCAAGCGACATTTTTTGCTTATCGCCAGTTTTGGATTGAACCAGAGTTTGCCATCTGGAACCTTAATCATGAGTACGTGCATTATTTAGATGGTCACTTTGTAAAGTATGGCGGCTTTGGCCATTTCCCCAGCAAAATGGTGTGGTGGTCAGAAGGATTGGCCGAATACGTATCGAAAGGCAATGATAACCCGTCAACATTCGAAGTGATTAAGCGAGACATAGAAAAAGCCCCCACATTAGAAGAGATATTTGCCACCGAATATAAAGATGGCCAAGATAGAACGTACAAGTGGAGTTACATGGCCATTCGTTTTCTAGTTGAAAAGCACCATGACGATTTTGTACAACTAAGCAGATACCTAAAAACTGACTATTTTGAAGGGTATGAACTATTACTGAGTAAACTCAGCAAACACCAACAGCAATTTGCACTGTGGTTAAATGCTCAAGTTGCTGCCTTCGAAGATAATACAGCGCAAGCCACAGCAAAAATCAACAAACTCAATCGCTACGGTTATCGTGACTATTTAACCCCTAAGCATCTCACGCTAGACAACAAGCATCGGCATTTTTAGCCAGATAAGAAATAAACAAGGAGGCTTTAGCCTCCTTGTTTATTCGATTCCTTTAAGAATGTAGCCTTCCGTCAGGCTGCTCAAAGACGAGATCTTCCATCTGCTCATAGGCGGATTCATTGCCTGGTACATTAAACAACACCATTAAAATCACCCATTTCAAATCTTCTAAAACCAGTGTCGGTTCATCAATTTCCATTACTCGATCGATTACCATCTCCCGAGTCTCGACACTCAATACTTTAATCTGCTCTAGGAACAGTAAAAAACCTCGGCATTCAACATCCAACTTTTCCATCTCGTTCTCGGTATAGATACGAAAGGAGTGCTGATCATGATTGCATAGGTATGGTTGATCACTCTCTTGCAGTGAAGCGAGGCGCTCTAACCAAGACAAGGCCTTGATAATCGCAGACTGATGAAAACCTGCGCGAGTAAGCTCTTGTGTCAACTCATCTTCGTCGACCAACATCTCAACTTCGCTGTGAACATAGTTTTCAAATAGATACATGAGGATATCAAACATGGCTAGCTCCTCTTAAGTCTTATATAACCACCGGGTACTGCTGAAACCCAACCTTGAAGTTCAAGTTCCAACATTTGCTCTAGTACTAGCTCTATCGTTTTTCCACTATGCTCGACCACGACATCTAATGGTGTGGCCTCATATCCTACACTAGCTAACAGCGAGGAAAATGGCAAATCAGAAGCTAACTCCTCCCCTATATGGTGACGCCGATGCAACTCTTCAAGGTGATAATGAGATAAAGCTGCAATCTCTTCTATAATATCGGCCGCCGACTCAACTAACTTTGCGCCATCTCGTAACAAATCATGACAACCTTGATGGTCACCCGCCAAGATATTGCCAGGCACAGCAAACACTTCTCGGCCCTGCTCTAATGCTAATCTCGCCGTGATTAAGGAACCACTTTTTCTGGCCGCTTCAACCACTAATACCCCTAAAGATAGCCCACTTATAATCCGATTACGCTTAGGAAAATTACCAGCAAAAGGTTTCACATCAGGCCAGAACTCACTCACCACACAACCATTGGTTTGAATATCCTTACATAACTGTCGATGACGCTTGGGATAGATAACATCAACTCCTGTTCCCAGCACGGCTATCGTTTTGCCACCCTTGTCGATAGCCGCCTGATGAGCCGCGCCATCTATGCCCGCCGCCATGCCGCTAGCAATGGTAATACCGCACCCCGTTAACTCTTTAGCCAGTTGATAACCTGCTGCCAAACCAGATTGTGAGGCAGCACGACTACCTACCACTGCGATACTAGGATACAACAAAGCATCAAGGTCTCCTTTAATAAACAGCAAGGGCGGTGGATCACTGATCTCCAGCAGTAGACTCGGATAATAGGAATCGGTTTGACACAGGATATGGTGGTGTTTCTCTAGAGCCTGCCAAGCTAATGCTGCTTCAACTCGAGAAAAGTCAGGTGTGAACGAGCCTTTCAGTAGCTGCTCAGGCAAAGGAAGTGCATGGGGTTCATGCGCCAATCTTTGCCTAAGCTCCTCTACATCCATGTAATTCAGTAATTGTTTAATCCGAGCAGGTCCTAGCCCAGATACCGCAGAAACAACTAGCCAGTCGACCAGTTTCTCAGTTATCGATTTACTCGCTTTGTAGTAAAGAGTTCGGTTGTATCAGCTTATCTTTCACTCTCACAGGCTTCTCATTAATGAGTATCAGCCCTAAGCTCACCTTATCAAAAACTTTAAACACCATGAGCTTACCCCGGTAAATGTCAGGCATCTTAATCTCATTATCTGAAGAGATACTTGACAATAGATCTTCATAAGAACTGCGGTCTTCAGGCTTAACAGGATGACCATCACCATCAATCACGATGCCAATGCCATCTCTAAAGATAGAAAAAACATGCCCAGCTTCAACGCCGTCCTTGCTGCCCCTATCAATGTAAACCACATCAAGCTTACCCATAGCACGAACATCGCGCTCTGAGGCTAATACTGATGCCGGTGTTGTTGCCGCTTGTGGCATAAAGTAGGCTGACATCAAAGAATCATCGCCAATAGGCAAAACTCTATAACCCGCTTTGGTTTCACGCAGGTTACTCAGCAATTGCACTTTCGATATCGGACCAGATTCAATCACCCGGCCACTTGCCGTTAATATCGCTTCCTGGCCTAAATCATCTCCCGACTCAGGGCTTACGAATTGGCGACCTTGGGCATAAACACCGAACTTATCGCCAACCACTAATTGTCCTTGCACATAAACGATATCACCCATCACATGATGTTTAGACTCGCTCTCGCCACCTAAAACCATCGGCTGCTCAGCCAACCAAGCGGCATCGACAACACGGTTTTGCACTAAATAGGGTTGTATCAATGACAAATCTACGGCAGGAATCGCGCCACCTTTGGGTAATACACGACCTTCTGGACTTTTGCGTATATGCGGTTTAACCACTAGCCTTGGTTCACCATCAATGAAAACCAAGGTTAATTGATCACCTGGATAAATTAAATGAGGATTGGCGATCTGAGGATTCGCGCCCCACAATTTAGGCCAACGCCAAGGGTCCTTGAGGAAGTATGCTGAAATATCCCAAAGGGTATCCCCTTTCTTCACTACATAAGAATCGGGATGCCCTGACTTCAATGTCAGAGTATCAGCGAAAACGAACGAACAACTTAATATCATTAAACCGAGTAAAATTAGTCGTTTCATGGGGGTATCCATGCTGTTTGCCCTTTATATCGAGCTTTTGCTGTTATTGATTGCCACTAAGGATTAAAATTAATCTATTAGCTTAAGTCAGTATAACCAACTGGCTCAAATTTGACAGACTTGTTAAGAGTTTATGTATGAGTTTACTAAAAGTACTACGTTTTCCAGATGAAAGGTTACGCACCATTGCGCAGCCCATTACAGCATTTAACCCTGAGCTGCAGACACAAATCGACAATATGTTCGAGACGATGTATGAAGAGAAGGGAATTGGTCTAGCGGCTACCCAAGTTGATTACCACCATCAATTAATTGTGATGGACCTGCAAGATGATGTTGAACGACCAAAAGTTTTCATTAATTTGGAAATTATTGAAAAAAGTGGTGATTTTTCAAACGAAGAGGGATGCCTTTCCGTTCCAGGGATCTACGCTAACGTTGATCGTGCTGAATTTATTACTATCAAAGCACTCGACCGTCACGGTAACGAGTTCACTTTAGAGGCCGATGGGCTATTTGCTATCTGCCTGCAACATGAACTTGACCATCTCGAAGGCAAACTATTTGTTGACTACTTGTCGCCACTCAAACGGCAGCGTATTAAACAAAAACTCGAAAAAGCGGCTCGACTAGAAGCAAAGCAAGGATAACTAGCACTTGAAACCACTCAATATTCTCTTTGCGGGGACGCCAGATTTTGCCGCCCGTCATTTACAGGCACTAATCGAATCAGAGCACAATGTCATCGGCGTTTATTCACAACCCGACAGACCCGCAGGACGAGGCAAAAAACTGCAAGCCAGCCCAGTTAAAGCACTGGCATTAGCCCATGACATTTCAGTCTATCAACCTGCGAGTCTTCGTAATGAAGCGGCACAAGCTGAGCTCGCCTCACTCAATGCCGATATCATGGTGGTTGTCGCCTATGGGTTAATCCTGCCTCAAGTCGTGCTAGATACACCTAAACTAGGCTGCATTAATGTTCACGGTTCGATCTTGCCACGTTGGCGCGGAGCCGCTCCGATTCAACGTGCCCTATGGGCCGGCGATGAAGCAACAGGCGTAACCATTATGCAGATGGATATTGGTTTAGATACTGGCGATATGTTATTAAAAACCCATCTGCCAATTGAAGACACTGACACCTCTGCCAGCCTATATGAAAAGTTAGCCTTACAAGGACCCGACGCACTAATCGACGCATTAGCCGGTATTGCTAAAGGGACTCTCAAAGCCGAGCCACAAGATGAAACTCTAGCTAACTACGCAGAAAAGCTCACTAAAGAGGAAGCGCTGCTAGACTGGAACAAGCCAGCGGTACAACTTTGGCGAGAAATTCGAGCATTTAATCCTTGGCCAGCCAGTCACTTCTCACACATGGATGCCACCATTAAAGTGTGGCAAGCCAGTGTCAAAGAACAAGTCAGCAATTGTGAAGCTGGCACCATTATTACCGCCGACAAACAAGGGCTGGCCATAGCGACAGGCGACGGTGTCTTGGTATTAGAGACAATGCAACTTCCAGGCAAGAAAGCGATGCCAGTAGCGGATATCCTCAACTCACGCGGCGAATGGTTTACCCCAGGTTCGCAGTTACAGCACGCAACGCACAGTGAGGCGAAATCATCATGAATTTGCGAGCCCTCGCGGCCAAGGTGATCTTCCAAGTGCTTGAAAAGGGCGTATCACTATCAGTCGCACTACCTGAACAGCAACAAAAGCTCTGCAGCGGTAAAGATAAAGCCTTACTTGCCGAACTAAGCTATGGCGTGATGCGTCATCTGCCTCAACTCGACAAGCTGGTGAGCGATTGCATGAACAAGCCCATGAAGGGCAAGCAGCGCATTGTGCATCAACTCCTGTTAATTGGCTGCTATCAACTCTATTTCACCCGTATTCCTAGCCATGCCGCGATTTCTGAAACCGCTGAAGCGTGTCGCCAATTAAAGTTCGAAGGCTTAGTAAAGGTTGTCAATGGTGTATTGCGCAACTTACAACGTAATCAAGCACCGCTGCCGACCGACAATGAAACCTTAGCTTTTAATACCCCAGCCTGGATAATTAAGCGCTTACAAGCAGCCTATCCTGAGACATGGCAACAGGTCATTGAGCAAAGCCACCAGCGTCCGCCGATGTGGTTGCGTAACAACCAACTGTCGCAAACTCGTGAGCAATATCTAGCGCAGCTCACTAACTTAGAGATCCCCGCGACAGAAGGCAGTAGCGCCAATGCCATACTACTCGACAGTCCAAAAGATGTGGCCATGTTGCCAGGCTTTGCCGACGGCGCAGCATCGGTGCAAGATGGTGCCGCACAATGGGCGGCCACACTGCTGGCCCCTGCCGCTAACGACTTAATCCTCGATGCCTGCGCAGCACCAGGAGGTAAAACCTGTCACCTATTGGAAACAGAGAATAGTATCGATTTAGTTGCCGTCGATTTTGATGTAAAGCGACTAGAACGGGTTCAGCAAAACCTTGACCGCTTATCACTAAACGCAAAAGTGGTTCACGGTGATGCGGCAAACATAGATTCATGGTGGCAAGGGGAGAAATTTGATCGCATCTTGCTCGATGCCCCTTGCTCAGCAACAGGGGTGATCCGTCGTCATCCCGATATTAAGTGGCTGCGCAAGCAGACTGATATTGAAGAGTTGGCCACACTGCAGTCACAAATTTTAGATCACTGCTGGCAGTGGTTAAAACCAGGTGGCACACTGCTCTATGCGACCTGCTCCATTTTGCCACAAGAGAATGCCGAACAGATCAGTGCATTTTTGGCGAGAACGAAAGATGCAACACTCATTCCTATCGCTCAACAACCCAATAGCGATGATGTCGGCTGGCAAATTACGCCTGGCCAAGACAATATGGATGGGTTTTATTACGCTCGCCTGATTAAGGGATAACGTTAGGCTATGAAAATTATCATATTAGGTGCTGGTCAAGTTGGCGGCACTCTGGCTGAAAACTTAGTTGGTGAAAATAACGATATCACCATCGTCGACAACGACCGTGAGCGCTTACGATCACTACAAGATAAGTATGATCTGCGTGTCGTGCTCGGCCATGGAGCCCATCCAGGCGTCCTCAAAGACGCCGGCGCAGAAGATGCCGATATGTTAATTGCGGTGACCAATAGTGATGAGTGCAATATGGCAGCCTGTCAAATTGCCTATTCACTGTTTGGCACACCCACAAAAATTGCCCGAATCCGCTCAGAGCAGTACCTCGCCCTACGCGACAAACTGTTTATCGATAGCGAAACCAAAAACAGTGAAAACCGCCCTCGTGGTGGTTTTATTATTGATGAACTCATCGCACCCGAGCAGTTAGTCACCGCGTACATTCGCCGCTTGGTTGAATACCCTGGTGCCCTGCAGGTATTAGAGTTTGCAGAAGGTCGGCTAAGCTTGGTGGCCGTCAGAGCCTATTATGGTGGCCCACTAGTCGGTAATGCTTTAGCTGCTTTGCGTGAGCACATGCCCAATATTGATACCCGGGTTGCAGCTATTTTTAGGCAAGGTCGCCCTATCATGCCACGCGGTACCACCATTATCGAAGCCGATGATGAAGTCTTCTTTGTTGCTGATAGTCGTCACGTGCGCGCAGTAATGAGTGAGATGCAAAAGCTCGATAACACCTATAGAAATATTATGATTGCTGGCGGGGGTAACATTGGTCTTGGGTTAGCCAAACAGTTACAGCGCAACCATTCGGTTAAGCTGATTGAGCATCGTCAAGAGCGTGCCGAGGCCCTATCCGAGAAACTCGAAAATACCACGGTTTTCTGTGGTGACGCCTCGGATCAAGAGCTGCTGTTAGAAGAACACATAGATCAAACCGATGTATTCATTGCGGTCACCAATGACGATGAAGCCAATATTATGGCTGCATTATTGGCCAAGCGCATGGGCGCAAAAAAGGTGATGGTGCTAATCCAACGAGAAGCCTATGTCGATATTGTCCAAGAAGCGAATATCGATATTGCCATCTCCCCACAACAAGCCACTATTTCGGCACTACTGACTCACATTCGTCAAGGTGATATCTGTAACGTTTACTCCTTAAGACGCGGCGCGGCGGAAGCCATTGAAGCAATAGCTCACGGCGACCCAAGCACCTCTAAAGTGGTGGGTAAACAGATAAGCGAAATCAAACTGCCACCAGGTACCACCATCGGCGCGATTGTACGCGATGAAGAGGTATTGATGGCACACGACAAAACGGTAATCGAACAGGGTGACCACGTGATTCTCTTCTTAGTGAACAAGAAGTTTATTGGTGAAGTGGAAAAACTGTTCCAACCTAGTGCCTTCTTCTTTTAAGCACTAAACGTCACAACCTGAGCCTATTATGCTAAATATTCGGCCATTGCTATTCATTTTAGGCGTGTTTTTGTCAACCTTAACCGCCTTTATGTTTATTCCACTGCTCTTCGCCCTACTTTACGGCGAAGAGACTGTGGGTGCATTTATGATAGCCTCATTGGCAACAGGTACTTGTGCCAGTGCGTGTATGCATCAAGGCCAGAGCCAAAACTTACGCCTTAACATTCGCGATATGTTTCTGCTCACCAGCCTCACTTGGCTCATTGTCAGCCTTTTTGCAGCAATGCCATTTACTCTCTATCACGGCATCAACTATACCGACGCTTTCTTTGAAACCATGTCGGGTATCACTACCACTGGTTCAACTGTACTATCAGGGTTAGATAGCATGGATCACAGCATCCTAATCTGGCGCTCGTTGCTACAGTGGATGGGCGGTATTGGCTTTATCGTGATGGCGGTTGCTATTTTGCCCTTCTTAAACGTCGGGGGAATGCGTCTATTTCGAACAGAATCATCAGATTGGAGCGATAAGGCAGTCCCTCGCACCCAAGATATGGCCAAGCACCTGTTTTACGTTTATATCGCACTAACTGTACTGTGTGGAATTGCCTATCACGCCGCTGGGATGAACTGGTTTCAAGCAATTAACCATGCTATGACCACACTGTCGACCGGTGGCTATTCGACCTCAGACAGCTCAATGGCTGCATTTTCCCACCAGGCTCACTGGGTGGGTACACTCTTTATGGCCGCTGGGGGTTTACCCTTGCTCATGTTTGTCCATATGATCTCACAGCGCTCTATGCGAATTTGGAATGACGATCAGGTCAAAGGGTATTTGTGGTTTCTGTTATTTGTATCTTGTGGTTTAGCCTTCTGGTTGTGGCAAGGTCACGATATGACCCCAGCAGATGCTTTGCGGCTCGCTAGCTTCAATGTAGTCTCGGTCGTCACCACCACAGGTTATGGCCTAACGGATTATACGGCGTGGGGCGCGTTAGCCAATGTCGCTTTTCTATTTCTAATGTTTGCAGGCAGCTGCTCTGGCTCAACCTCAGGCGGGATTAAAATCTTTCGTTTTCAAATTGCTATCTCGATTATGCGCGAGCAACTCAAGCAGCAATTTCATCCCAACGGTGTCTTTAAAGAGCGCTACAATGGGCGCTCGATAACAGAAGATATTGTCCGGTCGTTGGTGACCTTTATTCTGCTGTTTTTGTTTGTGATTGTGCTGCTATCAGTCATTTTAGTGATGACAGGCCTAGACCCTACCACCAGCTTTACCGGCGCAGTAACTGCGGTGACCAATGTTGGCCCAGGGTTAGGACCTGTAATTGGTCCAGCCGGTAACTTTTCAACACTACCTGACATTGCCAAATGGGCTTTAGCCATAGGGATGTTACTAGGAAGACTTGAGATCTTAACCGTAGCGGTACTACTACACCCGAACTTCTGGAAATATTAACCCGTTAGTCATTAGCTACGGTATTTATGCCACAGGATACGTTGCGCTGGTGTGAGAAAGCTCCAAGCTAGTACCCTGGTGAGCTTATTGCCTTGGGCCATCTCAATGGTTTTAACGGTAACGGCACCTACCTGTTTCAACGCCTGGTAACAAGGCTTTAGGTTCTCTTTCTTAGACACCAAACTGGTAAACCATAAACACTGACTGGAAAAATCACCACTCTCTTTAATCATATCTTTTAGAAAACGTTGCTCGCCCCCTTCGCACCACAATTCTGCTTTTTGGCCACCAAAATTTAGCTTTGGCTCAACCAAGTTTTTCGCAGAATTTCTTGTATGACCCTTAGCCTGACGATTGGCTGCAAGGTTCTTTATCTTTCGTTCAGTGCCTGCGCTCGCTTCGGCAAGGGATGAATGAAACGGAGGGTTACATAACGTAAGATCAAAGCGTTCATCGGCATTAATCACCCCTTTAAAAATAGCGTGATGATTGGTTTGCAACCGCAGTGCAACCTTGCCTTGCAGGCTCGGGTTTTGCGCAATAATATTACCGACATGGGCAACCGATACTGGGTCAATATCACTGGCGACAAATCGCCAGCCATAACTCTGCACACCAAGCAGTGGATAAACACCATTTGCGCCAGTCCCAATATCGAGCACCGCAACTTTAGGCCCAGTCAGCAATTTATCTTTACGAGCCAACTTCCCTTTCTCAGCCTCGGTTAGTAAGTCTGCCACATGGTGAATATAATCGACTCTTCCAGGGATAGGCGGACAAAGAAAGCCGTTAGGAATATCCCAATATTGCAACCGATAATGTAACCTGAGCAGAGCCAAATTCAATGTTTTGACCGCATCGGGATTGGCAAAATCAATCGATGGATTACCATATGGATTAGGACGAACAAACGCCGCTAACGCGGGAGTATCTGCAACCAACGCAGCAAAATCATAACCGTCTTTATGTTGGTTTCTCGGATGTAAACTAGATGACTTTTTAGGGCGCTCGACGCGATCAATATTGGTATTGTCTGCTGAGCGCGATGCGCGAGGCTTTTTCATGGGAGATGACCACTATGACACTGCGCCGCCAATTCAGTGAACTAGCGGCAAAAACTAAGGAAATTAATCGTATAGGTATTTAGTAAAAAGTAGATTCACCACCAATGGCTTACCAATTTCTTGCTCAAGCAAGCGGTTAAGGGTGTCGTAACACTCACGACGAATCTCCTCTTTCCCCGTCAGCGATTTAACTTTGTCTTCTGTTTGCGCACCTAAAATCTCAATAATCGCTGCACGTAACAGTGGATCATGGTGCTCTAGCACCATCAGGTCTTCAGGTACTTTCACCATAAGCTCGACACTAATGCGAACAAAGCCTAATTTCTTTCTATTGGAGATATAGTTAGTCACGATATCTGGCTCAAAGCCATAATAGGCATAAGTGTCTACGGTCTCTCCCTCTTCCGCAAAGACGTTGACACTCAACAAGCTCGACATCATTATCAGCAATAGCAGCCCAAACTTTTTCATATCTGATGAACACTCCATTATTTCTATTACATTGCTGAGGTCATGAACCTTAGTCCACAATTGATTTCGCTATTTCTCAATTAGGTTAACGGCAAACACTCTCATTGCTTTAATACCAATCATTACCGATTTCTGGTCGCAGCATGTTAAACTGACGGCGTTTGTGAGCATTGTACCGAGAATTAAATGAGTGTGACTAGCTTAAGCTTCCCTTATGGTGAATCAATCCAATGGTATTCACCGGAACAGATCCCACAGCTGCCTTTGCAGCCTTTAAAAAATTGGCTGTTAGCTTGTGGTAGTTTAACTCAAAAACTCAAGTCTCACTGCAATCAATTTGAAGTAAAGGTGCTAGGCGAAGATATTCTGTCACCATTAGCAGGCGAGTTTCCTCAACAACAGCAGGCTTGGGTGCGCGAAGTACTTTTATGTCTTGACGGTGTGCCATGGATATTTGCCCGCACCTTAGTCCCTGGGACTCTTCTACAAAAATCTACGGCTAACTTCTTAGCGTTAGGCTCTCGTCCACTCGGCGAGCTATTATTTACCAGTGACCAATTTATTCCAGGAAGGATAGAGGTAAGCCAATTTACCCCCTGCGCTAATTTGGCCAGCCTAATCGACTCTGTAGGCCAATCGAAGCAATCATCATTATGGGGACGCAGACGCTATTTTGCTCATCACGATCAAGCATTGATCGTCTGTGAAATATTTCTGCCCGCCGCGCAGGCCCATATAGAGGCCAATAATCTGATTTAACGCATCATAAATAACGCCCCGTATTACACTAGCGTTAGCCCAATGAGCCTATCTCTATTTCTTATTGCGAGCATTGATACCACTTGCATAAAAAAACGCCTCTATTAGAGGCGTTTTTTAGGGGATATCTATGCCCTGCGGCGAAGACCTAACAATAAGAGGGCCGACATGCTTAGCCAACCAAGGCTGCCACCACCTGAGCTTTTTTCTGGTTCAACAACCGGTGGCACAACGACAGGGGGCACAACCACAGGCGCTGTAACGACAACGGCTTGGCTCACTGTTGAAGTATTATTACTTGCATCGGTTACCGTCAGAGTCACCGTGTAGCTTCCTGCTTGATTGTAGGTATGCGTTGGAGATTGCTCTGCACTATTAGTATCGTCACCAAAGGCCCATTGGTAACTTAGCGCACCAACACCTGCCAATGTTGAATCGCTAAAAGTCACTTGCAGATCGCTAGCAACGAAGCTAAATCCAGCTGCTGGCGGTACTTCAACTTTAAGCAGAATAAGATCGGTAGCACGAACCCCTTTGCCATCGGTCACGGTTAATGACACCGCGTAATCATCCGATTCGCTGTAGACGTAGGTAGGAGATGCTTCTGTACTGGTTGCACCAATCACACCAAATTCCCAAGCGTAACTGTAGTTACCATCACCACCTGCCACATTTGCACTAAAACTGACACTGCCAAAAGTTTGCTGGGCCATCACATCCACCGTAACTGGAACGGGTTCAGGCTTGGGCTCCGGCGTAACGGGCTCACCGCTATAAGTGAAACGCACCGTTGCACTGCTTGAATCATTACTTTGTGCAAGCACTTCCATGCTCAAGCCTATCGCTGGCAATATGATTCCTGATTGAGGTTGCAATGGCGCGCTGTAATCTTGGCTATCCTCAAACAGGCTATTAGCATTTAAGTGGTTATCATTGAAGTAGGTAGATTGATTAAACATGCTGAATGTAGCATCGCGGATCTGAGTGGCACTGCCGTAGCTGCCTATTAAATTTTGATCCGCATCGACAACACCAATCAAACCTGAACCAGGATGTTCGCTTGAGTTATTATCAGCCACATTAAAGTCTTCTAACCACAATAATACACCCGGTTCATAAGAGTGACTCGCCAATCCTGCGTCCACGCCATTGTGGCTGCGTAACTGCACTAAATAGCGACGTTCTGCACCAGGGCGATTGTTATCGATACGGGCAAAACCACCAGAAAGGGTCATCTGGCCATCCAACTCTGCGCCATCACTATAAATTTCGCTTGTACCGTCGAGCAGCTTAATCTCATCAATCACCAAACCGTAGTCGCCAACGGCTTGGTCAGTAAAATAGACAATACTGATTTGACGGTTTGAGCCCGCATAACCAGACAGATCAAACGTTAAATCAACCCAACTATCAGCCCCTTCAGCGCCGGGAACATCAGATGATTTACCTGTAATAATGTTCTTAGCATTATTGGTCGGGTTGCTCGCCTTAGTATGATTACCATTTAGTGCGACTCCGTCGACCATCACTTGGGCATAATCATAATCTAACTCAATATTCCAATGTGCCTTCATCGTCAACGTCAATGCAGTACTGACAGGTAATTCAGTAGAAAATGCCGCCGCAGTGCTGATCATATTTCCCTGACCAGAATAATATTGATAACTGCCAGCATAAGGGAGTTTAAAGGCAATATCGGCAGGCGGAAGTTTCACCGCGATCTGGTTAACTTGAGTATTGTTTACGGCTTCAACCAGCGCGACATCTAATCCGTTCGATGGAATATCACTTAGCGTTAATACCTCTTCAGTTAACCACTTACCTTTATATTTATTCTGCAGATAAGAGCGGGCATAGGGGCTGAAGCCAACAGGCTCTGTGCCTGCAATCGCGCCAGTCCAACTACCACCAGACATAATTGACCACGAGCCAACAGGCGAGCCATCGCCTTTATTGGTGGTATCATATTCATCAGGCAAACCTAAATCATGTCCAAACTCATGCACCACAACACCAGCGGCAGCATCAATAGGTTGAATGGTATAGCCAAAGACTTTTTTACCTGTGCCAGGAATAGTGTAACCTGGCGCACTGCCCTCATAGACAAAGAATCGGTGTGACCAAATAGCATCATCACCTAACACCCCGCCGCCCGCTTCTTCACCGATACTGGAATGAAACAGCATCACGTGGTCAATATCGCCATCGGGCTCATCGAGGTTGCCGTCATTATCGACATCATAAGGGTCTTCAACATCATAACTGGCAATTTCAGCACTCGTCATACTAGCCAACGCTTGAGTCACAGCCTCTTTAACTAATTCTGGAACCGCCTTATCACTGTCATCATTATCGGGATCATTAACGCCGTAATAGGCCGCATTTTGGCTCGCGGTATACCAACCTTTAACATCACCCGTAAAAGAGAAACTACCACCGGACTCTGCTTGATAATATTGATACCCAGTCATTAGGTTTTGCCCTTGAGGACCGGTGAAACCTGTGGGAGAGAACATCAGGTTATTATAATGACTGGTGGGATAGCTGGGATAATACATGGCAGTATCACTTGCACTTAAGCGATTATTGTCATGGGGTAAATCAGGGAAATCGATCAATATGCCAAGCACTTTTACCGTCTTATTGATATCGGCATCGGCTTGTGGCGATGCAAAACTCATGGTTCGAATGTTTTTTGACTGTTTAAGACGTTGTCGCTGCTGTTTCTCGAGCGACTCTTGAATCAATAAGCCCTTACTTTGGAAGCCTGACGCTCTATGAGTATAGGCTGCTAGCGCTGCACGCTTTTGTTCATCACTTGCATCAGCGGCCAACTCGCCGCGCTTGACCATCCAGTAAAGAATACGCTCTTCATTAATGACGCCGGCATCTGCTGTCGGTGCTAGAGTGCTGACATCCAAAGGCGCCGCAATGCTTGAGGTGCTCGCTAACATCAATGACAGACTCAGCGCCGTCAATGTCCCCACGTAATATTGATTTTTCATACTGCAAATATCCTTGTGCCTGTCTATTGCTGCTGTAATGACGATCGATATCGATACAACATCGTAGGCATATGCAATGCTAATAATAATTCTAGTCAGAACTTTGAAGGAAGAAGGAAGTTTCTAGCGATCTATACGCAAGGCTCAATGACCTAAGCCTAGGATTAGCGATCGACAGGTATTAGCGTAAACCCTAGTTTAAACGCAACAACAACACCTAAAGTCTGACACAAAACATTAACAGCATTTTGCGCTAGAGAATAGATCCCTACCGATATTTTTCGCTAATTTCCAATATAAATTGGTTTAACAATCGTTAATATGCGCTCACCGCAATGCTCGCCACTTACGCCAGCGAGGCAGCGAACGGTTACGTTGCGCCTTAGTGTAACCATCTGCTGTAGCTTAGTAAAAACACCGATGCGGACCAACTGAAATTGGTGCAGTGTAAACCATGACCCGTTAACGGGTCATAATTCTCACGGATCGGCGCCTGGACTAACGCCCCTTCTGCATGGTCAACCAACTGCCGAGCAAGCTTTTTCGTCAAGGCGCCATAGCCATAGCGCTCAATTCCCTTGAGTGCAAATAGCGTTTGGTCCAACCATACTGGCCCACGCCAGTATTTTGTGGCAGCAAAGGCGGGGTTGTCAGCACTCACGGTCGGAAATGGCAGTCGTGTACCAAAACGCTCAGGAGTGATATGACGAGCAACCATGGTTTGCGCCTGCTCCTCACTCGCCGCACCTGCCCATAAAGGTAACCAACCTTCGACCCCCTTGCCTTGGGCGATCATCAAATAGTCCTTCTGTTTGTTGAAGCGACGATCGTAAAAGAATCCCGTCTTAGCATCATAAAACGCCGTTTGTATCAGTTGTGCTAGCTGGTTAGCTTCATCTTGCCAATGTTGTTGCTCAGAAGGCAGGGCTAACCGCTGAGCTATCTTTGCAAGAAACTGTTTTTCAGCATACAGGTAACTATTGAGATCCACCGACTCCTGTGACAATGAATACCCCAGCAATTGCCCAGTATCATCAAGATTTTCGAGCACCTGTATACCCGCAACATCATCAAATCTCGGTGCATTATCCATACCAGACTCCCATGCTGCCGCTTCAATTATCGCCTCCCGGTTTGGCTTACCTTCTTTAAGATGCGCCGGGTGGTTATTCGCACCATATTCAGCTAAACCATTTCCATCATGATCCCGATTGCGATACCACCACTGATGATAGGCCACCAACTTAGGGTACATCTCAATCAAGAAGTCGCTGCTTTGGCTTGCCTCATCAATCTGCCACACCGCCCAAGCAGCTAGAGGCGGCTTACCATTGCGTTCATTCCAGTTACCGCCACTACCACCGCGACTGGTATCGCGATTAAAAAAGATCGCATCGGGCAAATTACCGGCATCCTGCGGTCGTACCTTATCGTCGGCTGTAAACTGGTAATCAAACATCGCCCGAACATTGGATTTCGCCAACTCGGTATCAAATTGTGCCAGTGCAACGGCTTGCTTCCAGCTATCCCATGCCCAAACACCATTAAACCACTTGTAGGTTACTGAAGGTGTAACCGCATCATGTTTAATCGCTCCTGCCGGACTACGCCAATTATGAATAAGTGTCACCATACTCTTGGCCGCAAGTCGCCGCTGCGGGAGCGCGCCACCTTTCATCAAACGTTTAAAGCGTGATGACCAGCGCTGTTGATTTTGGTCAATCTGCATTGACGCTCGGTGCCAGTCGATAGACCCATAGGCATCACGCTCTTGATGCTGATGAAAGTAGCGCTGTGCTGAACGCAAGGTTAACTGCTGTTTAGGGGCCAAAGCTAAGGGCTGACTCTGCGCTTGATAGCCATGAGATTGATCTAAGGTTATCTGTGTATCCTGTTCAAACAGCAACTGATATTGAGCATCATCAAGCTGCATCGTCCATGTCTCATCGATCGACGTAAAGGACCATTGAACCTGGTTTTCACTCATCTCACTCTGTGCAATTACAGCGTGTTTAGGTAAGTGGGGGTGGCGATTAAAAGGCTGACCAGACCAAGTTAGTTGCCATTGCTGTGGGCTGTTTGACAGGTTAGTTAACGTCGTCGTGATAATTGCTGTGCGTGAGTCGCTGTATTGTAATCGAGTCTCTAAGGCAACATCTGCCCATTGGAACTGTTGCACCAAACCTTGAGGTTCACTATAAATATGCTCAATGGGGGCGCTAGCAAGATCTAGGTGATCACCCGTTTGAAGATTGCGTAATTTTAGTCGCTGTAAACTGTCACTCAGGTGCAAACTATACTCTTGCGCGATAAATAATGGCCCGGTAAAGCTGCCGTAATATGCGGGGTCATTGGGTAGATGAAATCCGTGCCAAGCCCCCATGTCGATATATACCGCAGGGATGACTAAGTTCCCTTGCTTATCTCGCTGCTCCATGGACTGCGGCACGCCACTATAGGGCAAAAGGTTGCGATACTCATGAATTAAAGCCGTTGCAGAGAAGCTACTGCTAAGCACACCAAGCACACCAAGCACAAGTAACGGTCTACAAAGTCTACGCAAAAACGAATAAGTCACAGCAACACCAACATTGAATACAATATGCAGATAATTGCAGGGTTATCGATGAGATGCAAGTTTGTGGCGTTTTTGAGGGCTTGAGGGCTTGAGGGCTTGAGGGCTTGAGGGCTTGAGGGCTTGAGGGCTTGAGGGCTTGAGGGCTTGAGGGCTTGAGGGCTTGGCAATTATATCAAACGCCCAAGCCAATCAAGCACTCGCTGTTTTAATACCGATCAGTTCACCTGACCCGTATGCGCAATATAGTTAGCAACACCATCAAGGAACATCTGCACAGAAATCATTACCAGTACCATCCCCATCAGCCTTTCTACCGCGGTGAGGCCTTTCTCACCAAGCAGTTTAGTAAACACCTTATAGAAGAGCAAAATCACCGCACTCGCGCCCCAGGCCGCCAATAACGCAATCGTCCAGTCCACCATGCGGGTACTGTCGGTATGGGCTAATAGGATCAATGCCGCCAATACCGAAGGGCCAGCCATTAAAGGAATCGCCATCGGAACGATAAACGGCTCCTCACCTGCGGCCAAACCAACAACGCCGCCAGGCTGTGGGAAAATCATTCGAATCGCAATAAGGAACAAGATAATGCCACCAGCAATACTGACCGACTCAGATCGCAAATTCAAAAAATTAAGGATTGCTTCACCAGCAAATAGAAATAGCAGCATGATCCCCAACGCAAACAACAACTCGCGAATCAGTACTCTGCGTCTCTTTTTAGGATCGATATGGCGCAATATTGAAGCGAAAATTGGCAGATTCCCTAAGGGATCCATAATTAAAAACAACATAACGGCGGCTGAAAAAATATCCATAACTCAATGATCTTCTAATGAAGTAGACCTATATTGTATAACGTATTTTCAATAGTATTCAGCAAATAACATAACAAAATCCCAGCTAATGGCGTAAAACCTCACAAACTTGCCAATTTCCTACAGTTCATGAAGGAGTGTAAATATCATCCCTCCTTGACGCTAATTATTCGATTGGTGTCAATAACACTGATATACTAGCTGGCTTTCTAGGCTCCCTTGTTAACACTATCTATGTACTATCTCATCGCCAGTTGTATTGCGCTGTTGCTTGGCCCGGTTTTTTATCGGTTCTTTACCACAGGTACTGGCCTACAAAAAGGCTTAGACGGCTTTATATTCGTCTCGCTTGGCGGCTTAGTGTTGATCCACATTCTTCCTGAACTGCTGGAACATGGGGGCTTTCTTGCCATTGTCTTTGTGATCATAGGCTTATGGGGCCCCACGATCAGTGAACGTCTATTTCATCGCTATTCTGAAGTCACCCACAATCTCACCCTAACCTTAGGGATTACGGGCTTACTGCTGCACACTATTACCGATGGCGGCGCTATGGTATTGGCTCAACAAGATGGCAATTCGGCGCTACTGGCGCTAGGTGTCATACTGCACCGACTTCCCGTCGGTTTAGCGATTTGGTGGCTACTAAAGCCACAGGTGGGAAGCCGGTGGGCAATGACAGTCTTAGTGGGGATGATGCTACTTACAGGCGCTGGCTACTTTGCTGGTGAGCAACTTTTAGCTCATTTAAGCCTAGATAAAACAGTTTATTTACAAGCGTTTGTCACAGGTTCCATTTTACATGTGGTACTGCACCAACCCCATGGCAATAGCTTGAATGATGTCCAAGGTAAGTATGAATATCAAGCTGGCATCGGAAGCCTGCTGGGTATCGCCTTGCTATTTGTCCTGCTAATCATGGACTCTGGCGGTCATGAACATCATGATCATAGCCACACAACAGAGCAGCTAATAGCATGGTTACTCACCTTAGGTCCTGTATTGCTACTCAGTTATGCCATAGCTAGCTTACGCTTCAAACTCGGCCTGTCACCGCATAATAAGGGATTGGCACAGCGTTGGTTACAACGGTTAGCTGGCCCAGAAGCCCTTGTGATCACCTTGCTACTCCTGGGCCCCAGCATTGCCATTATTCAGTTAATCGGCGTAACGCTTGTGGGACTATTGCTCACATTGATTAAGGTCGAACCGACCGATCCTCATCTCAACCTGCCAGAATCAGCCTTCCGATTTGGCTTTGCCCACTTGGTCGATAGAAGTGCACCATGGATAATTTTGAGCCTTATTCTGGCCAACCTTATTGGCCACCCATCAGTACCACTGTCTAACCCAATGGTACAAGTGGCTGTGTTGCTGGTGCTTTTTCTACCAATGCGCTTTTGTAATCTAGGAGGAGCGGTTCTCGCCCTATCACTGGCATACAGCGGTTGGAGTATTGAGGCTGTCATGGTGGCATTGATTGCCGCGCCCATTTTCAACCTGGCGCAACTCAAACTCATGAGTTGGATGCAGCGAGTAATGTTGTCGGGAGTCATACTTATCTGCCTGCTGGGCACCCAATGGCTTATTCCGCAATGGCACACCATTATTGCACTGCCGCAAGAGCTGAACATCGCCGCCTTAGCTGCCATAGCCCTGCTATTTGCGAGCAGTCTATTGCGCTTAGGGCCGCGTAAATTTATGGCGCGTATCATGCTTTGGAAACCGAAAGGGCACCACCATGATCACGATAGGCCATCACACCATCACGAGCCCGCTGTAACAGGCGAAGTGCACAAGCATAAACATCATCATTAGATAGCTTTTATTTTGGATGACGGCTAAGTTAAACCTATTAAATAAGATCAACGTTTTATTCATCGAACTGATATAGAACTGACTTTAAGGCTTAGCCCATGTGCATTCTATTCGTGGCCATTGAGGCCCACCCCGATTACCCAGTGATCATTTGCGCTAATCGTGATGAGTTTCATCTCCGGCCTACTGAACCCGCTCATTTTTGGCCACCTGAAAACAATCTATTAGCGGGCAGAGATCTCGAAGCAGGAGGCTCTTGGCTCGGCATTAATCGTCAGGGATATATTGCAGGCCTAACCAATATCCGCGCCCCCGAGTTACACAAACCAGATATGCGCAGCCGCGGTGAATTGGTCGTCAATGCCCTATCCGATCCAGCATCGACTACAGTGGGCTGGTTGCGAGAACATGGTCACCAATATAACCCTTTCAATCTGCTTTTTGGCCACCAGCATGAACTTTACTGCTATCACAGTATTAGCAAAGAGGTAAAACGATTAACCCCTGGATTTCATGCGATCAGCAATGGTGCATTAGATGATATCTGGCCCAAAATGGCCAAAGGAACCCAAGCATTAGAACACTATTTATCTCACCAGCAGCCAGATATTGATGCGCTACTTGCCATCATGACAGATCAAACACAAGCACAAGATAGCGAACTACCACAAACCGGAGTGGCGCTAGAGTGGGAGCGGCAACTTTCTTCAATCTATATTAAACACCTAGAATACGGAACCCGCTCCACCTCCATTATCTTGCAAGATCAGCAAGGAAACATCAGTTTTACCGAAGTACGCTATGACGGCAAAGGCAGAAATTTAGGCAAGCAGAGCTTTAAATTTTCAACCGCCTAATCGGAAGTATGGTCATGAGTGATTACCCACTTATCATCAACCTTCTCAACCAACAGGGTAAACACGCCATTAGGATTGTCTTTTACCCGCTTTAATTCCCAACGCCCCACCACAATAGCGGCATAGTTACTTAGCATTTTGGTTTCATTGATGCTGAAACTCAACACCCCTAAGGCTTCTTTATTAGGGTAGTTTTTCTTATAAGCGGCTAGCGTTTCTTCCCAGCCATAACGAAATTTTTTTCCTGAAACAAAACGCACTTTTTCATCATGCCAATAGCCTTGCATGTAGGCATCTAAATCTCCTCGGTTCCACGCATCCTGCTGCTCAGATAAAACTTGTGCAATATCATCCGTCGGCACAGCTTGCACCTGAAATGCTGCAATCAGCAACAGGGCTATCAATCCATTTTTTACCATCTTGTACTCCAAAGGGAGAAATTAAGGTGTAGTATATAATAATCGCTAAGGCATTATCCTTTAAACAAAAACTAGCCTAAAGCACATGATTATCTAATTCGAGTTTAACTTATGTTTCAAACTTTTTGTAAAGCCATACTAAAAATAGCCGGCTGGAAAATTGACGGCGCCATGCCTGCTATTGCGCAATACCTGGTCATTGTTGGTCCCCATACCAGTAATTGGGACTTCATTGTTGGCGTACTCGCGCGCGGAGCCTTGGGAGACAAGATTCACTTCCTCGGCAAGCATCAGCTGTTTATCCCGCCCTGGGGCTGGTTTTTCAAAGCTATTGGTGGAACCCCCGTGGATAGACGTAAAAATAACAACCTCGTTGACGCTGTTGCCCAGTTGTTCCAAAGCGATCCAGAGTTCAAACTAGCTTTAGCCCCAGAAGGCACTCGTAGCCCAGTTGAACGTTGGAAAACAGGCTTTTATCATATTGCCAACACCGCCAACGTCCCAATCGTCACTGTTGCACTAAATTTTGGTTCAAAGACAGTGATGATCCCAAAGCCGATAGAAGTTACAGGTAATATCGAAGCTGATATGTCACATATTCTCGCCTTCTATCGCACAATCAAAGGTCGTCACCCTAAGGTCATCCCTAACTACAAAGCATAGAGCGGCTTGACGGTGCGATTGCCAAAACTTGCCGCACTGGTTATAGTGCGGCAACCTAGAACTTTGTATACAATTTTCAATCATGACGCTTGATATCTGGCTTTTATACCTGTTTGCCATCCTCTTAATTGCCATCTCCCCCGGGACAATGGCGGTACTCTCAATGAGCCACGGCATCCATTTTGGTAAAACTCGCAGTCTGGCAACGGCACTGGGCAGCGTCACATCGGCACTGTTACTGATGTTTGCCTCAGCTGCGGGATTAGGCGCGCTGCTTAGCGCCACTGAATATGGGTTTACCATTTTAAAATACTGCGGCGCGGCGTATTTACTGTATCTGGGTATCAAGTTACTACTGACCAAAGCCTCTGCTCAAGGGTTAGATCTGCAACATATTCGAGGCAAAGGTTCGCCAAAACAGATGTTTAAGCAGGCATTTATGGTTGGGATCAGTAACCCCAAGGATCTACTGTTCTTCGCTGCATTATTTCCTCAGTTTATTGATGTGACCGCTCCCCAAGGACCCCAACTTGCGATATTGGCACTTACTTGGGCTATCGTGGATTTTAGCTTTGTGATGATCTATGCCAGCATGGCAAATGTGCTAGCACCAGCCCTTAAGTCAAGCAATAAACTGCATTGGTTTGACAGAACCAGTGGCGGCGTATTTATCACACTTGCCGCGATATTAGTAACGAGAGAATAGCTGACTTTAAAGACTGGTGGACTATCAGGTGTAAAGTGCCCGAAAGTTCAAAGGTTTGAGGAATGTTAAAACCGCTTATGCCAACCTCAAACCTGAGTTGTCTGTGATGTTACTTTGCAGTAACTTTGTTCACCCCTTTAAACTACGAATGTCCGCCCCCGATGGTGCTTGGAATGCACGCAAACCAAACTCGGGCAATATTGCATAAACATGATCAAAGATATCCGCCTGAATATCTTCGTAAAAAGCCCAACGTATATCGTTGGTAAAAATATAGATCTCTATCGGCAAGCCTTCTGTTGTTGGTGCCAACTGCCGCACTAGCAGGGTCATCTCTTGATGCACCTTAGGATGATTACGCATATATTCCAGCAGATATGCCCTAAAGGTGCCCACATTGGTTAAATGCCGACTATTGACTGGCATGTCGCCGTCTTGGACTTTGGCATTGAACTCAGCAATCTCAACCCGCTTTCTTTCTAAGTAAGCCTTAATGTAGTTGATCTTACCCAGATGTTGCTTCTGCTCAGCAGTTAAAAATCCAATTGATGAGATATCAATATTGATCGCACGCTTTATTCGCCGTCCCCCCGACTCCGACATACCGCGCCAGTTTTTAAAGGCGTCCGATACTAAAGCATAAGCGGGGATCATCGTGATGGTTTGGTCCCAGTTACGAACTTTCACCGTAGTCAGGGATACCTCTTCAACGGCACCGTCAGCACCATACTTGTCCATCTGAATCCAGTCACCAGGGCTCACCATGCGGTTTGCCGCCAATTGAATTCCGGCCACAAAGCCCAAAATGGTGTCTTTAAACACCAACATCACTAAACCAGTGGCCACACCTAAGCCGCTAAGGAAATAGACAGGAGACTGTTCGGCCAACACCGAGATTGAAATAATGATGGCAACAAAGAACATAAATAGCTTAAACAGCTGCACAAAGCTCTTGATGGGCAAACGCCGACTGACTAAGTTCACATCGGCAATTTCATTGGCCGCATCCAGTGCACTGTATACGCCGCGGACAAACAAAATCACAATCAAGACATCAAGCAGACGATCAGCCAAGCTGCTCACAAGGGGATGTTCGGTCAAGGCTAGCGGCAAAATGATATTAAGAATCAGCGCGGGAACAAGTTTAGCGAACTTCTCCAGCACTCGATGTTTCATAAAGATATCGTCCCAGCTCACACGAGAACGCTGGATCACCACATTCATAGCGCTCACCACGCCACGTTTAACCAGCACATAACCGATAAAAGCAACCAGCAGGCAACCCAATACCATGATCCCAGTGGAGACACCATCATCAGGACTGGCAATACCAACGCTTGTTAGCCAATGGGACACTTGTGAGCGTAGTTCTTGATCCAAAATATCTCTCCTCTGTGCAATCACTCAAGTATGCAAACCAGACTTAACAACCTCAATTAACCATACCAACAAATAAACTACAAACATCTATTTTTAAAGGTAATTAAGCACTAATCATTGACTGTAATATAAAGATTAACAACAATCCATTTCTAACCATTGATAATTGAGATGACCATGTCTAAACGTCTGCTTGCTTGTGCCATGTTACTAATGAGTACCAACTTACACGCAGCCAATGAAGCTCAAGATGACACTTTCAAACTTGCGCCCACAATGACAATCAGTGTCGACTATGTTCCTGCTAGCAATGATATGTATGGTATCACCCTAGCACCTTATCACTATGACAGAGATTATAGTGACTGGGGCTACTACATTGGTTACGCACGCAGCAAAGATGAAACCTTCGAGGTGGAAGAACCCGGTGAAGCCTTCACACGGGAAACCTTGTGGCGTTTTGGTTTAAGCTACAGCCTCACTCGCCACTTCAGTGTTTATGGTGGCGCCAGCGTGTACATCGCCGAACTTCACTCCACCACCAATATCATGCCACTATGCACCGACTGCAAACCAGTATGGGAAAAAGATGATGATAAAAACTGGGGTGGAGAAGTGGGCCTTCGCTACATGACAGACATGGGGCTAATGATTGGCGCTGGGTATAACACGGCCACCGAGTCTGCGGTGATCAGCATTGGCTTTGCTATGTAAACCAACACCTTGATGAGTTTGGTGTTAATTGACTTACCTAGTGTTAATTTTACTTAAGTTTGTCTATGCTAGGTCAATCATCTCCAACAGGTCATAAACCATGCACAGAACACTGCTAACTTATCTAGCCATCACACTGATGCTCTTTAGCGTGTCAGCTTATTCGGCAGAAATCACCCCTGAAAAAGTCGCCATTGTCACCCTAGAAGACGGTACAAAAATTCAAATCAATGATGACTTCACTTGGGAATATGTTTTTCTAGAAAGTCAGACACCTACCAATAACCTAGAGGCAACCTCAGTAGCAACCAGTGCTTCAGTTATTGCAACAACCGAGCAAAACAGTGCTACGGCACCCGTCGTTGCCGATACCCTAACCGCCAGCGCAATGAAACAAGCAACCTTGCTCAAGTCTACCGCAAAGAATGGGGTCAAAGTCAGCTTCCTAGACAGTCAATGGGATGATAAAAATCGCCTAGGTTTAACCTTTGAGTTATCCAGTAATAGCCCTGAGCACTACGTCGTTATTGAACTCGAAATCGGCCTTTTTTCAGATTCGAGATCACTGATAAAGAAAGAAACCGTCAAGGTATGGAAAGCGATATTTAGAATGCCCGAATCCTACCTACGTAAAGGCCAGGTAAGAGAAAGCCGCGTATTTTGGATTGATGGTATAGATAAGCAGCAGTGGAATAAACAGCTGATGACACTCAAGGTCACCGAGATGGATTCACGGATGTAATCTCGTCTCAGTGTTCAGCGACAAATAAGAGCAGGCTCTTCTCTGCTCTTTTTTATGCTTCAATCATCATACTCGCAGGCATCTTCACTGCCACCATATGCCCTTTGGCGCAGGTAACACCAGCAGCGATAAGGCTGATATCTAACACCACTTTTTTAGGTTTAATCTCGCGGATGACGCCGCGCAGTTCCAACTCTATCCCCATAGGGGTCGGCGCTAGATAATCAATGTTCAGTGCTGCGGTGACAAACCTTGGTGGCTCTTGAGAACCATCGCAAAATGCCCTTGCTGCAGCAGCGCTAGCACTACCAGTTCCGTGACAATCGATTAACGATGCAATCAGTCCGCCGTAAACAAAACCAGGAATGGCGGTATGGAAAGACTTAGGGGTGAAAAGCGCGATGGTTTCATCGTCATCCCAGTAACTTTTTAGCTGATGACCATGAGGATTATTTCTGCCGCAACCATAACAGTGACTGAGATCTTCTGGATATAAATCTTGGAATGCTTGCATTGCCTAGCCTTAGTTAGGATTAACTATCTTCAACTCATCAAACTACGCTATTACACATCTCTCGTTTCAACAACAGCGACATTCGACCTAAGACTAAAGCCTACGGATTAAGCCTGAATACAAAAAAGGGCCCTTAAGCCCTTTTATAAATCCGCTGTATCTGCTGATGCTTAAAAGCTTGGCAAGATATCTGCTGGCAAATATGCATTAAAACTAGCTGTGATCAGTAGATCGGTAGCAGCTTCGATATCTGGGCCAAAGAAACGGTCCTTATCGTAGTAGGTTACCAGTTCACGTAGCTCAGCTTTGGCTTTAGCAACAGCCACTGCAGGTTGCAGAGGACGACGGAAATCCAGGCCCTGCGCTGCAGCGAGTAGCTCAACCGCCAATACACCACGAGTGTTTTCAGACATATCACGCAGACGACGGGCCGCAAAAGTGGCCATAGACACATGATCTTCTTGGTTCGCAGAGGTTGGCAAGCTATCCACTGACGCAGGATGTGCGTAAGTCTTGTTCTCAGAAGCCAATGCCGCAGCCGTTACCTGAGCAATCATAAAGCCTGAGTTTACGCCGCCATTCTCAACGAGGAATGGAGGCAGCTTTGACAAGTTTGAGTCAATTAGCAGTGCAATACGGCGCTCGGCGATAGAGCCAAGCTCGGCAATCGCTATTGCTAAGTTGTCTGCGGCCATCGCCACTGGCTCTGCGTGGAAGTTACCGCCAGAGATAATGTCACCCGTATCTTGGAACACTAGAGGGTTATCCGTTACTCCGTTAGCCTCAGTGCCTAATACCTCAGCCGCATGGCGGATTTGCGTCAAACATGCTCCCAGAACCTGCGGCTGACAGCGCAATGAGTATGGATCTTGAACCTTCTCACAGTTTACATGATCGAGACTGATCTCTGACTCATCACCCAATAGGTGACGGAACACGGCAGCCGAATCGATTTGACCTTTTTGGCCGCGTGCAGCATGAATACGCGGATCAAACGGACTGCGACTTCCCATGGCGGCCTCTACGCTCATGGCGCCGATCACTGAACTTGCTGCAAACAGATCTTCTGCATTAAACAAGCCTTCAAGTGCCAATGCGGTTGAGGCCTGGGTACCGTTCAGCAACGCTAAGCCCTCTTTAGCTGCGAGCTCTAATGGTTTAAGGCCAGCAATTTCAAGGCCTTCTGCCGCTGAAATTAGCTGACCTTTATAGCTCATTTCACCTTCGGCAAGTAGCGGTAAACACATGTGTGACAGTGGTGCTAAGTCGCCCGATGCCCCGACAGAGCCTTTCTCTGGAACGCAAGGGTAGACCTCTGCATTGACCAAGGCGATAAGGAAGTTAATCACCTCAAGACGAATGCCTGAGAAGCCACGGCTTAGCGAATTGATCTTCAATACCATCATCAAACGCACGGTCGCGTCTTGCATATACTGGCCTGTGCCTGCTGCGTGCGACAATACAATTGAGCGCTGCAACAGTTGCAGGTCGTCGGTGCCTATTTTGGTATTGGCCAGTAAACCAAAACCGGTATTGATACCGTAAACGGTGCGACCTTCATCTAACACTTGCTGTACTAAGCCTGCACTGGTATTGATGTCGGCAATGGCACTAGGGCATAGCTCAAGGCTCACTTTGCTACGACTAATTTCGCGTAACTGTTGCAGGCTAAGAGTGCCTGGTTTTAATATTAAATGACTCATCTTCTACTTCTCCAGCATCGGCAGGTCTAGACCCTGCTCTTTTGCACAGTCTTTTGCAATATCGTATCCAGCATCGGCATGGCGCATGACGCCCGTTGCAGGGTCATTCCACAGTACACGCCCTAACCGCTCTGCGGCATCATCACTGCCATCAGCCACAATCACGACACCCGAGTGCTGGCTAAAGCCCATGCCCACGCCACCGCCATGATGCAAAGACACCCAAGTAGCACCGCTGGCCGTATTGAGCAGCGCATTCATTAGTGGCCAATCAGACACAGCATCAGAACCATCAAGCATTGACTCTGTTTCACGATTAGGACTAGCAACAGAGCCTGAATCTAAGTGATCGCGACCAATCACAACTGGCGCTGATAACTCACCATTTTTAACCATCTCGTTAAAGGCTAGCGCTAAACGCGCGCGATCTTTTAGCCCTACCCAACAGATACGTGCAGGCAAGCCTTGGAATGCAATGCGCTCACGTGCCATATCTAACCAGTTGTGCAGATGTGGATTATCAGGAATAAGCTCTTTGACCTTAGCGTCAGTCTTATAGATATCTTCAGGATCGCCAGATAGAGCAACCCAGCGGAATGGGCCAATTCCTTCGCAGAACAAAGGACGCACATAGGCAGGCACAAATCCGGGGAAATCAAATGCGTTTGCAACACCCTCTTCAAACGCCATCTGACGAATATTATTACCATAGTCGGTAGTGGCAGCGCCTGCGGCTTGCAGCGCTAGCATCGCCTTAACCTGCACAGCCATCGATTGCTTAGCTGCTTTAACCACAGCCGCTTCATCGGTCTTACGCATCTCAACCGCTTGCGCTAAGGTCCAGCCTTGTGGCAAGTATCCGTTGAGTGGATCGTGTGCTGAGGTTTGGTCGGTCACCACATCAGGGGTAATACCGCGCTCAACCAATTCGGCAAACACATCCGCCGCGTTGGCCAACAAGCCAACAGACACAGGAGTGCCCGCTTTGTTAGCGTCATCAATCATGGCTAACGCTTCATCCAAGCTAGTGGCCTTTTTATCCACATAGCGGGTACGCAAACGGAAATCGATACGAGTTTCGTCCACTTCACAAGCAAGCACTGAGTAACCCGCCATGGTACCAGCAAGAGGTTGCGCGCCGCCCATGCCACCGAGTCCACCCGTTAAGATCCACTTACCCTTTGAATCACCACCAAAGTGCTGCTTAGCCATGGCAACAAATGTTTCGTAGGTGCCCTGCACAATGCCTTGCGTACCAATGTAAATCCAAGAGCCTGCCGTCATCTGGCCGTACATGGCCAAACCTTTCTTATCTAACTCGTTAAAGTGTTCCCAATTAGCCCAATGTGGCACTAGATTTGAGTTAGCAATGATCACTCGAGGAGCATTGTTGTGGGTCTTAAATACGCCCACAGGCTTACCAGACTGTACCAACAGGGTTTCGTCATCGTCTAAGCGCTGTAGGACTTCAACAATCTTGTCGTAACACTGCCAATCACGCGCCGCTCGACCAATACCGCCGTAGACTACAAGGTCTTCTGGACGCTCAGCCACATCAGGGTGAAGGTTATTCATCAACATACGCATCGCAGCTTCAGTGAGCCAACTTTTACAGCTCAGAGTTGTGCCATGTGGGGCGATGATGCGACGGCTGGGGTCGTGTCTCTTATCCATTGTTGCTTACCTCAATTTGTTTTATCTAATCGATTTAACTCAATTTTTATCGTTATTTTTGCTTCAACCTGTCACCACTAGGGTTTATGGGAAACAGGTCGTTCCCGTAAAGTGTTTGATATGCACTAGCGATTGAAGGTCAAATGACCGCCAAGTCGGAAACGGCTACCAGGGTGAATCAGACGTGCAAAGCTCACCACCCCTTGGCGTGACCAAGTACGGCGTAAAATTTGTAGACAGGGCTCGCTCGCCTCAATCTGTAACTGTTGCTGCTGCTCATTATCTGCGACAACCGCCTCAATGGTATGGCGCGCCTCCGTTAACGGTGCGACAAAGGAGAGATACTCGTGAGGCGTTTGCAAACTAAAATCTTGTTTAAGGTAATCGGGCACCAATTGCGGGTTCACAAAGCGCTCTTCAAGCTGCAAGGGTAACTCTTGCTCACAATGCACCAGCACAGAGTAAAATACAGGGCTCCCCTCTTCGAGCCCTAAAGCAATAGCAATCTGGGCTGTGGCGCTTGTTTGAGTTAACCCTAACTGCCTCACACTGTAGCCATGACCGCGGTCCTTAATTTCATCGGCAATATTACGGATCGCCATCATCGATGACTGTGATTTTAGCCCCGCAACAAAGGTTCCTAACCCTTGAGAGCGCTCGAGCACACCGGTTTCGGCCAACTCAGTCAGTGCCCGCCTTGCTGTCATACGGCTACACTCAAACAGTTCTGCTAATTGGTTTTCAGAGGGAACCCGGCTATGTTCTTGCCATGCTCCCGACTCAACCTTAGTCAAAATAAACTGCTTAATTTCAGCAAACTTGGGCGTAGCCATCTAAGCTCCTTAACGCTTACTAGCCGTTCTCAATGTTAAGATGGCACATCAAAGAACAGCGATATCACTTTTCAAAGGGTAAAAATTACCGCTATAATCCTAGCTTGTATATACAAGTAAATACAAGCTAGCTCACATAAATATTTTGCCATTAGCACCATAAGTGCCCGCAAAGAGGGAAATTAGATGTCTTGGGATCAGGTTTGGATTGACGTTAACGTAGCAACAATGGACCCTTCTATTTCAGCGCCTTACGGTGCTATTACTGATGCGGCCGTTGCGGTACAAGCGGGAAAAATTGCGTGGATTGGCCCGCGTAGCGAGCTGCCGCAGTTTGATGTATTGTCAACGCCAGTTTACAGAGGCAAAGGCGGTTGGCTAACCCCAGGTCTCATTGATGCTCACACCCATCTAGTGTTTGCAGGCAACCGTGCTAATGAATTTGAACTGCGTCTACAAGGTGCCAGTTATGAAGAGATTGCTCGTGCTGGCGGCGGTATTATTTCAACAGTAAAAGCCTGCCGCGAAGCCTCAGAAGCGGAGCTATTTGAGCTAGGTAGACAGCGTCTAAATGCGCTGGCAAAAGAGGGCGTCACCACAGTTGAAATCAAATCAGGTTATGGCCTAGATACCGAAACAGAGCTCAAACTACTGCGGGTCGCCCGAGAGCTTGGCAAACATCACCATGTGGATGTAAAAACCACTTTTTTAGGCGCCCACGCGATTCCACCAGAGTATAAAGATAACAGCGATGCTTATGTCGACTTAGTAATAGATGAGATGCTGCCGGCGGTGATCAGTGAAAATCTTGCCGATGCCGCCGATGTTTTTTGTGAAAATATCGCCTTTAGCCTAGCGCAAACGGAACGCGTATTAAGCGCCGCCAAAAAAGCGGGACTGGATATCAAACTCCATGCAGAGCAGCTATCTAACTTAGGGGGGTCTGCTATGGCGGCCAAACTGGGGGCTAAGTCGGTGGATCATGTTGAGTATTTAGACGAAGCGGGTGTCAAAGCGCTGAGTGAAAGCGGCACCTGTGCCACCCTGCTCCCTGGCGCATACTATTTCCTCCGCGAAACCCAGATGCCCCCCATCGACTTACTGCGAAAATATCAAGTGCCTATGGTACTTGCCAGCGACTACAACCCCGGCTCATCGCCGCTCTGTTCTAGCCTATTGATGCTCAACATGGGTTGTACTCTGTTTCGCTTAACGCCAGAAGAGGCTATCGCAGGTATGACACGCAACGCGGCTAAGGCACTGGGCATTGAAGAGAGTGTAGGCGTATTGCGCGCAGGCATGCAGGCGGACTTCTGTCATTGGGATGTCACGACCCCAGCCGCACTCGCCTACAGTTATGGGGTCGATGTGTGTAAGGATGTGGTGAAAGCTGGCAAATTGGTTCATCAATAGTCTGTATTTAGCCAAAGCGAAGTGGTTGCACATCGTTTTGGCTTGTTTACCCGAAAGGAATTTGATACTTAGCCTGCATAGTTAACAACCATGGATTTATGGTGATCGATCGCTTGCGACAGCCGATTATAGCAGAGGAAGAGTGTGATTTATCGTCGCTCTCAACAACTAATGAATGACTACTTTCTGCTTGGCTCAAATGTCTCATAACGCGGTAAGTTGGCGTCCAAATCATCCCAGCTTGCTTTTGAAGTAACGAAATTATGAGATGCTGGCTTTTCAGAGATATCTGAGTCAAGTATGCCCAAACGTATCCTTAGTCGACTGGGATCTTGTTTATTACTGCTGAAAACAGGTGACCCACACCGACGACAGAAATGTCGGTTACGACCAGGCTTAAATGAAAATGTTGTCAGGCTCTCTGCTCCTGCCACAATTTCAAAGTCAGCACGGTTAATAAAACCATTAGTCGCGTACGCTGTACCACTATTTTTCCGACATAAAGAGCAGTGACAATGGATAATATCCGTTATCGGCCCATTCACTTTAATCGATATTTCGCCACAAAGGCATTGACCTAGGTACATAATTTACTCGCACCGTTATGAAATGGGGTAAAGTTCAGCTTAACGACGCAGCAGCTCAAGCCACTCATCGGCAAATGCCAAAATAAATTTATAGGAGTTGTCATCTGACAGAGTGATTTTAATGGCATCTGTGGTCACAGGAATAAAACCGCCACCCGTCGCCACGCATTTATCGACTTTAGATACCGATTGCCTATCGATCTTATAGGGGCCTAAGCCAAACTCTGTGTTGTAAGGCTCAAAATGGATATTACTTTCAGTGATCCAAAACTTACCATCTGCACGTGCGACGCCATTTTGAATAGTGGCATTTGACGACTTAATCACGGTTTGTTGCATGGCTTCCCCTCCATAGGAAAGATTAAAGTAGCAGGTAAAAATTATAAAACTCGCTAACAGAAATCAATAGGCCAAGCTTAAAAAGGTACTTATTGCTTAGTGGCATTAGCTTTACAACAATCACCACCTTGTTGAATGGGTGGACACTTGACTGTGCCGTAGGAGCAAAACACGCAGCAGTCGCCAGCCAGTGGCTTAAGTATTTGATGACAGCCTTTGCATTCATAGAAGAACTGACACGCATCGGTTGGCATGTTTTCTTTTTGCTGATGTCCGCAGTGAGGGCACCTGATTTGAGAAACTAACAAAATAGTATTAACCATGACGCTAACAATCCAACAGTGGCTAAACAGTCACTCAAATTTACGCCTACTGACGCTGAATTAACAGGGGCTTAGGTCACAAAGCCCTTTGCCTCCCATGCAATGCATTAGCGATTTTGTTTTCGCAATAGCCCTGTCATAACAACAGGGACATCATAGGTCTTTCATCTCATCCGTAAACGAACCACATTGGCGATAGCGTCTCAAAACACTATCTTCAATGATAAGATTAACGATCACAGCGCCTTTTTAGCTTCAAAAGCGGCCAGGTTCTGAGAATATTTACGAGTCCAGAACGGATGGTCTGTATGTTCTAGCGCGAGCTTCTCGTGTTTAATCGCCTTGTCGAACTGCTTCATCTTGCCATAGGCACCAGCTAACGCATCGTGAGCAGTGTGAGAGTTAGGGTTAGCGCTGACAGCCGCCTGATAAACCACTAAACCTTTCGCCTCATTTTTAGCAAACTCCGCTTCGGCTAAAGCTATCAGCGACTCAGTAGAAGGAACATCGAAGCCATACTTCTCCTCTGACAGGTAACGATAGTGCGCGATAATGGCATCACTTCCCCGCTTGGAGATCGCAGAGTCTGCACTCAAGACTTGATGATAGTCATTGAATAACCGCTCTATACCATAAGCGGTAGCCAATATCGGCTGCGTCATATAGTAACTGCCATCGAAGCGCTTAATTTGATAATCCAACGTCTTAGTGGCATTGGTCGTTAAGACTTGCTCCATTAAGGCAAAGTCAGCCAACTGGCTTTTCTCAAAGTCGCTATCACTGGTACTCATCAGCAGAAAACGCGGTCTACCCTGCATCGCAGCCAACTTTTTGGGTGCATCTTTTATCACATAGGCAAAGTCTTGGCTCAACACAGGACTAGCCGCAAAGTAAGCATTAAACAGCCCTGGTCGGTTAATTAAGGTATAAAGCACTAACCCTGCATTACCGGTAAAACCATTAAAGATGCGAAAACCATTGGTGCGATAGTTGGCATCGATAGCTGGCAACAATGCTTGTTGCATAAAGTCGAGTAACTGAGTATCGCCCTGCTCTTCGATCGCTGCGGTTTTCATATTACCGAGCGGTTCACTGCCATCTGGCGCGGTAACAATAATCGTTTCAAGCCATGGCCAAGCGCCGTTGTGACTCATCCAATCATGCATACCATCAAGATAAGCGCGACTGCGAGGATGAAAGTCAAACAACACCACATAACCCTGATCACTGTTATGGCTATAGTTAGGCGGGAGTGTGACCGTAAACTCTATAGGCTGCACCGAATAGCGCGAGGTCACCTTCAGGGTTTCAATGTGGTTGCTCTCATCAACGTTCGCCGCCAGAGCCAAACTTAAAGGCCCCATGGAAACGAGCATGACGATCAAACTCTGTCGTATTTTTTTTATCATATTTTCCCTGCTCACCGTTTTTATTTTTCCATTGATTCTTGCATAACAACATATGAGTACTAGGTTAGGGATGATAGCGATTCCCCCCCAAAAAATTAATACTCATTGACTACCAAGTTGACATCAAGAAGTCTCTAATTCGCTCTTTATCGGTTTCAGTGTTACAAGCGATCATCTCGCCACAGGTTCTGCCGCGCAGTGACGTACCTGTACCATTTGCTCCATCCGGCACACCATTTCGCATTATTGAGATATGATAACTAAATACCTCCTCAAGGCTCAGCCCCTGAACCTCGATAACCTCCATCTCATCGATAGGAGCCGCAATGCTCTGTTTTTTATGCTTAACCGTGTTTGCAGCCAATACCTGAGACGCTAACGCGACGTCACTCGCCTCAGCCAATAACATCATCGTTGGCGGGTACTCAGCCTCATAGGCTTTAGTGAGATATTCCTTCGACTTTTCAGCATCTTTTTCAACTAAATCACCCTCTAAATAGAGCATCCCTAAGAGATGAGTAGCCTCACTCAGATCGGCTCTATTTGCTGAACGAAGATAGCGCATCGCCTTATCAACATCTTGCTCTTCTGTATCCTGAAGATAGATAATCGCCGCTTTATATTGCGCAAAAGGATTACCTAACCTCGCAGCACGGCGATACCACTTTGTGGCCAAACGCATATCAATATTTGCACCATAACCCACACGATACATCTCCGCTAACGTATACATGGCATCAGAATGACCATAACGGGACAAGGTTTTGTATTCTTTAAATTTTTTACTGCACTCAGTGCTATCACAAGCGGATAAGTGCATAGGCAGAGATTTAACCGACGGTTTTGCGGCTAAAGGCAATACAAGACTGCCGATGATGAGTATCAGTAAAACGGTGATGATTTTTGAGACGTTCATTGTCAATTTCCATCCTTTGAATATATGACGAGAACGTGCAAGTATGATATTTCTACAGAATCCCGTCAATAATGGTTAATATTCGTCCTTTTAGTCGTTTGATTGCAAAGTTGTCAGCTAAGCAGCCCATCGCAACATTAGTGGTGATAATTCACTAGCCAACGGGGGCAATACAGCTTAGGATCTGGAGTGTAAATTAAGCTATCATTTTTAGTAATGCATTGTGGAGTAAGCCAACGTTATGGGTATTCGAGCCATTGTTGTAGATACAGCAGGTACAACAACCGACCTAAACTTTATTCAGGACACCCTTTTCCCTTATTCGGCAAAGGCTCTCCCTGATTTTATTAAAGAAAATCAAAGCAATGTATTAGTCGACAACTGCATCTGTGATGTGCGTGATATCGCATTAGAGCCAGAAGCGTCACTCGACCGAGTCATAGAGATCCTGCAACAATGGGTGGCCGAAGACCGTAAGGCGACACCACTGAAAACCCTGCAAGGCTTAATCTGGAAACAAGGTTATGCCAAAGGTGAATTTAAAGGGCATATCTTCCCGGATTTTATCGAAGCAGTGAAAGGCTTTAAAGCTCACAATGTACGTCTATATAGCTTCTCTTCAGGGTCAGTTGATGCGCAGAAACTGTTATTTAGTCACAGTGACGGTGGCGACTTAACTCAATACTTCGACGGCCATTTCGATACCCGTACAGGTAATAAGCTGTTCAAGCAGGCATACAGCAACATCATCAACACCATCAGCTTAGCGCCCAAACAAGTGCTGTTTATCTCTGATGTCATTGAAGAGCTAAAAGCAGCGGAGCAAGCAGGTCTTCGTACACTACAGATGGTCCGTGAAACCACTCAGCGTACTGGCGACTTCAAACAGATCACCAGCTTTGACGAATTAGAGATCTAGCCGTTAAGTTAGCCCTCTCCCAAAAGGCACCTTAAGGTGTCTTTTTTGATCCAGCAGTTGCCTCTTGTTGCTACATAGTCATGCTGTTATGCTCAATCAAACAAGTGTTTAAATTTAAAAGAGCAAAAGGAAGTGATCCCTGTGGAAAAATTTATCCAACAATACCCAATCCATACTTCTATCTCGGTTGCTTGGGGGGAAATGGACGCCCTACAGCACGTCAACAATGTGGTCTATTTTCGCTACTTTGAAACAGCACGCATCGATTTTTTTAACCGCTTTTTTCCGCTCGATGAGATGTATAAATCAGGCCTAGGTCCAGTGATCAGCGAAAATAGCGCCCGTTATAAAAGACCGGTCACCTTCCCCGATACACTGCATGTTGGTGTGAGTGTTAGTGATATTCAAAGCGACCGTTTTACCATGCACTATCAAGTTTTTAGTGAGCAGCAGCAAGCTGTCACCACAGTCGGTTCATCAGTGGCTGTCATGTTTAATTTCAAAACTAAAACCAAGGCAGAATTAACGCCAGAACTACTCGCCGTTTTACACGATCATCAAGCAAAATAGCCTAAAAGAACAAAGCTGGGTGGTGGAAAAGTGAATCAGAGCTCCTCATTGAGCAATAACACAATGCCACCACCACTAAGGCCGCTATTGATATTAAGCGTAATTCCCACGCCAATATTGTCTAGCCAAGAGGATAGCGATGGCGTTTCAATTATCCAGCCTGCACCGAGTTCATAATAGTCGCGAGTCCCCATTGGGTCGACCACATCACCTGTCAGATCAACCCGCTTAATCAGCATGCGCAGTTCATTTCGGTTATCCCATGCATTAGGCAGCTGATAATGAAATACAAAAGCGTTACTAAAACGCCCAACTTGGGGCGAAACCGCTTGAGCACCGTCATCTGTAAACACTGTGCGCCCAACAGCGTAACGTAGTGAACTAATAAACTCCCATTTGTGCCCATACCATTGACTGGCATAGGTTAACTCCGCATTGGGATCAAACATAAGTGCGCCATAGCTGGTATTAACAAAGGCGTTGTCAATAAGGCTACTGAAGCTTTCGAGAAGGGGATCTTGATATTTTAAGCTGTTTTCCAACCATAGAAACTGACCACCTAAACCCAAAGCTAGATTCCAGTTTTGATTGATCTTATATTTCCAACGATACTCTCCCGCCAGAAGGTAACTCGTGTCTTCTAACGGGCTTTGAAGTGTTCTATCGTCAATCCCCTCGATACTGTCAGTCGCACTCACATAAGAAAATCGTACGCCAACAGATCTAGTCCATTGTGGTGTCAGCTGTACGTCATCGCTTTCCCAAGGAACTGTGTAACTCTTTAGCTGGCTGCGCCGACGTAAGGTCTCTTCATCACCAACATTGATATCGCCTATCTCACTCAAGTCGACTAAAGAGTTAGGGTTAAAATCGACAATCCCTAACGAAATAAGGTTGGCATCGGTTAACACTATAGTGCTGGTGATGTCGCCCTTAACTTTAGCCTCAATCACATGACGCAAATCCGTATCGACAGCGTGTACTTTAGTGCCTACACCAGCCAAACAAAGCGCCATGGTAAGAGACGGGAGATAACGAGCCCTAAAAAAATGGTTACATCTATTTTTCAACACCGATACTGACCCAACTAAAAAGTGAAAAAATTATAATCTATCTGCGCCATAGCAGTCCGGTCGACGCAAGGTAGCCCCAAAATATAGCCATAGCTAACCGCAAGCAAAAACTGTTATAACAGAGACAATACTCAATCGGAGTGATAAAACCTTATGACAGAAATAGCCATTAAACATCAAGCTGAACAGCAGCAGTTTGTTATCGAAATCGACAATAATCAAGCTGTATTAGAATATGGCTTGCAAGGTGATCATGTTGATTTTTCACGCACGTATGTTCCCGAGGCCTTACGCGGTAAAGGGTTAGCAGAGCGTTTAGTCAGGCACGGGTTACTCTGGGCAAAAGCGCAGCAATACCAAATAACCGCAAGCTGCTGGTATGTAAAGAAATTTCTTTAAGGCTTATTTAACGTCAACTTAGATTAAATAAGCCCTATTCAGGCTACCCGCCAGTTAGGTGCAACAGAGCCTGTTTGACCACATCTGCAATCGGGACGCTTTTTTCCACAGCATAATCATAATGCACCAGCGTCGTCTTAGCTTCAGCGGTCATTTTGCCAGTTTGCCAACTCTGCTGCGCGACTTCAAAACTGCTACTACCCACTCGACTTATCCAGGTTTTAACCTCTACGGGTTTACCGTAGTTAGTCGGCGCGGTATAGGCAATCGTAAAACCAGCGACAATGAGGTTCCACTCGGCCAGATTAAGGCTGGGATTGAAGATCTCAAACACGGGCTCACGCGCCGCCTCAAACCATACGGGGATGACGGTGTTATTGATGTGACCTAGGCCATCGGTTTCATTGAATCGTGGTTGAATAGCTAAGGTAAAAAAGGTCTGCGACACGGGAAGTTCCTTTATCGATTATCGTTTTATTATTGTGCTGCTGACGGTAACTGAGAACAGAAATGGATGCAACAGGACTCCACATTGGTAAAACAGCTCAATAAAAAAGGAACGTAAATACGTCCCTTTTTCTAATCAGTTACCGATCACTTAACATACATGGCACTAATTTCACTGGCATACTTGTGATAAATCATTTTGCGGCGCAGCTTCATCGTTGGTGTGATTAAACCCGCTTCCATCGAAAACGCCTCAGGCAGCAAGGTAAACTTCTTAATCTTTTCAAATCCTGCCAACTCACTCTGCAAAGTCTTTAAGCGCTGCTCAAAATGTTCAATCACGTGACTGTGGCGCAGTAAGTCAATCGGTGACTCATAGTGCAACCCTTTCTCTTGTGCCCAGCTCTCCAACGACTCAAAGGCTGGCACAATCAAGGCTGTCACGTAATTTTTGGCATCCGCAATAATTGCAACCTGCTCAATAAACGGGCAGCAGCCAACAGTACCTTCCACACGCTGAGGCGCAATATATTTGCCGTTAGAAGTTTTCATCAACTCTTTAATACGGTCTGTAATAAATAAGTTGCCTTGTTCGTCGATATGGCCAGCATCACCAGTTTTCAACCACCCCTCGTCGAAAGTCGCAGCGGTATCATCTGGGCGGTTATAGTAACCACGCATCACGGTATCACCGCGAACTAAAATCTCATTGTCTTTGCCCAGTTTTATCTCAACTTCTGGCAGAGTTTTTCCGTTGGATCCAGCAACACGGTTATCCAAAGTATTACAGGTAATCGTGGCGACAGTTTCGGTCATCCCATACCCACACAGTACAGGTACGTTGATCGCATGGAAAAAACTGGCAACATTTTGGTCCAGCGCAGCGCCACCACACGGCATAAATTTTAGGCGGCCCCCTAACACTTGCTGCAGCTTGCTAAACACCAATTTATTCGCCAATTTCCACTGCAGATTTAACGCTAATGAGCCCTTAGCACGCCCTTGCCCCACCTCAAACTGACGACTACCCACCGAGATAGCCCAAGTAAATAGTTTCTGACGCGTTTCGGGCGCCTTGATGACTTTGTCCTGCACAGCGCTGTAGACTTTCTCAAGAAAACGCGGCACTACACATAAAGTATGCGGTTTAACATCTACAATGGCGTCTTTTACCGTCATAGGGTCTTGCAGATAGACATTATGACCACCCCGGCATAATACGTAAAAGCTCCAGCCGCGCTCAAATACATGACTCAATGGCAGGAAGGCTAACGATACATCACCAGCAATAAACGGGAGTACCGTGTCGTGCTGGCGCACCATAGACGCAATATTACGATAATCGAGCATCACCCCTTTAGGGTCGCCCGTGGTACCAGAGGTGTAAATGAGTGTGACTAAATCATCGAGATGACTCTCTTTAATACGCGCCGCTAATTCGACGTCCGACGCCGCAGCAAAGGTTTGCGCTATAAAGGTATCAAAATGGCTGTGAGTACTATCTTTCAAGGCGACACTGGCATCAAAAACCACAATATCAACCAAGCTATCACACAGCTTAACAAGCTCGCAGGCCATCTTGTACTGCTCTGCATCACCGACAAATATCAACTTGGCTTGTGCATCGTTAATAATGTAACGCGCTTGCTCAATGGTGCTAGTTGGATAAATGGGTACCACAACTGCTTTCGCTTTTAGCGCACCGACATCCGCACAGGTCCATTGTGGGCAGTTTTGCGACAAAATAACGATTTTATCTTGACGCTCAATCGCTTTTTCAATGAGCGCTTTAGCAAGGTTGTCACTAATTTCACCAAAAGAACGCCAGCTAATGCGATCCCACGGAGCGGCCATTCCATAGCCTTCAAGGGCGGTCGCCTCACCGAGTTGGCGGCTCTGCTCTTGAATCAGACGAATTGGATGATATTGCTCGAGTGACATTTTTTATGACCTTTTTTAGCGTACAAGTGTACCTGTTTTGCGCATTTTACTTTAACATTGGCTAAAAAATAAGAGCTTTTGCTCAAATACTGTTAAGCGGTGCACAAAACCCATGGATTTCGTGGGGTTACGCCAGATCGCCACTCCAGAGCTTTTTCTTTCCCCACCAAAGGGTTAGCATGGAAAACGCCACTAATCCGATGTCTACAAATAACCAGTAAATTATTTCTTCACCATCGCGTATGGCAATCAGTGAACTGGACAACCATATAGAGTGGGCGACAACAACTAGCATAGTCAACGTTATATGTATCGCGCCTTTGGCTGCACAACCAAAACCCAACAGGAGCGCACAGGCACAGAAGGTACTGAGTACCACATGACCCCACAATACAAAGGTAAATGAATCATTCGACAGGCCAACTAAAGTTGCGATAACCGCCATCATTAGCGTGAGCAGAGCTAACAGTCGATATTGCGCCGCAGCAAACGCCTCCACCATCCCCTGTTTACCGTCAAATCCGGGCAACATATAAAGTGCCTCAACCGCTCGCCAACGCTGAACTCGGCTCCAATGCACCATTGCGCAGCAGATGGCACTAAACTGACCCAAAATAAATAGCACAGGCAGTTCTATATCAGCGATGTAGTTAATGAGGGTGACCAACAAGGCGATGATCGGCATAGTGACGACGATCATCGATAGCATTGCGCCCAAGAAAAAGTTTGCTGGATGCAAAAACCTATCGATGTAAGACATGAATCGCAACGAACCAAAGCTTGGCAACCAAAACCAACCCATCTCTAATCCATTGAGGTAAACAGAACGCGCCTCGTTGTGCCATTTTAACGCCACGATCTCTCGCCATAGCAGCCCTGCAACCATAAATACTGCGATGGCAATAATCAGCAAGCTCGGCCCAGGGATCTGCTTAGCAATATCGTCTAAAAATGGCAGCAGCAAGAACAAAAAGAAAGAGAAATAGAAACCTTTGACATAACGGCAGCAAAAATAGATAAAGCTTAAGCCAGCGAGCGTAGCCGCCAGCACCAGCTCTACTCCCATAGGTAGCTCCAACAAGATACTGGTGAACACTGAAATGCTCGTCACTACAGCACCAATAAACACAGCCTGAATCAAGACGTTGTGGCGGTAATGCGGTACCAAGGCTGCCCATTCGGTCGCAGCTAAACGATTAAACTGCCACGCTATCGCGGCCGATGTAGATACTTGCATCATGCCCAGCATCATTGATATCGCTTCAAGCTTACCGCCCATGCTCAACAGCAACATCAACACAAACGCCAACATAGCCGTACCGAGAAAGCTGACACTCCCCAAGTCAAAGAACCACATGCACATCATGCCGCGCAGCGAATTTGGCCATCTCATCGATGCAGCTCCATAAACAACTGTTCAAGATTAACTGACGCCACCGCGTCGCAAAGGGGCGCTATTCCTTCGTGGTAGTTATCAACTAATAACTGCTCACCGAGTTGATTTAATACCAGTAATTCATTGGGTAACGATTGATTGGCTTTTAAGGTGATTAAGCGAATCTCTTCTCGCACGCGGTCTATCTCTTTAAAGATGACCAACTTACCTTTTTTCATCAATGCCAGATGACTGGCCACACGCTCTAAGTCTGAGGTGATATGAGAAGAAAACAATACAGCAGAGCCGGAATCTAAGGCTAAGTCAAACAGATCAGACATAAATTCACGACGAGCGATAGGGTCTAAACTGGCAACGGGTTCATCTAAGATCAGTAACTTAGGTCTGTACGCCATGGCCATAATCAGGGCTAAAGATTGCCGTTGGCCCACAGATAATCGCTGCACCTGCTTTTTCCCCTCAAGCTCAAAGCGTGCTAGCCAATCTTGCTCTAATTTAATGTCCCAATCTGGGTAGAAGCTTCTATGTAACTGAAGGGCTTTTTCAACGGTGAATCCCTCATAACCAAAGGGTTGTTGAGGCACATAACCCAAGCGCTCTTTCACCTTTGAACTTAACTCACCACTAGACTCGCCTAACAATGAAACTTGACCCTGACTCACATCAACAATGCCCAAAGCACAACGCATTAATGTTGACTTACCGGCACCATTTTGCCCAAGTAAGCCCACAACCATACCAGGGTATAGCGCCATAGAGAGATCATCGATAGCAAGCTGATCATCAAACTGCTTACTCAGGTGCTGAAACGCTAAAATGGGCTGTTCGTTGTGGTCCATATTCAATCATCCTAATTATTTATGCCAAACTTTCGCAATCACATCTTGAAGTTCTTCGACGCTAACACCTAATTGGGTCGCCTGTGCAATTAGCGCTTCGACTTGTGGCACCAGCAACTGCGCGCCAGAGGTTGTTTCACTCTCCTCCCGCGCCGCAACCCTTGTGGGTTGGCCACGACGACGCTCAAGCCACCCTTGCTCCACCAGCAATTGTATGGCACGTGATACCGTCATAGGGTTCACCGTTAAATGCTCAGCAATCTGCCTTACCGACGGTAATACCTGTTGCTGCTGCAGCTGCCCACCCACAATCAAACGCACAATCTGTTCGCTTAACTGTCGGTAAATTGGATCGCCACTACTGGGGTTGACATTAAGTAATTCTAGCATTAGCCTTTAGTCACTGTATTAATACATTGATACACCGATACAGTACTAAATTAACATAGATACAGTAAATTTCAACTAAGGAATAAGTATCATGCTTCATGGAAAGGTTAATCATATGGGCAATAACCCAAGCAACAAAATAAGCCTCAAACAGCTAGTCGCTCTAATGATCCCTGCTGCGGCTGGCTTGCTGCTATTCTCACAGCCCACTTGGGCCAACACAGACAACACGTCAACGGCTGAATCTTGTTATGTAGAAGGGCTTTCAGATAGGTTGCGCTGCGGCAGCGTATCGGTGCCAGAAAACTACAATCTGCCCGATGGCAAACAGATTCAAGTACACTATGTGGTATTGCCTGCGATTAAACCTAGCTTCCCCAGCGAAGCCCTGCTGGCTATCGCGGGTGGCCCAGGCCAATCGGCCATCGAAAACGCCCCTGGTTTCGATAAAATCTTCAGCAAAGTGCGTCAACATAGAGATATTCTGCTCATCGACCAACGTGGTACGGGCCAATCAAATCTACTTGAGTGCACAGGAGAAGGGTTTGAAGGAGCACTCTCTATTAACGATAGTGATGTCGATATCGGCGCAGAAAGCCAAGCATGCTTAGATGGTATCGACGCAGATGTGACCCAGTATGGTAGCAATACAGCCCTCAAAGATTTTGAAGCGGTGCGTGAACACATAGGTTATCAAAAACTACATCTTTATGGCATCTCCTATGGCTCACGTATGGCACAACTCTATATGCGTCAGTATCCACAGGCTCTATCTACCGTCACTATCGATGGCGTAGTGCCTATGCAGCAAAGTGTATTACACATAGGTGACGCCATAAGCCGCGCACTTGACCTACTGCTACAAGATTGTCAAAACAATACCTTATGTCAGCAGCAGTTCCCGCAGTTGGCAGCCGATTTTGCCCAGGTTAATGACAGACTAAGCCAAGGCCCTGCGATTAGCCAAACCCGAGATCCGCTTACCAGTGAGCCCACTCTGCTCACCATGACCCAAGCCAAGTTTATGGGTGCGGTGCGCATGGCGCTCTATATGCCAAATGTCAGAGCCCTGATCCCACACGCCATTAATCAGGCCGCACAAGATAATTTTCAACCTATTATGGGGCTTTACGCGCTCACCATTAACAGCACAGGTATCGCTGCGGGTATGCATGCTGCTGTAGTTTGCGGAGAAGACTGGCAACGCTTCAGCAGTGAAGAGCGCCAGCAGGCAGAGCAAGGCTATTTTGGCCGAGAGATGTTAAAAGGCTTCGATCAAAGCTGCCCTATTTGGAACATTCCAGCGGTAGACAGTGATTTTTCAGCCCCTATCGATAGTGCCATTCCAACCTTAGTGTTGTCGGGAGAGCTTGACCCTGCCACCCCACCAAGCTGGGGCGAAATGGCAATGGAAAAACTCAGCAATGCTAAACATTTCGTAGCCCCATATGCCACTCATGGTGTGGCCTATCAAAGCTGTGGTAATGACCTTATCGCGCAGCTTGTTAGCCAAGGTAAAGTCGATGAGCTCAGTGACGAATGTTTGAATAAAGATGTTCGCCGTAACTTTTACCTTAATGCCAGTACTGTTGAGGCGATTCCCCAAAAAACTGATGACTCGGTGCCAGCAAGCGCACAAGGAGCGGACCATGATTAAAGTATCGAATCTTTCAAAACGTATTGGCGACGTCCAAGCACTTAATGACCTTAGCTTTGAGGCATTAGATGGGCAAATCACAGGTCTGCTAGGCCCCAATGGTGCAGGTAAAACCACCTGCTTACGTACTGTGTTTGGCTTACTCAAACCAGATAATGGCCATGCTGAGATAGATGGCATTGATGTCGCTCAAAACCCGGTCGCCGCTAAACAACAACTGGGACTATTCCCAGATCCATTTGGGCTGTATGAGCGCTTAACCCCGCGGGAATATATCAGCTACTTTGCCGAGCTTAATGGCTTGAGCCGTAAAGATGCCAAAAACGCAGCAGCCAGTGTACTGGGCAAACTGCATATGAATGATATTGCTGATCGTAAATGCAAAGGATTCTCTCAGGGACAACGGATGAAAACGGCACTGGCACAGGCAATTGTGCATGAACCGACCAATATCATTCTCGACGAGCCAACCCGAGGTTTAGATGTGATGAGCACCCGAGTGCTTCGCGACCTACTTAAAGACCTCAAGGATGCGGGGCATTGTGTGCTGTTTTCTAGCCATGTGATGCAAGAGGTGGCCGCATTGTGTGATCAAGTGATTGTCATGGCTGAAGGTAAAGTAGTAGCCGTAGGTAGCCCAGAACAGCTGTGTCAGCAGACAGGGAAAACATCATTGGAAGATGCCTTTATTGAACTCATAGGCACCGACGAGGGAATTGCAGCATGATCAGTACAATAATCACTATGGTCAGAAAAGAGCTGACCGATGCCGCCAGAGATAAGCGCTCGGTCATGGCTGGCCTTTACTATGCCATTGGTGCCCCATTGATGATGTGTGGCATGTTTATGCTACTTATCGGCCAAATAACTAGCCCTGAAGCACTCAACATCACCATCAGCCACAGCGAACGAGCCCCTGACTTGGTTAAGTTTCTTGCCAGCAATGAGATAAGCCAAGGCGATGATGCCGACCGTAAACAGATAGAGTTGATCATCAGTGAAGACTACGCAAGCAACATGGCTAACAGCCTGCCGGCGGAGATCACGCTTATCGCCGATAACTCTAATGAAAAGCTGCAATCGTCTATCAGACGTTTAGAGAAAAGTTTGCAAGTTTATAGCGCCGAAATGGGCAGCCTTCGTCTTATCGCTCGCGGTATCGACCCTAAGGTGGTGCAGCCACTAAAGGTTGTCGTTGAAGATCAGGCCACCTCTGACTCTAAGGGCGGTATGATCTTAGGTGTTGCCATTTTCATGATGGTGTACGCGGTATTTATCTCAGGTATGAACTTAGCTATAGACACCAGCGCAGGTGAGCGCGAGCGCAATTCACTGGCTTTGCTACTTAGTCATCCAGTGTCTACCCGCGATATCGTGCTGGCAAAAATTGCAGCAGTCACCATTTTTGCCATGGTGGGGCTTATTTTAACCTTAGTGATCTCAAAAATCGCCTATGGCTTTGTGCCTTGGCAGGAGCTTGGTTTTAGCGTCAATATTACCCCAGACTTTATCGCATTGATGTTAGTGATCGGCCTGCCAATATCATTAATGGCCGCAGCACTGCAGCTTTTTGTCTCCTTTATGGCTAAATCCTTTAAAGAGGCGCAGTCATATCTCACCATAGTACTGATTGTTCCTATGATGCTGTCGATGGCGGCGAGTTACAACATTGCGCCAGATACACTGCAATGGTTGCCAATCTCTGGACAGATGCAGGCACTTATAGCCTTTATCAAAGGCCAGGAGATCCCAATGTTGCAACTTGCACTATCAAGCACGACCACTGTCGCCATTGCCATCGTGCTGGCATTCGGTATGGAGCGTTCACTGAAAAGTGAAAAGATTGTTTTCGGATTATAAATAGAAACCGTTAAGCCCGGCGTACTCATGGCGACGGGCTTAACTTAAAGGAGAGAGAAAATGGAGTTTGTAGATAAAATTTTAGCCCAAGAAAACTATGCATTTATGGCTCTGCTAGCTGTTGGAGTGCTCATTATCTGGTTTCTACCTGCCATGCTCGCACTGATGTTTAACCGCAAGCATTTTAAGCTCATTTTATTGGCGTGTATTCCAGCAGGGCTATCATTTATAGCTTGGGGCGGTGTCTTGATATGGGCGACAACTGGCAAGGTTGTCGATAAATACGCAAACAATGCTAAAACAGAAAGTTAATAAGGTGTTTATGATGGATAAAGAGATTATTGTTATGGTTATTATGCTGGCACTTATCATCAGCACAGCAATTAGCGAAGGCCTTAAACACTACTTCAGAATGAAGAAAATCACCAAGGCCGATATCAAACTCGATGAACTTGAACTGCTTCGCAAACAAAACCGCCATCTAGAAGAAAGAGTACAAACTCTAGAGAAAATCGTGACAGATAGCAGTTACGACTTAAAGCAGCAGATCAATGCTCTCTAATTGCAGCCTAACAGCAGGTATGGGTATTGAATTTTTGCCGATAGACACGAGGTGAAAGACTCGTAAGCTGAATAAACAGTTTTCTAAACGAGCTGACATCTTCATAACCCACTCGTATCACAATCTGCTCTAGCGCCAACTCAGTGGTTTCTAGTAGGCGCTTGGCTTCATCAACACGTAACCTCTGCATATAGCTCGCGGGCGTTTCATTTAGTGCTTTCTTAAAACGGCGGATTAAGGTGCGCTTACCCACGGCAAACTTATCGGCCACCTCATCTAAAACCCAATTGTGGTTAAGATTAGAGTGCATCCACTGCTGGATCTTGTGGATCAACTCATCCTTGTGCTGCTCGGGATTAATGGCCATGGTCATAAAGGGTTGCTGCGAGCAGCGGTTTGGATCGATAAGTAATATCTTAGCCATCTGCTGCGCCAACGCCTCCCCAGCCAGCAAGCCCACTAAGTGTAACGCCAAGCTAAAATTTGATGTCGTTGCCCCTGCGGTATGAAACTGCTCATCGGACACCACCAATGCATCCATGCAAAGGTTAACCTGTTCAAAATTGCGCTCAAACATCTGAGACAACCACCAAACCGTGGTCGCACGGCGGCCATCGAGCAAGCCTGACGCTGCTAGCATTAAGGTTGCAGAACAATAGGCAGCAATGGGTTTACCTGTTTTCGCATAGGCTTGTAGTGGCTTTAACAGGCCTTCGAACTCCTGTTGATATAGTTGAAATTCTGCTTTATTGGTCACAAAAGAGGACGCCAATATCACCGCATCTGCCGCCATTATTGACTGTGCATCACTTAAGGCCATTGCAGGCAGTTGGAAGCCTTGATTAGTCGTGATCGCTTGCCCGTCAGCAGAGATAATATGGCAATGAAATAGATCTTGCGTGACCTCAGGATTAAGGCGGCGATATAAAGCGTTAGTAAAGCTGAATACATCTAAAAAGCCAACGATACCACCCGCCACAACATTACCCGCCGCTAGAATCATAACCGTTTTCATTTCGCCCCACAGACTGTCATTAATCACCCTTATTTTGTCAATAATGACACTTTCACGCTATTTGTCGAGTTTTTATACTGGCTTTAGTGTAAATGATAAGGAAATAGTCAATGAATAAACCAAGATTACACCTGCTACTTAGCCTCTGTTACTTAGGGGGTAGCTGGACGCTACTATTGTGGTTACATTTCAGCACTGAACCCAATCTGTTCGCACATTTTATTGCGATACCAAGCTTACTATTGTTTACGGGCTATAGTGCGCATCAGATTATTAGAAGAGGCATATAACGGCCACCATCGCCAAAATATCCTCAATCGCCAGCCACAGGTCTTTATTATTTAACCGTTGTGGAAGGCAAGCATCGCCAGGATGTACAGCTTGATCCGACGAGAAAATTAGTCGCGACTCATGTCAGTCATTAGCCTAATCGCCACAAAGCGCTTTGATTTCTATGATAGAGTGGCATTTTTTAAAATGCTGTCAGGTAAACATGTGAACAAGCAACTTTTTAAAACCAAGCGAGCCCTAGGACTGGTGATACTCGTATCGACAGTTTCAGGTTGTGCCAGTGCGCTATGTGATGCGCAAACCGATCGCGCTATTGACCCATTACAACAAGAATCAGAGAGAGTACGCTGTGAGCGACTGGTGGAAGATGCAATGGCAGAACATAAAAGTGAGAGGGAGCGAGACAATGAGGCGCAACTGAAAGCCTCTATGAGTAAACACCTTAAAGCAAAACCTAGCCACTGATGTCGCTAGGTTATTCACAACAGCCTCTTAAGCTATTTTGCCTTAGGTCTAAATGGCTTTATCACCGCTTCGTCGCACTCTAGAAAGGGCCCTTCCATCAGGTCTATGCAATAAGGGATAGCTGGGAATACTGCATCGAGGCATTCACGAATCGACTTAGGCTTACCTGGTAAATTAACGATAAGTGAGTCGCCACGAAGTCCCGCGGTTTGGCGAGATAAAATCGCTGTCGGCACAAATTTTAACGACTCGGCGCGCATCAACTCACCAAAGCCAGGCATCATACGGTCGCATACCGCTTCTGTGGCCTCGGGGGTCACATCGCGCTTGGCTGGTCCGGTACCACCTGTAGTAACAATCAAGCAGCAATCCTGCTCGTCAGCCATCTTAATAAGGGTCGCTGAAATGACATCAGCTTCATCAGGAATCACCTCATACACTGGCTCCCACTCTGATGTAAGATACTGGTTTAGCGTATCAATAATAGCCTTGCCTGAAATATCTTCATACACGCCAGCACTGGCTCTATCACTGACGGTCACAATGCCAATTTTTGCTTTTGCCATTCCATAAATCCTTATCTACTACAGGTAAAAGTGGAAAATGTGGGCAGAACGCCCAACACATAGTGTGGCCATAAAATAACATATTTTACGCTTACTGAGACAGTGCTAAATGGGAGGAACAAGCCGATCTTCGCTTCGGCTTATGGCTAGTGGGTGGTTTGTGAAAGGTAATGCCCTTGATCATAGCAGACGATGCAATTACGTCCGTCAGCTTTAGCCTTATAAACCGCCTCATCGGCCAGTAACATAAGGTGTGAGAAGTCGAGATTATCGGCATTGACATTGACGACGCCAAAGCTACCCGTTAGCGGTAATCCCATTGGTTTGAGGTTCTGTAATAACTGGCGCACGGACTCAGTTTTATCAAGCGCTTCCTCAATGCCCGACTCCATTAGAATCACAAACTCCTCCCCCCCCATGCGGGCAACCACATCCTCTTTACGAAAGGATTCTTGCAATAGTTTTGACACGATTTGCAATACCAAGTCACCGACATGGTGGCCATTAAAGTCATTGATATGGCGGAAACCATCTAAATCTAACAACACAATAGAGAGTGCCGTTTGATGACGCTGTATTTTCGACAAGCTTTGATGGGCGCGCTCCACCAAAAAATGCCGATTATACAAACCCGTTAGCTGGTCATGTAATGCAAGAAAATTAAGTTTATTGCCCTGAGACTGCAATTGAATATGGGTAGCAACGCGTGCCTTAAGGATAACCGCTTGAATAGGTTTACAGACAAAGTCTGCGGCACCACTATCCAGCATTGTGAGCCCTTCGCCATCGTCATTAACCAGTGCCAGAACGGGGATATTTTGAGTTTCAGGATTGGACTTTAACTGCTGCCAAACACTAATATCCGAGTCATCAAGAAGTGCCATGTTTAACAAAATTAACTCAGGTTTTTGCATGGCAGCAATGAGGCACTGCTCAACGGTGTCTGCAGTCAGCAGACGATATTGCCCGGTCAAAAACTGGCACACCGAATGACAGGCTTCACTCGCCCCATCAACAACAAGCACTACAGGTAGTTGTTCCATGCACCCCTCAATCTACGCCCAGTTTCCAAATTGATGACGTCTTAATATCAGTTTAGCAGAAACTGGTTCCAACAAAGGCTGGACGTAAACACATAACAGATGAGCGGTTGCACTGGATGACCGAACTCATCCAGCGCAATTTATAGTCGACGCGATTGCCAATACTTTTGCTGCCAATAACGATTGTCCAATCGAGATATCATTACCCCTTGGCTCGTTGAAGCATGTAAAAAACGTGAATCACTTAAATAAATTCCGACGTGCCTTGTCGACCAGCCCGTTTTAAATAGGACTAAATCTCCCGCTTGTAAATTGGCTTTGCTAATTGGCTTCCCTAGTTTTGCCAGCTCTTCCGTGGTGCGGGGTAACGGCAGAGCAAGTATCTCGCTGTAGGCCAGCACCACCAGCCCGGAACAATCAACCCCATGATGACTCATGCCACCTAAACGATAGCGAACGCCCTGCCATTGCTGAAAAAAGCTAAGTAGCTTGGTTTCAAACTCTTGTACCGAAATACGTTGCGATGAAGCGGAAGTAGGCTGAACATTTTTCATGTCAGCAACAGGAGGCGACGATGCACAGCCGCTTAGCATGACGATTAACACGACAAAGAATAACCGCACACAATCTCCCAACGAGGACCTTGGTAGCACCATAGGACTACCAAGGTTTATGACATCAATTAATGGTTATTGATATAAAGTAACCCACAACGGTTGCAGTCGTCACCCCGATAAAACCTGGCAGTATAAAACTATGGTTTAACACATACTTGCCAATACGTGTCGTACCACTGCGATCAAAGCTGATGGCCGCTAAGTCACTAGGATAAAATGGAAAGAAGAAGTAAGCATAGCAAGCGGGCAGCACGCCAATTAATACAGGCGCCGGGATACCCAGAGAAAACCCTAACGGCAGCATAATGGTTAACACCGCAGCTTGGCTTTTCAAAAATACCGACACCACAAACATCGCAATGGCAAATGTCCAAGGATATACAGCAACAATATCACTGACCGACTCAACCAAATACGATTTATGGTGACCGATAATGGTGTCACTCATCCACGCGATACCAAAGATAATGATCACAGCGGTCATGCCTGCCGTGAACACATTGCTTGTAGCTATTTTTTTAGGTGATACATTGGTCGCCAGTAAAATAATCCCCCCCACCGACAGCATCATAAACTGAATAGCCACAGACATTTTCACCCCTTCAGGTAAAAGCTGTTTACTGAATAACGCTATAATGATGACCGATAATATCCCCAATAAAAACACTATGAGGCCTTTCTTAGCCGTAGAATCTTGACTGTCGCTTGCACTAGTGGTGGTTTCGGGGTCGAGCAATGACGCCTTAAACTCTGGATCTTGCAGACGCGCTTGGAATTCAGGGTCATTATCTAAGTCTTTACCGCGTTTAAGGCTCCATAGGCAAGCAACCAATACACCAATCAAGGTTGATGGAATCGTCACCATCAGTACATCGATAAGGCCAATATCGAGTTGATTGTCTACAGCCGTAGCAATGACGACCGCTGCAGCGGCCGCAATGGGACTCGCTGTGATCCCCATTTGTGAGGCTACAGTGGCAATAGCCAATGGACGCTCAGGTCTAATTCCCTTTTTGTATGCCACATCATAAATAACAGGCAGCAATGGGTACACAGAGTGTCCGGTCCCCACTAATACGGTGAGCGAATAAGTACACAAAGGGCCAAGAAATACGATCTGCTCTGGGTGCTTACGCAGTAAACGCTCGGCATAACGCACCAAGAGCTTTAGGCCACCAGTGGCTTCCAAGGTCGCCGAGGCCGCCACCACAGCCAAGATTATCAACATCACGTTTATGGGCGGTGAGCCTGGCGCGATGCCAAACACAAACGCCAAAATGGATACCCCTAAGCCACCGAGCAGGCCAAAGGCTATTCCTCCATAACGGATCCCAACAAAGATCACCGCCAACAGCAACATCATATGAATAAAAAACATTCGTTAGTCCCCATATTTGCTCATCAACAATGAGCGGTAGAGTACGCCATCCTTAGGTAAATTATTGTTGTTGTCGTCCATGACCTAACGCTAGTTATACGCCTGCGCAGCAAGACAACATAGCGATAACAAACCAGAGAGTGAAGGGGATCAAGCTAAGTGAGAACTTCTATTAATATCTGTGAGCTGAAAGGCGTTCAGAGTAATTACTCAATGGCAGAGTGACGCTCTGTCATTGAGTTGTTCTGGTAAGTTGAAATTGTATGGGTACTTTCGCTGACAAAACTAAACCGCTTGACCTACTGCGACACCTGATGCCCAAGCCCACTGGAAGTTGAACCCTCCTAGCCAACCGCTAACGTCCATCACTTCACCGGCAAAGAATAATCCTGGCACCTTCTTGCTCTGCATATCTTTTGAAGAGAGTTCGTTGGTATCAACCCCGCCTAAAGTCACTTCAGCGGTACGATAACCTTCGGTACCGTTCATCAGCAGCTCCCAATCGTGCAGATCGGCAATGACTTGATCGCGCTGGGCGTGGACTAATTGATTAAGCGCCATATTCAGTAGCGACTCTTCAAATAACACCTCTACCAAGCGTTTAGGTAGCCATTGACTCAAGGTGTTACGCAAACTCTGTTTAGGATGGTTTGCCAATGCTTGAGCGAGTGCTTCGTTGGCATCCATATTTGGCAGCAGGTTAATTGAAATGGTTTCACCGGGTAGCCAGTAGTTAGATATTTGCAACACAGCAGGACCAGATAAACCACGATGGGTAAACAGTAAAGCCTCGCTAAACTGGGTGCCGTCTTTCGCCGTAATGGTACTCGGTACCGCTATCCCTGACAGAGGCTCAAACTTTTGTTTTTGTTCGCTGTGCCAAGTAAAGGGCACCAATCCAGCATAGGTAGGTAACACCTTAAGGCCAAACTGTTCTGCAACATGATAACCAAAAGGTGTGGCACCCAGTTTGGGCATAGATAAGCCACCGGTTGCGATGACCAATGACTCACAGCTTAAGTCACCATTTGAGGTCGACAGTAAAAACTGACCACTGTCCACTTTAGCTATATTGGTTATCTCTGTACGCAGCTTAACGCTGACGCCCGCCCATTCACATTCAGTGAGCAGCATGGTTACAATCTCTTTAGCTGAGTCATTACAAAACAGCTGGCCGTGATCCCGTTGATGATATTCAATACCATGACGTTCGACCAATTCGATAAAATCTTGCGAGGAGTAGCGCGCTAACGCCGATTTCACAAAATGGGGGTTGCCACAAATAAAGTTAGCCGGTTCGACTTTTTGGTTGGTAAAGTTGCAACGACCACCGCCGCTGATGAGAATTTTTCGCCCAGCTTGCTTAGCGTTGTCTAGCACTAATACATCACGACCTCGATAACCCGCTGTCGCGGCGCACATAAGACCCGCAGCACCTGCTCCGATAATGATCACGTCATGATGTTTCACTGAAATTGCCTTTACCTTACATACAAAAAGGGCGCTATTTTAGCACCCTTTTTACTATTCACATAAACCGATACGCTTATGAGTCGCTATCTGATGTCTCAGATTTTTTATCTCGAGATAACAGGGCTTTTGCCGCTTCATGAGGCGTTCCACCTTGATAAAGCACCCGATAGACCTGCTCTGTGATCGGCATCTCGACACCAAGTCGCTTAGCTAAGGTATAGACCTCTTTGGTATTGCGATAACCTTCAACCACTTGCCCAATCTCTTTCTGGGCAGTTTCAACATCTTGACCTTGGCCAAGTGCTAAACCAAAGCGACGATTACGAGATTGATTGTCAGTACAGGTCAACACTAAGTCACCTAAACCCGCCATCCCCATAAAGGTTGATGGCTGCGCGCCAATGGCCTCGCCAAGTCGCGTCAACTCAACGAGTCCACGGGTGATTAACGCTGTACGAGCATTAGCACCAAAGCCAATTCCGTCAGACATTCCCGCACTAATCGCGATAACGTTTTTAACAGCACCACCAAGTTGTAGACCTGTAAAGTCATCGTTTGCGTAAACACGCAAGCGCTTAGGGCTGTGCAGCAGTTCTACGAGCTCTTTAGTAAAGTGCTCATCGGTTCCTGCTACTGCAATGGCTGTTGGCATCCCCGCCGCTAACTCTTTAGCAAAGGTTGGCCCAGACAGCACAGCTAGTGGATACTTGTCACCAAGCACCTCTCGCGCCACTTCTTGAAGCAAACGGCCGGTTTCTGGCTCTAACCCTTTGGTCGCCCAAACGATACGAGAGTCGTCGCGTAGCAGCGGTTTCGCCTGCTTTAGTACCACACCAAACACATGGCTTGGCACGACAACTAACACATTGTTAGAGGCCGCTAGCGCCGTGGCAATAGAGGCTTCAGGAATGAGTAAGTCAGGCAGTGCAATACCGGGTAAAAACTCACTATTACATCGATCACGCTTAAGGTTCTCGATATGCTCGGGCTCGTGGCCCCAAAGCAGTGTTTTATGACCGTTACTGGCTAAAGAAATAGCAAGGGCGGTGCCATAAGAGCCCGCCCCCAGTACCGTAATATCGGCTGTGTTGTTCATGCGTGATTAAGCGTTCGCTTCTTCAGCAGACTCAGGGGCCGCTTCAGCTGCAGCTTGACGCTGTTGAACGTACTGTGCAAATAGTGCGTCAAAGTTAACTGGTGCTAGGTTTAGCTGTGGGAAAGTACCACGAGCAACTAGGCTACCCACAGCTTCGCGAGCGTATGGGAATAGAACGTTAGGGCAGTATGCACCTAAAGAGTGAGCCAATTGCTGTTCAGTTAGACCACCAATCGCAAAGATACCCGCTTGTTGTACTTCACATAGGAATGCTGTTTCTTCGCCATTTTTAGCAGTAACAGTTAGAGAAAGTACCACTTCATAAACATCGTCAGCTAGCTTAGCGCTACGAGTGTCAAGGTCTAGCTTAACTTCTGGGTTCCACTCTTTTTGGAAAACAGCTGGGCTGTTTGGCGTTTCGAAAGAGATGTCTTTAGTGTAAACACGTTGAATGTTGAACTGTGGACCCTGTTGTTCGTTATTTGCTACTTCAGCCATAATTTCCTACCTAATAATTTGTTGGACTCTCCCTAAGGGAGAATCTTCTTTAGGGCTTTTGTTACTCGAGTCCTAAACTAGATCTCAGCCACCATCCCGGTTTTAGTTTTTTCTTGAACGATGGACGCATCGCTCAAGCCATTTTTTAAAGAGATGACACTCTACTCAAAGACGCCTTAAAAAAGCAATCTTTGAATGGGTATAATTAGCGCTTGGCCTTAGCCACAGGTAAATTACTTTGTTGCCACTCACCCATACCGCCTTTGAGATTATAAACAGATTCAAAACCTGCTTTTACCATCAGCTGGGCTGCTTGTGCCGAGGTCATTCCAGCATTGCATACCATTATAATGGGACTGGCTTTATACTTTTCAAGGGCTGATGCCTGATTATTTTTAATTTCTGATAACGGAACGTTAACAGCATCAACAATATGACCTTTTTTAAACTCTTCTTTTGAGCGAACATCAATCACTTTGGCGTCTTGCTTGTTAATTAACAACGTCGCTTGTTGATGATCTACGGTTTTGATTTTAGAAACACTAGACTTAAGAACGCTTACAATAAGTGCAACAAATAAACCAATCCAAGCAAGGCTAAGCATTGGGTTGGCTTTAAAAAATTCAATATATTCTTGCATAGTTTACGGCCTACTTCTGTGGCTTGAAAGACTGTCAGGGCAGAGAGTATAACCGATTGCGACATCATATTGCAGCAAGTTGTTAGCCTCTTAAGTGTCCCGCTTATTTGGCAACAGTCTAAAATGTGACAAGGTCGATGGCCTCTATCGGTGTAAATCGCTTTTTGATCTAGGGCGTCCGTAGTAATATTTAACCAATTTTAGAATTCAATCTTTGTTTTTAAACTTAAAGGTACCACCATGACGACACGCAAACGCCCATTGGCATTGCTCATCCTCGATGGCTGGGGTTACCGTGAGAATACCCATAACAATGCGGTATATCACGCCAACACCCCAGTACTCGATAGACTCAACCAACAATATCCAAATAGTTTGATTTCTGGCTCAGGCCTCGACGTAGGTTTACCCGATGGACAAATGGGCAACTCTGAAGTTGGCCACATCAATATCGGCTCTGGCCGTGTGGTTTACCAGGAGTTAACTCGCATCGGCAAAGCCATTGATGATGGTGAATTTGATGCCAACCCAGCATTAGTCGCTGCCGTTGATAAAGCCATTGCCGTCAATGGCGCGGTGCACATCATGGGGTTACTCTCTCCTGGTGGTGTTCATAGCCATGAAAGCCATATTGAAGCCATGTGCAAAATGGCTGTTAAACGTGGTGCAAAGAAGGTTTATCTGCATGCCTTCCTTGATGGGCGAGATACACCACCTCGGAGTGCAAAGTCTAGCTTGGCACACTTCAATGAAGTTTTTGCCGCTTTAGGCACAGGTCGTGTTGCCTCGATCATTGGCCGTTACTACGCCATGGACAGAGACAACCGCTGGGATCGCGTATCTCAAGCCTATGAGCTGATCACCGAAGGTAAATCACAACATCAATATACTGATGCTGTTGATGCACTGGAGGCCGCCTATGCACGTGATGAGAATGATGAGTTTGTCGCAAGCTCTGCTATTACTGATGCTGATGGTAAGGTTGCAACGCTTAATGATAACGACAGCCTAATCTTCATGAACTTTCGTGCTGACCGCGCTCGTCAAATCACTCGTAGCTTTGTTAATCCTGACTTCGACGGTTTTGAGCGTGCAGTCACGCCTAAGATTAACTTTGTCATGCTGACAGAATATGCTGGCGATATTAATGCCGGCATTGCTTATCCATCAGTTGATTTAGTTAACACCTTGGGTGAAGTGCTACAAAACAGTGGTAAAACGCAGTTACGTATCTCTGAAACTGAAAAATATGCCCACGTCACTTTCTTCTTTAATGGTGGCAAAGAGGAGCCTTTCGAAGGCGAAGATCGGATCCTAATCCAATCGCCTAAAGTAGCGACTTATGATCTGCAACCAGAGATGAGCTCTACCGAGTTAACCGATAAGTTAGTCGCAGCGATTGAGTCAACCCAATATGACGTCATCATCTGTAATTACCCTAACGGCGACATGGTCGGGCACACTGGTAACTTTGATGCGGCAGTTAAGGCTTGTGAGGCTGTCGATACCTGTATTGGCCGCGTTGTAGAAGCTCTTGCTAAGGTCGATGGTGAGTGTTTGATCACCGCCGATCACGGTAATGCAGAGCAGATGACAGACGAGCAAACAGGCCAAGCGCATACGGCACACACCAGTGAGTTAGTACCGCTAATTTATGTTGGCCGTAAAGGTGAAATATCACCTAACGGAAGACTAAGTGATTTAGCCCCAACCATGTTAACCTTGATGGAACAATCAGTTCCGTCAGAGATGACTGGACGCTCTATTATCACGTTAAGCGAGTAATACCTCTTTGCTTTTGCGAAACTGTTTTAATAAAGCCAGCATTTTTGCTGGCTTTATCATGCTCTCTTGTACTGTTCAGGCATCAGACCTAAAACAGCGACAAACCGAGCTTGAAGCACTGCAAAAGCAGATAAGTAGTCAGCAATCGACACTCAAAAACACCAACAAACAACATGAAAGGCTCATCAGTTTACTAAAAAAAGATGAGCAAGCGATCGCAGAAGCTGCCAAGAAGGTTAACAAGACCAAGCAAGCGTTAACCGCCACTGACAATAAGCTTACAGAACTTGATAAGCGTAAAGCAGAACTAGACAAACTCAAAAAGACCCAGCAAGACACGCTCTCCAATCAACTGGCTAGCGCCTACCTAGCGGGCAACCATGATTACACTAAAATGCTGCTCAACCAACAAAGCCCGGCAACCATTGAACGCCTATTGGCTTACTACCAATACCTCAATAATGCGCGTATGGCCTCTATTAATGAACTGCAAAAAACCTTAACCGAACTAGTTTCCGTTGAAACAGCACAGCGCCAGCAAAAGAATCGCCTCAATGAATTAGTATTAAATCAGCAGCAACAAGCAAAAGCACTGAACCAAGAGCAGGCACAGCGGCAACAAACCTTAACCCAGCTAAAGCGCACGCTTAATTCCCACGGAGTAAAACTAGAGCAACTTCAAATTGAAGAGGCCAGCTTAAAGCGAGTTGTAGAACAAGCGCTCAAGGCGATGCAAGATAGCCCAGCCATGAATGGCTTAGTTAGCAATAAAGGTTTGAGGTGGCCCACCAAAGGACGCATTAAATCTGGCTTTGGCAGCCAACGTTCGGGACAAGTGAAGTGGAAGGGCATCATGCTCTCTGCGCCAGAGGGACAAAACATCAATAGCATTGCTGACGGACAAGTGATCTATGCTGACTGGTTACGCGGCTTTGGCATGGTAATGGTGATCGATCATGGTAAAGGTTATATGAGCCTCTATGGTCATGCCCAAACATTGCTAAAGAGTGCTGGCGATGCGGTTAAAAAAAGCGAAACCATCGCACTGGTCGGACGCTCGGGTGGACAAACAGAACCTGGCCTATACTTTGAGGTAAGGCACAAGGGGCAAGCTGTCGACCCTGCGAGATACTGCAGACGTTAATACAGCCACAACCCCGTTTAAAAGGGGTTGTATATGTCTAATATTATTCGTTATCTCACCTGTATTGCCCTCGGATTAACCCTAGGTTTGTCCATCACTCTATCAGGACAAGAGAACGCAGAACGTTTCGACTCTAAACTCAGTTACCCACTACTCATCGACGTAATTAATACCGTTGAAACCTACTATGTCGATAAAATAAGCCAGGAAGAGTTAATCGAAGCCGCCATCGATGGCATTTTTGCTAAGCTCGACCCCTATTCAAATTTTCTCGATAAAGATGCCTTCACCGATATTCGAGATGCCAACGCTGGCGAATATTTTGGCTTTGGCATTGAGATAGCGACCGATCAAGACTATGTCACCATTATCAGTCCCTTCCCTCACTCGCCAGCGGCCAACGCGGGCATACTACCTGGCGACAAAATAGTCAAAGTAAACAACGAGTCTGTTAGCGCTAATCACCTCGACAATGTATTAAAAGAGATTAAATTTCATAGCCAAAACAATCTCGCTATCAATTTGTCACTTACTCACCATAACTCTGATGCGGTGTTTGATGTAACACTTAAACCGAGTGTTATCGACGTTAATTCTGTCAGAGCTGAGTTACTTGGTGATGGAATTGGTTATATTAAGCTCTCAAGCTTTCAAGAGGACTCCAATGAAGATCTGATTCATCAACTCACTCAATGGCAAGGACAACCCATGAATGGTTTAATATTGGATCTGCGTAATAATCCCGGAGGACTATTAGACCAAGCCATAAAAATCGCTGACCTTTTTCTTGCTAAAGGGCGAATCGTATCAACCCGTGGCCGTTTCTTCGATGCCAACTCCGACTACTTCGCTTCTCCACAAACCTTGTTTTCCAAGTTGCCATTATTAGTGCTTATCAACAAAGGGTCGGCGTCAGCCTCTGAAGTACTGGCTGCCGCCCTTCAGGAAAATGGTCGCGCAACGGTAATTGGTGAGCAGAGTTTTGGTAAAGGGACGGTGCAAAGTTTAATCCCGACCTTAATGGACGGTAACGCAATAAAGTTGACCATCGCACATTACACTACCCCAAAAGGGCGAGATATCCATAGTATTGGTATAGAGCCAGACATAAAGATAGTAACTGAAGCTGTTACTGACCTACAAAGTATGCCTATAATCGTTGAACTGTCGCCCCATGAAGATATAGCTCAAGATCACATCATCAACTCGGCTATTACATGGATAAAAACCAATAGTTAGTGAATCCAAATTCTGTGCGCTTATTACTTTTATTTGCCGTCTTATTTTCTGTCAGTCCAGTTAATGCCTCACAAGTTTCAATCATCATTGACGATATCGGATATCGTCAAACCGATGAGGCCGTACTGACCCTCCCCTCAACAATCACCTTATCGGTGTTACCTCATACGCCACTTGGACATAACATAGCCATGAGTGCCAACAAACGTGGCCATGAAATAATGCTTCACATTCCAATGCAGGCATTAAATGGCAAAGTATTAGGACCCGGCGGGTTAACGAACCAAATGGGCGAAGTAGAATTTAAGCACACAATTAATCAGGCACTTGATAGCATCCCCTACGCGAAAGGGGTAAATAATCATATGGGTAGCCTGCTTACTCAACTCGATGAGCCGATGCAGTGGTTAATGGAGAGTTTGAAACAGCAGGACAGTTACTTTGTCGATAGCATGACAACACGATATAGCAAGGCTGCTGACACGGCTAATATGCTGGGTATACCGCTACTTAAACGACAACTATTTCTAGATAATGATGTCACTGAAGCTGCATTAGAAAAGCAATTCCAACAGCTAATTCAGCTAGCTAACGCTCAAGGAAGCGTGGTAGCAATAGCTCACCCTTATCCAGAAACAATACGGTTTCTCAACGAGAATTTACCAAGACTAGCTGAACAAGGGATAACGCTAGTGCGGACCTCCTCTCTGTTACCCTATAGTGTTGCACAACAGGAGCCCAAAAACAGCCCAACTACCACACACCTACGTTAATGAGTGAACTTATAGCTCTAATACCGGAATAGAAAGATCGGGTAGCAATGCTTTGAGTTCTTGGCGATTACTGACAATATCAGCCAATGTATAGCGATCTAGTACCGCCAAATATGCATCGACAGCCTCAGAAAGAACGCCTTTTAACTGGCAAGCAGGCGTAAAACGACAGTAAGGTTTGCTGCAATCAATTGGTGCTAATGAGTTTTCTAAAATACGAACCAACTGACCTATATTGATCTGATCAGCCGCCATTCCAAGCCTGAATCCACCACTTTTACCTCGAATGGTTTGCAAGTAACCCTCTTTCCCCAAATGATGCACAATTTTAGATACATGATTGGGCGACAGATCAAACACCTCAGTGATCTCAGCAATTCTGAACAACGCCTCTCTTTCAGGAGAAAGTGCTAAATACATTAATGTACGAATACCAAAATCTGTATAACGCGTTAACTGCATAGTGAACCTTTTAAGACTGAGTCGCTGCTTCGAGTGAAGAGATCAACCATAATGCCTCTTCATTAGTCGTACCACAAACATCTTCTGTTGCCGCAAACCGATCACATAGATCGGGGCGTTCAGGTTTGCCAAAAATTTTACAAAGATTGTCATCATTCAACTGAATACAACGCACACCAGCGGGTTTACCTTGGGGCATTCCAGGTATGGCACTAGTTATTGAAGGCGCTATACAACAAGCACCACATCCGAGACGACAGTTCATGACCAATATTATACCTCTATTTACGCAGCATGTTACCCATTCAGATCACACGCGATTGAGATTCCTTGCGAAGTAGTATGATTGGAACTGTGACCAGAATTTATCAAGCATTATCAAGATGGGCAGACACAGTGGCATTACCAGTGAACAGCTCTCAGGTGGCCTGCCTACTTGAATGGAAGCCCGCCTACCATACGAATAGGACACATGTTTACCATCCATGCACAATAGCTCCCCCTTGCTCGTGTAATTATTTCACAAGCGGGCTTTATCGACTCTCTTTACGAGAAATTAAGCACCTAGAAATGAGCGACTCTTTATTATCCCCGAAGAGGACACATGGGCGTGCCAGCAACCGAGACGCATAAATGCAGCGTCTTGGGCGAAATGGGTAAGACGCGCACGTGCTAAAGTCGATAAGTAACCCGTCTCACTTAAGGGCTGTCTCACGCTAATGATCTATTATTTTAAAAGGCCCAAACGCAAAAAAGCCAC
>NZ_MCBT01000024.1:0-245855 GCF_001735525.1 Shewanella colwelliana
TACTCTGCTTCTTTAAGCTGTTTAGCTAGTGCTTTAGCTTCGCTGTTATTTAGCTCGTACGCTTTGGCTAACCAGTTATCAGCTTCTTGCTGATCTTGTTCTACCAAATGTCCGTCTAGGTAGACTTTGCCTAAGACTAACGCACTTGGGGAAAAATCGACTTTAGTACTCTTTTTCAGCAGGGTGATCCCTTTATCGATATCTTGATAATCGGTGTTTTGCAGGTACATTACTCCCGCTTTGTATTGAGCTGTGGTATTACCAAATTTTGCTGCACGTCGAAACCATTTCAATGCTTGCTTGATATCTTTCTCTGTGCCGTAGCCGGAATAATATAGCTCACCTAAGGTTGCCATCGCATCAGAGTGACCACGTTTGGTTAAGATTTTATAGGCGTCAAAATAGTCTTTACATTCAGCCGTATTACAAGCTTCTAAGCCTGTTGCATAGCTGGATGGCAGTGCAAGTAACAGTGCTGTAAATAGCGTGAGTTGTTTGATTTTCCGTATCATGGTTGATCCTTTTTTATTGAGTAAATTCAACCCGCAGAGCCTTGGTTAAGGCCCTGCGTACAACTAGTTGATGTGGGTTGTTTATCTAGGATTTAAATTGCGCCGCCCCAGCCAGAGAGCATGAAATCTCTTATTCGTTCGCCATCTCCTTCACTAGAGCAGGCCCAGAGATCAGAACAGGTTCTGCCAGCGATATTTGAGCCAGTGCCTGACTCAGTATCTGGACGAGTACGATTTAATCGTGCAATTTCATCATCGAAATAGGCGGTGTAATCGGGTGCAGTAACAATGATCACCTCCATTTCACCGACAGGGCTGGCGTATTCCTTAGAGACTGGCGCTTCGTCATCGACCAGTGCAAACAGTGTTGGTAGGGCTAAATTATGTGATTGCGGGTTTAGGCGTAGGGCTTTAGCAAACTTCATTGCCTCAATATTATTAAGTTGGTAGGCATTTGATAGCCACTTATCGGCGAGTTCGAGATCTTGTTTGATCAAATGACTCTGTAAGTAAAGTTTGCCTAATAGGAATGCACTTGGCGAAAAGGATACTTTAGTACTTTTTTCAAGCAGACTAAGGCCTTTGTCGATATCTTGATAGTCAGATTGCTGTAGATACATGACTCCAGCTTTATACTGGGCGGTAGTATTACCGAATTTTGCTGCACGTCGAAACCACTTAAATGCCTTATCCAGATCTTTTTCAGTACCATAACCGACGTAATAAAGTTCGCCTAAGGTTGCCATTGCATCTGAATGTCCGCGCTTGGTCAATATCGTGTAGGCCTCAAAGTACTCTTTACACAAAAGGGTATCGCAAGCTTCTAAATTGATACTGTAACTTACCTGAGAGTTAAGCATGAGCGTAATGAATAATAACAGTCGTGCGATGGTGCCCTTCATAAACCGAATCCTTGGATAATGTTAATATCTATTACTAACAGTTACATTTAATTAACTCCATAGCACTTTAGTGCTATTCTCTGTTGTTAAGTTTTTGTTATGAATGGTTAATATTAGGTTAATTTGCACTCTGAATGCTCACTATAGCTTTGGTGCCAATGGTCATAAAAGCGACACAATAGGAGAACTGACTACTCGCAGTTTTACGTATTAATATCGAAATCTGCCCTATGGCATCTGTTGTAAATTACTTAACTGGATTTTATATTCGATGGAACAAGTTGACGTTGTTGTAGTTGGGGCTGGGGTTATAGGTTTAGCTATCGCAGCTAAGTTAAGTCAGTGCTACCCCAATTTACTGGTCGTTGATCGCCACACAAATATTGGCGGTGAAATAAGCAGTCGCAATAGTGAAGTGATCCATGCTGGACTCTATTATCCTAGCGATAGCTTAAAAGCCAAGTTATGTGTTCAGGGTCAGCACCTTTTGTACCAACACTGTCGAGAGTGGCAGGTACCCTGTCGTCGAGCGGGAAAACTGATTATCGCTAATGGGGCAGCGCAGACGTTGGCATTGCATAAACTTGCTAGGCAGGCCAAGGATAACGGTGTTACCAACTTAGCATTGCTGACTAAGGTTCAAGCTGCTGCGCTTGCTCCTCATATTCGTGCGAGTGAAGCTCTCTATTCTGCCTCTACAGGTATTATTGATAGCCATAACTATATGTTAAGCCTGATGGCAAAAACTGAACGCCAAGGCGGTAACTTTGTTGGGCTCACGGAGTTTGTTGGAGCCGAGAGAGTGCATGATGGCTTTATTTTACGACTAGAAAATAGTGGTGAAACCATGCGCCTTAAAACACGTTACCTTATTAACAGCGCTGGACTTCACTGTGTGGATATCGCACAGCGAATAGAGGGGCTCAACCGTAAAGATATTCCGCAATTGCATTGGTGCAAAGGACACTACTTCTCATACAGGGGTCGTCATCCCTTTTCGCATCTGGTTTATCCTATGCCTGAGCTTAACACCACAGGCCTTGGTGTGCATGCAACGCTTGATATGGCTGGGCAATTAAAGTTTGGACCAGATACGCTTTATATTTCCCAGCATCATAGTGCCGATTATACGGTTCCAGAAGCCTTAAGAGAGACGTTCTATCAAGCGATAATCAACTATTTCCCTAAGGTTGAATTGGAACGGTTACAGCCAGCCTATGCGGGTATTCGGCCTAAATTACAGGGGCCAAGTAGTGGATTTGCAGACTTTAATATTCAATTACCTGGGACGCACCATATTCCAGGCTTAGTGAACTTATTTGGCATTGAGTCACCAGGATTGACAGCAAGCTTGGCTATTGCTGAGTATGTTGCGAATGAATTGCTTGAGTGAACATCACACTTAGCAAAATACAAACGCGCCACTAGCCAGCATTAGGTGATTATTTGATAACGGAGAAAGCCACTTGTAGCTGATTACTATTGTTGGGCAGCGCTTGCGTAAACTATCTCGCCATCGACACGCTATTTTTTGTGGCTGTTGCTCAATATGCATGAGCTTGAAGCGAAGTTGATGGTAATAGATAATGCCTAAGCGCTTCAGCGTGAGTTTTTTTGTTGGGTTGACCGATAGCCCTTTAAAGTAAAAGCTTGTCTGTCGCCTTCTTCGTACCTCTGTATAGAAATAGTGCTTATCTATCTCGCCGTGTTGATACATGAGTACGATTGATTTGAGTATACCTAATGCTTGCAGCGTTCTTGATATTCTATGGCCAACACCGGGTAACCTAATTCTCTCAACTGATTCCCCATAACGCTCTGCGTGTTTTCTATCGGCGGGTGATAGCGGATCGTAAATAATGGTCAGCGGTGTTGAGCAGTTTGCTGCATCTTTTCGCTCTGTAGTCGCAGGATGCTGCTTATTTGCCGAAATGACTTTAATATCCCATGGCGCCAACGTTGGATTATAAGTGCTAAGAGGCATTAACAGGAGTGCGCCATCAAGGCCTAGTGTGTCGGCATACAAAGATGCTGCATAACCGCCACGGCTGATACCGTAGCCTAAACGTTTAGGGAACTGTGCTAGATGTATTGCAAGCGTATTAATGAATTCAGCAAACAGGGGGGAGTCGAAATAGTTATCAGCACCAATGTGGTTACAGGCGATGACATTGATCTGTTGTTTGGTGAAAAAATCAAAGCTCCATGCACTTTTACCCGCATCGATGTTTTCCTGAGTTAAATACTGGCATCCAGGTGGGAAAGTGATCATCACAGGACTAGACATATTGAAGAGGTAGTACTGAACGAAGATATCATCCACTTTCATGCAAACTTCTTGATTCAATTGCAACACAGAGCGACTCCACGGTGAAAGCTGGTATGTGTTATTACAACACCTACACTTATCTGGCTCGCGGCTGAGTTTATTCAGTAACGTGAAAAGGTAACCTATAAAAATGGCATTATGTGAGCCAGCACAGATTAAACCTTCATTGTTTAAGTGACTGTATCTATTTTGTTTGTTTGCAGTTTTATGGGTGTTGTGGTCGTTGAAGGGAGTTGTAGGTTATGTGTGATCTGGGGGCTGGAAACAAAAAGGGAGCCTAAAGGCTCCCTTTTAAAATCGATAGGCTAATTAGCCATTATCTTTTGGCGCGCCACCTTTACGGTGTGGCTTTCTGTCACCCGCTGGACGACGATCGCCAGATGGCTTGCGACGACGTGGTGGACGGCTATCGTCACCACTGCTTGCTGGTAATTCTGTACCGGCTTCACGGATGTTTAACGGCTTGCCACATACACGTACTTTCTTAAGGTGCTGAAGCACATCTTTTGGCATTCCATCAGGAAGATCAATCGCAGTCATTGAATCAAATAATTGAATTTGACCGATATAACGGCTGTCAATATTCGCTTCGTTTGCGACGGCACCAACAATGTTACCTACACCAACACCGTGATCACGACCCACATCGATGACATAACGACACATCTTAACGTCTGGATGATCTTTAAGTGTATCGGCCTTACCTAGGTTAGTAGGTGTCGGGCGAGAATCACGACGGTTACGTTCGCGCGGAGCACGATCACCACGTTCACGGCTGCTACGGTCATCGCGGCTATCGCGTTGACGTTCGTTAATCGCAGGTAATTGTAGCGGACGATCTTTCTGAACTTGCTGCAATAAGGCCGCTGCAAGCACGTCGGTATCGACTTCTAATTCTTGGCATAGTTGTGCAACTGCACCTTTCATGAAGTCTAAAGAGTCTTTAGCAATCACTTCGCCAATTTGCTCACCTAAGCGAGAAAGACGACGTTCAGTCACAGTCTCTGGGCTTGGTACGTCCATTGGTGAGATGCGGCTATTGGTTGCACGTTCGATAGTGCGTAGCATACGCATCTCTCTATGTGTCACGAAGAGTATCGCCATACCAGTACGGCCAGCACGACCAGTACGACCAATACGGTGAACGTAAGCTTCTGTATCGTATGGAATATCGTAGTTAACTACGTGTCCAATACGCTCAACGTCAAGACCACGAGCGGCAACGTCTGTTGCAATGATAATATCTAGCTTGCCACGCTTAAGTTGATCAACCGCACGTTCACGAGCTTGTTGATTCATATCACCATGCAATGGTGATGAAGCGTAACCGCGAGCTTCTAATTTTTCAGCTAGCTCAACACAACTGTTACGAGTACGAACGAAGATGATAATACCTTCGGTCTTCTCAACTTCTAGCACACGTACAAGTGCTTCAAGTTTGTTGTGTTGCGATACTTGTACAAAACGCTGTTCAATGGTTTCAACTGTGGTAGTCGTTGCAGCGATTTTAACGTGTACAGGCTCAGACAAATATTTGTTAGCAACACGCTTAATTTGCTCAGGCATAGTGGCTGAGAATAATGCGAGTTGGCGTTGCTTAGGCGTGTGTTCAAGGATCCATTCGATATCATCGATGAAGCCCATTTTTAGCATCTCATCAGCTTCATCAAGTACCATTGCTTTTAGCGACTCTAATTTAAGAGTGCCACGACGCATGTGGTCCATAACTCGGCCAGGTGTACCAACAATGATCTGTGGTCCACGACGCAACGCGTTAAGTTGTTGATGCATGCTCTGGCCGCCGTAAATTGGCAGTACATGCATTCCTTTCATGAATTTAGAGTAGCTACCAAATGCTTCTGCAACCTGAACAGCAAGTTCACGAGTCGGAGCCAATACCAAGATTTGTGGCGTATTTGAGGTAGGGTCGATAGCATTTAAAAGTGGTAGTGCAAAAGCACCGGTTTTACCGGTACCTGTTTGCGCTTGACCCAAAATGTCTTTACCGGCCATAAGAGGGTCGATACTAGCAGATTGAATTGGCGTTGGTTTTTCATAACCAAGCTCGTCAAGAGCACGCAACAAAGGCTCGGCAAGGCCGAGTTCGCGGAAAGTTTTTTCACTGGATGACATGGGTTGTAGCCTTGTGGTGTAACAAAGTGCAGAGACTGCACCTAAAGATTTTATAAGACAGAAAATCAACCCCGTGTCGACTTCCCGCACCGAAAACGAATCAGTAAGCCGATTATTATAGCAAGATGTTATATATTTTACCATACCAATAACTAGTATTTGGCATTAAAGGCTTCTGTTTATGAGTTAAAATCATTATTAAACATAGTGTTAAGTATTTCAAAAAACACAGAGAATCTAGTCAATTAAGTTATTTCTTTAGAAGATAACTATCAATTATTAGCAGTTCATAAGCGGATTCAGCGACAGCCGCTAGAAAATTGTAATCTAACTTATTTGCACTATCAGTTGGTTGGTGATAGTCGGCATGGGGAGGGACGCCAAAATAGAGCCAGGGGATTTGAGCTTGATGGAAGGGATAGTGATCTGATGCTCTTAGCCAGTCAACTCTTTGAGTCGTGCGTCCAGCTTCTGGTGGATGATTGGCCCGCACACATAGGCCAACTGTTTGTTCGAGCCGTTGTTGTATGGCGTCAAACTGAGTAAAGTTTCTGCGCCCCTCTACATAGATAGAATATGGTCTGCCTGGGTGACCCACCATATCAAGGTTAACCGTTAACTCTATTTGCGTACTATTAGGGTTACTTTGTTCAAGTTTTAATTGGTCCACCAATGCTTTGCCACCAAACAGGCCGGGCTCTTCGGCATCTGTGGCGACAAATAGGATATTGACGGGGCGCGGTTGTGTACTCGCGTGGGCGGCCATGGCGAGCATCGCAGCAATCCCTGAGGCATTGTCATCGGCACCAGGGTAGAGCCGCGACCCCTTTTTACCTAAATGGTCATAGTGAGCCACAACTACTCGCCAATCCTGTGTGGTTTGTGTTGCGTTGAGTACGCCAATAATATTTACCCCTTGGCGTGTATCAAATTGATAATCATATTCAAATGGGTGCTGATAGGTATTGTTCCATGGTTGTAGGCCGATAGATTGCATGCGCGAGATTAGAAATTGCCGTGTCAATTCGGCCCCTTGGGTACCGGTTTTTCTGCCTTCAAATTTTGCTGAACTTAAGAGTGTTACATCTTGCTGTAGTGGTGAGTGCTGACTCCAAGTGAGTTCAAATAGGCGCTTGCAGCTTGGTCCGTTGCTAGTGCAGCCATTAAGCAGTATGAGCAGTGCCACTGTAAAGACGTGGATAGGAAGTCTTATTCGACATACCAATGAGTGAAAACGGGTCAATGTCATGGCGATAATGGTTAAGGGGACTTAATGGATAACCTAGCGTGAGTTGTGCGATAAAGCGAGAAAAAGCCCGCACCTTACGTAAAAGGGCGGGCTTATTGAGTTTAGGTGTCTGTTAATAATGGTTTTAAGAAGCGTGCCGTATGCGAGTCGGGATGTTCTGCAACGTGTTCTGGTGTGCCCGTAACCAAGATGGTGCCGCCACCTGAGCCACCTTCAGGCCCAAGGTCAACAATCCAGTCGGCAGTTTTGATCACATCTAAGTTGTGCTCAATGACCACGATAGTGTTGCCATGAGCCTTTAAGCGATGGAGCACATCAAGCAAGAGTTGAATATCGGCAAAGTGTAAGCCGGTTGTTGGCTCATCTAAGATATACAGTGTCTTGCCTGTATCGCGTTTAGACAGCTCTTTGGCTAATTTGACCCGCTGTGCTTCACCGCCTGAAAGCGTGGTGGCACTCTGGCCTAGGCCGATATAGGAAAGGCCGACTTCCATCAGGGTTTGCAGTTTACGCGCAATGGCAGGCACGGCGTCGAAAAATTCGCGCGCCTCCTCCACAGTCATATCTAGCACTTCATGGATGTTTTTGCCTTTGTAGCGCACCTCTAATGTTTCGCGGTTATAGCGCTTACTTTTACAGCTATCGCAAGGCACATACACATCGGGTAGGAAATGCATCTCTACTTTGATTAAGCCATCGCCCTGGCATGCCTCACAGCGCCCGCCTTTGACGTTGAAAGAGAATCTTCCTGGCTTATAGCCTCGGGTTCTCGACTCTTGAGTCGCGGCGAACAACTCGCGGATTGGGGTAAAGATACCCGTATAAGTCGCTGGGTTTGAGCGTGGTGTGCGGCCAATAGGGCTTTGATCGATATCGACCACCTTATCGCAGTGTTCCATTCCCTCTATCCGTTTATAAGGCGCGGGTTCATCGACCGTTGCACCGTTAAGTAAGCGGTGGGCTATCTTGTAAAAGGTGTCGTTGATTAACGTTGACTTACCTGAACCAGACACACCGGTAACGCACGTAAATAGACCGACTGGAATGGTCAAATCGACATTTTTTAGGTTATTGCCCGTGGCGCCATAGAGTTCAATGACCTGTTTAGGATCGAACTCGGCCCGAGTTTCGCTAATATGGATCTGCTTGGTGCCGGAAATGTATTGACCCGTTATCGAGTCTTTACAGCTGATGATGTCGTTAAGCGTACCATCGCAGATCACCTCGCCACCATGCACACCAGCCCCAGGGCCGATATCGATAATGTGATCAGCCATACGGATCGCATCTTCATCATGTTCAACCACGATGACTGTATTACCGAGATCCCGCAGGTGGATAAGCGTTTGCAGTAATCGCTCGTTATCTCGTTGATGCAGACCAATAGAGGGTTCGTCAAGGACATACATCACCCCCACAAGCCCAGCACCAATCTGACTTGCCAAGCGAATACGCTGTGCTTCACCGCCTGATAAGGTATCGGCAGAGCGAGAAAGGCTCAAATAGTTAAGACCTACATTGACTAAGAAACCAAGACGATCGCGCACCTCTTTTAAGATCTTTTCAGCGATCTGTGCACGTTGTCCTGTTAGGGACAGCTGCTCAAAGTGGGTCATCGCTTCGCCAATTGACCATTCGGTGAGCATTGGCAACGTGAGATCGTCGATAAAGACATTGCGCGCTTCTTCCCGCAGGCGTGAGCCGCCACAACTATTGCACGATTGGGTATTAATATATTTGGCTAGCTCTTCGCGCACAGAGTTAGATTCTGTTTCCCGATAGCGTCTGTCCATATTGTTCAATATCCCTTCAAAGGGATGGTTACGCACCACGACATCGCCGCGATCGTTGATGTACTTAAAGGCGATGCTCTCCTTGCCTGAGCCGTGAAGTACAATTTTACGCACTTTATCACTAAGTTGTTCGTAGGGGGCTTCCACATCAAATTTATAATGTTCTGCCAATGAGCTGAGCATCTGGAAGTAGTAAAAGTTACGTCGGTCCCAACCGCGTATTGCACCGCCAGCTAACGACAACTCAGTGTTGGTGATCACCCTGTCGGCATCAAAAAATTGCTGTACGCCTAGACCATCACAGGTGGGACAAGCACCTGCTGGATTGTTAAAAGAGAAGATGCGCGGCTCAAGCTCTGCCATCGAATACCCACAATGAGGGCAGGCAAAGTTAGCTGAAAACAGCAGTTCCTCGGTGTCTCCATCCATCGATGCAACGGTGGCAATACCGCCGGAGAGTTCTAACGCGGTTTCGAAAGATTCTGCCAAGCGCTGCTGAATATCGTCACGGACTTTAAAACGGTCGACCACAACTTCGATGGTGTGTTTTACATGCAGCTCAAGGGTTGGCGGATCTGATAGGTCGCAAACCTCGCCATCGATACGAGCGCGAATAAAGCCTTGAGCCGAGAGGCTGTCTAGCAGTTTGACATGCTCACCTTTACGGTCGTTGATCACTGGTGCTAACAGCATTAATCGGCTGCCTTCTGGCATCTCCAGCACTTTGTCGACCATCTGGCTAATCGTTTGCGCAGCCAGCGGCAGATTGTGGGTCGGGCATCGGGGTTCACCGACACGGGCAAACAACAGCCTCAAGTAGTCGTAAATTTCTGTAATCGTACCCACGGTTGAGCGGGGATTATGTGAGGTAGACTTTTGCTCAATTGAAATAGCCGGGCTTAGACCCTCAATGTGATCCACATCAGGCTTTTCCATTAAGCTCAAAAACTGACGCGCATAGGCCGAGAGAGATTCAACATAACGGCGCTGACCCTCTGCATACAGGGTATCGAACGCGAGTGAGGATTTGCCTGAACCTGACAGACCAGTGATAACAATCAGCTTGTCTCTTGGGATTGTCAGGTTGATGTTTTTTAGGTTGTGGGTGCGCGCCCCACGAACTTCAATCTTGTCCATCTGTCTCTCTGATAGTCTAGGGTCTGTTTATGTCGCAGGCTTATCTACTGTCTAACGTTATTGCACTTTTTGATTTGTTTAACAAGCCACCAAATCGGTGCAGAATGAAACAGTAAAGCTCAACAGCCACCAATGAAAAAAGAGACTGATTATCGCATAAAAATTGAAGTAGGTCATAGAAAAGCGACGCGTAACGTGTTGACTACTGACATCTGGCTACTCACTGGAAGATATCGCTAATCTCGCATTGTTATCGCATCTTTAGCTTTTTCTTTTTGAGCTGAATCGAATCTTCGTGATAACATGCGCGACTTATTTATGAATTATGATCAGGGCGAAAAATGGCCAATAATGGACTGTCTAAGACTGAGAAAAAAGTCGCGTTTTCGTTAGCCAGTGTATTCGGTTTGCGCATGATGGGCTTGTTTATGATCATGCCCGTGTTTGCGCTTTATGGGCAACACTTAGAGGGATTCTCGCCATTATGGGTGGGGATTGCGATTGGTGCATATGGACTGACGCAAGCCGTATTACAGATTCCGATGGGGATTTTGTCTGATAAGTATGGTCGCAAGCCTATTATCCTTTTGGGTCTGCTGATGTTTGCCTTTGGTAGCATTGTGGCCGCAACGGCCGACTCTATTTATGGCGTGGTGGCTGGACGTGCGCTGCAGGGCATGGGAGCCATTGCTGCAGCCGTATTGGCATTAGCCGCTGATTTAACCCGTGATGAGCAGCGTACTAAAGTGATGGCAATCATTGGTATGTGTATCGGTTTCTCCTTTGCCTTGTCGTTGCTTGTGGGTCCTATTGTCGCGCAGCATCTTGGTTTGTCTGGCTTATTTGCCATGACTGCAGGGCTGGCGTTACTGGGCATGTTGATTGTGCAATTACTGGTACCCACCCCGATTTCTCAGGCGCCTAAAGGCGATACTGTTGCCGCGCCAGCCAAGTTGAAAGCGATGATTCGCGATCCACAACTGTTTCGTCTCGACGCCGGTATCTTTATTCTTCACTTAGTCCTCACGGCAGTGTTTGTTGCGCTGCCACTGGATTTAGTCGATGCCGGACTGGTTAAAGAGAAACATTGGATGCTCTATTTCCCCGCATTTATGGGGGCGTTTTTCTTAATGGTGCCATTGATAATCATCGGCGTGAAAAAGAAAAATACCAAGGCCACATTCCAAGTGGCGCTGCTGATTATGATGGCTGCACTCGCCACGATGGCAGTGTATGCCGATAACTTAATCATGCTGAGCATTGCTGTGGTGCTGTTTTTTACTGGCTTTAATTACCTTGAGGCATCGCTACCCAGTCTTATTGCTAAGTTTTGCCCGGTAGGTGACAAAGGCTCTGCGATGGGCGTTTATTCTACGAGTCAATTTTTAGGGGCTTTTTGTGGTGGTTTGCTCGGTGGTGGAGCGTACCAATTATTAGGTGCTGTGGGTGTGTTTGCAGTGGCTTTAGGTTTGATGTTTGTCTGGTTACTGTTAACGCTTGGTATGAAAAATCCAGTGCTGTTAAAGAGCTACACTTTAGAGGCTGCGGTTGAAGGGAGAGAGCAGGCGCGCGCCATGGCTACAGCACTCTCTAAGTTAACAGGGGTGGCGGAGGCCATTGTGGTACTTGAAGAGAAGGTGGCTTATTTAAAAGTAGATGAGCATTTCGATTTGAGAGAAGCGCGAGCTGTGTTAGGCTCTGTCAATTAACTGTTTGGGCCTTGAGTTTAGTGCTCGCCTAAGACAGAATTTGTATTTAGATTTGTAAGAATATCGCAGGAGATTTCAATGGCCAGTCGTGGTGTCAATAAGGTAATTTTGGTCGGTAACTTAGGGAAAGACCCTGAAGTACGCTACATGCCAAATGGCAATGCCGTAGCCAACTTTACAGTGGCGACCAGTGAGTCTTGGAAAGACCAACAAGGTCAAATGCAAGAGCGTACAGAGTGGCACAACATTGTAATGTATCGTCGCCTTGCCGAAGTGGCTGGTGAGTACTTAAAGAAAGGCTCAAAAGTTTATCTTGAAGGCAAACTGCAAACCAGTAAGTGGCAAGATCAGCAAACTGGTCAAGATCGCTACAAGACTGAGATTAACGCTAGTGAAATGCAGATGCTAGATAGCCGTGGTCAAGGTGGACAGCAACAAGGTGGTACGGGTCAAAGTGCTGGTGGTTATGCCCCGCAGCAAAACCAATATACACCACAGCAGCAAAGTGCCCCAGCTGCCAGACAGCAGCCAGCAGCTCAACCTACGGCGCCACAACCTGCTGCAACACAGCAAGGTTACGGAGCTCCGCAGCAAACAGCACCTCAGCAAGGGGGTTACGCACCACAACAGCAAGCAGCTCCCGCTTATGCGCCTAAGCCGCAAGCTGCACCGCAGCAAGCACCGCAACAGCGTCCTGCTCCTCAGCCACAACAAAATTTCACTCCAGATTTGGATGATGGTTGGGATGATGATATCCCGTTCTAGCAGACGGTTTATTGAGATCACGAAAGGCCTGCTTAACAGCAGGCCTTTTTGTTTTGCGAATACAATTCCAAACAGATTGTTATAAACAACTTTGACCTACCCAAAAGTATTACTCCTTTTTTCTATACTTACTTCGCGCCAAGATTCACTTAGGTTCTTAACTGCCAAATAGGTGCAATTGCTGATAGCTTAGTTTCACTGAAATATGTGGCTAAGGACTTGTCTGTTATCACCTATTTTTCGGCTATAAACGGTATTAACAAGTCATTGATTATAAGTGGTGCAATTTTATGTGGTGGAAGGGTGTGGCTTTACTTATCGTTAGTTACTTTTTTGTACCGCCATTGAGTGCTGAAGATAAAGATATCGATATCAGTGGGTTAGTGATTGATAGGACGTTAACTCGATTCGGTAAAGATTTTGGCTTTTACTATTCTAGCTACTGGCGTGATCTGCCTTTTACCCAAGGTTTTAATGTGACCTTATATGAAACCGTTTTCCCCCAAGCGGGGACCTTACTGACTATAGATGTCAATGGTGTAACTATTTATAAAACACATTTTGGACGAAGAGCCAGCCCAATAAAGGAGAGGGCTGAGCAGGCTATTTTGCTCACGATTGATCATCTCGCTCAGGTTCGAGCAAATGCGATTACTGGCGAGCTAGCTGACGGAACAGATGGATATTAGGAAAGTAAAAATGAAAAACAGGATGTTACTTATTGCGGCATGGCTTTTGGCGAGTTCTACTCAGGCGACTGAGTTGGTTTATACACCGATTAACCCGAGTTTTGGCGGTTCGCCTTTGAATGGATCTTATTTGCTTAATAAAGCTAACGCACAAAATAATCATACGGCAGGCGACAACGAAAAAGACTTTGTTACCCGTTTTAAGGAGTCGCTGGAACGTAATATCATGAACACTATTACTCGTGGTGTGGCTAGTGGTGAAATTTCTGACGGTACTTATGATACTGGGGATTTTAGAATCGAAGTAGCCTCGATAGGTGGTGGTGTAATGTTAACAATTACCAACCTATTGACTGGTGAAGTGACTGTTATTGAAATGCCGACATACGGAGGGTAAGTGATGAAAAAGATAATCCCTTTGGCATTACTCTTGTTTTTGTCTGCTTGCAGTTTGCTCCCCAAACCAGAGCTGAATATTAGCGCGGCTCAACTTAATCCAATTAGCGACACAATGCAGTCACTGATGGCAAAGCCTGGTCCTAAGTATCCAATACCTGTAGCTGTCTATTCGTTTAGAGACCAAACAGGACAATATAAGCCTCAGCAAAATGTTAGCTCTTTTTCTACGGCCGTTACCCAAGGTGCGACATCTATGTTAGTGCAAACCTTGTTGGATTCTAAATGGTTTACCCCCGTAGAAAGGGAAGGGTTGCAAAACTTACTGACAGAGCGAAAAATAACTAAAAAACAACCGAATACAGCAAAGAATGATGAGGTTCCGCAACTGACTAATGCAAGGTTATTGTTAGAGGGAGGGATCATTAGCTATGAAACTAACATCAGCACTGGTGGCGCGGGTGTTGAGTATTATGGCATCGGAGCCTCTGAGATGTATCGTGAAGATCAAGTGACGATCTATTTGAGAGCGGTAGATGTGCATACGGGTAAGGTCATGATGTCAGTGTCCACCACCAAGCGCGTATTTTCTCAGGAGATGCGAGCAGGATTGATTCGTTTCACCAGCCTAAATCGACTTGCTGAAGCGGAAGTGGGTTTTACAACAAATGAACCGGTTCAGTTTTGTGTGTTACAAGCGATAGAGTTAGCTGTGTCTGAACTTGTTGATAAAGGTATCAGAATGGGATATTGGAACCCGATAACGTCTGATAAAAAGCTAGCTGCATCAGTTTCATCCTAAATTGAGGTTATCTATATTTTTAAGGCTAGCTAATTGACTTTTCTAGCCTTGCCTCCTTTTATATTTTATATAATATTGAATTATTGCCTTATTCCCCCTTATTTTGCAGAACTTTAGTCTGATAATTTCGGTTGTTATAGATATTTACACCTGACTTGTTGTACTAATGTTAAATCTGTTTTCGCGGAATTTATAATATTTTATTAAGCACGCGCTCACGTAACAGTGAATGAAATGATACTTAGCCTAGGTAAGGGCATTTAAATTCAGGGAGAGAATTCAATGAGTCATATCGATGAATTGGTGTTTATTCATCAAGTCGCTGCCCCTTGTCATTTGGCTATATTGGCCGATTCGATAGGGCTAAAAACGGTTGTGGTTAAAAAACCATCTGACCTGCTTATGACAAAAGAGTGCAATCGCATGTTTTTGATTGCACAAAAAGGAGCCGCATTGGATAGCAAAGGAATCCCAGTCGTCGCCTCAAGGTTACTTGCACAGGCGCCCGTTGCGCTGTATCAGGTAGAACGAAATACTTTAGAGCCAAAAGCTGCGCTGTTGTTAGGGGTCAAAGGTCTTTTGTATGCTGATCAGGGGATGGATTTACTTCTGACTGGGTTACGTAAGATGGTGGCTAATGAGCTGTGGTATGAGCGGGCACTGTTAAGTGATGCTTTTAATTATTTAGTGAAACGATTAGACAATCAAAATGAGGTTGATCAAGATACCGTTGCTATGTTGCAGATGCTAACTGGACGAGAGCGTGTAATCATTCAATTGGTGTCAAGTGGTGCAAGGAATAAAGAAATTGCTCATCAACTATGTATTAGTGAGCACACTGTGAAAGCCCATATCTCATCAATTTTCAGGAAGACACAATCACGCAATCGAGTGGAGCTGTTGAGGTGGGCACAGACTTATCAAAGCCAGTTTGAGCTGAGTTCATAAGTGAGTGAATTAAAAAAGGGAGCCAATGCTCCCTTTTCTCATATCGTATTGTATCGATTAGTTTTGCATTACTGTGGCCGTATTGAAGTCACCAGTTTGCGTTACAGAGATAGTGTTGCCTGAACCTGTTTGAGAACCCATAACTAAGTTGTCATTACCGGTTTGAGCAATGGTCAGGCTGTTATCAACACCTTCAACCATAAATGCAGATTCGGTTTCGCCACCTACCCAGTTACCATTACCTGTTTGGGTTATCATTGCACTGTTTTCATCACCAAGGATGATCAGGTCAATAAGGTTTAAATCGCCTACCTGTGTAGTCTCTACATCGGTATTATCAAAGCCAACAACAGTGACGAGTGATTCATTTTCATTTCCATCCTGTTCGACATCTACTTCGTTGTCATCACCAATAATCTCAACATACCCAAAATTTTCATCACCCTCTTGAGCAATCTCGATGTCGTTGTCATTACCAGTGCTAAACGCGATAGTCGAATTCATATCGCCATCAGAGCTTAAGTCGATGTCATTATCATCACCGTAAACGCCAAATGTTGCGAAATTAGAGTTACCTTCCTGGTCTAAATCTATATCGTTTTCGTTGCCAAGAACTTGAAATTCAGCACCATTTAAATCACCTTCCTGCTCAATATCAAGGGTATTATCATTGCCTTGTATTTCAGCTGTTAGCGTATCTCCAATCGTGTTGTTATTGCCCTGTTGGGTAATTTCAACATCGTTGTCATCTCCTGCCGTGAATGCAAGGTAGGCAGTGTTGTTGTCACCGGCTTGAGCGAGCTCGATTTCATTTTCAGAGCCAGCTAGCGCATAAACAAAGCCAGTATTCGTATCACCCACTTGCGTAACAACAAAGTTATTATTGTCACCAGCCACCCCTTTAACAGCCCCTAAGTTGCCATTACCTTCTTGGTAAACTTCAACATCGTTGTTGTTGCCAACGTTTGGCGTGATATCAAGTGAGACTAAACCAGCGACGTTGTTATCTCCCATTTGGGTAATGTCACCATCATTGTTGTTGCCTTCAACGCGGAAAACACCAAAGTTATCATTGCCTTCTTGGGTGATCATTGCACTATTTTCAGCACCAAGAAGTTCAACCACAGCTTCATTTTGCGCACCATCTTGCATTACATCGGCGCTGTTGGCATTGCCTGTAATATCAATCGTGCTTTGGTTAAAAAAGTCATATTGTGCGACGGTGACTTCGTTGCCATCACCGTTGATATTGGTGTTACTCACGTGCCAGTCATCAGCCTGATCAATTTCAACGTTGTTAGCTTGACCGTTTGAATCAACGTAAGCTTCATGCCATACGCCCTCTTGCATCACTGTTGCTGTTTGGTCATCACCGATTTGGTTCACTTCAGCTACATTGATAGAGCCAGTTTGAGACACTCTAGCTTCCTGGCCAATAACATTGTTGGCCGTCTCGATGGTTTGAGTAATGGTTGTGCTGTTAGCGACATCGGCCAATGCGTTACCACTAGCTCCTAAGCTTGCCGTTATTGCTAGTGCGATAAGTGTTTTGGTCGTTTGCGATCTCATTTAGACGCTCCTTGTTTAATACTGAGTTATGGTGATTGCGGCACCGTCTGCAATCTGTTCAATTGAAAAACTGGCACTTCCAAGTTGGTTAATCTGTACTAAGTTATCGTTGCCAATTTGAGTGACATCGGCAAAGTTATTAGCTCCAGCTTGTAAAAGTTCTACTTCATTATCTTGACCATACTGAATAACCTCAGCGTAATTATCGTTACCTATTTGAACCAAGTTTGTTCCATTTCCAGTACCTGACTGACTCAGGTCCGCATGATTTAGAACACCAAGTTGAACCAAGTTGACGACATTTTCTCGGCCAGAACTTTCCAGAAGTGTTTGTAGTGTTATGGGTAGTTCATTCGCTCCATCAAATAAGTCTGCCGCCCCGTTGGGGGCAGAAAAGATGGCTAACGCAATCATGACTCCAATTGTTTTAAAAACTGACACCTAACGCTCCTTCGTTGCTGAGTAACTTAACTGGAGGGATACGTATTACGCTTAGCCCTGTAAGTTACTGCGGCCTGATGAACCAATGACACAGTTCGATATTCATCAGTTAGGTCACTTAAGTTACAGCGGTCTCTTTTTGTAGCAATCAGAAAAAAGTCTATTTATTTGGGATTTGAAAAGATTGTTGGGATGGCGGGGATATCAGTACTTTTCATTGAATCTATTGGCTTTATTTGTAATTAATCTTGGATTCTATTCAGTGAGCTAGCCCGATGATACTAGTAATTAAGTGTTAAAGGTATGTTGCGGACTTTCCAAACTGCAGGCTCTGTGGCAACAATTCTTTGGTTAACAATTGCCGGGTGTTCACTTTGCCATTTTATCGCTAGAAGCTAGAAAGAGTGGTGATCTTATGGTGTTGCTGGTGTATGGAGTACCGGTTTAGGGAAATTTAAAGGACTAACAGGAAACCTATTTATGTTTAAGAAACTGACACCTCTTGCCTCAGCTATTGCCGGTATTATTGCGGTCTCATCGACGCCGGTTCAGGCAAAAGGACCAACACAGCATGAGTTTGTTAAAGACTCTCTTATTGTCGTTTATAAAGATAACGCGACTAAAAGTGAGCGAGCGTCAGCGCAGCGATTAGTGCGAGGCTCAATACGCGATATGAATGCAGATGGTGTTGACGATCGCTTCTCTAACCTTCTTCACGGCAAATTAGCAAGATTGTCGCTGCGCGCAGGCTCAGATATTGAGCAAGCGATTAAAGTGATTAGCCGTCACCCTGCGGTTAAATATGCAGAGCCCAACTATGTGATTAAGGCTGCAGGTACACCTGATGATCCAGATTTCGTTTCATTGTGGGGCATGAATAATACAGGGCAAGATGGCGGAACCGCTGATGCGGATATTGATGCGGTAGAAGCATGGGATGTGACCACTGGTGATAGTTCTGTTGTAATTGGTGTAATTGATACAGGTGTTGATTATAACCATCCAGATCTACAAGGGAATATTTGGACAAACCCTAATGAGATCCCGGCAAATGGCATTGATGATGATGGCAACGGTGTTGTGGATGATATTCACGGGTTCAGTGCGGTGAATAATAGTGGCGACCCAATGGATGGCAACGGCCATGGTACTCACGTGTCAGGAACTATCGGTGCTAAAGGCAACAATGGTGTAGGTGTTGTTGGTGTTAACTGGGACGTGACGATCGTTGGTTGTCAGTTCCTCGATGCTGGTGGTTCGGGTTCTACCGAAGGTGCTATCGCATGTATCGATTACATGACTGATTTGAAGGTAAACCATAACGTAGACATTAAAGCGACCAACAACTCTTGGGGCGGTGGCGGGTTCAGTCAAGCACTTAAAGATTCAATCGAATCTGCTGGTGAGGCGGGCATTTTGTTCTTTGCGGCGGCGGGTAATGATGCCGTAGACAATGATGCAAATCCACATTATCCCTCTAGCTATGACTCCGACGTTGTCATGTCCATCGCAAGTACAGATCGCAATGACAATATGTCTGGGTTTTCACAGTGGGGGCTGACGAGTGTTGATATGGGCGCGCCGGGTTCTGCAATATTGTCAACCACTCCTGGCAACAACTATGCGACCTATTCAGGTACATCTATGGCAACGCCTCACATGACTGGTGCTGCCGCACTGGTTTGGTCTATCAATCCTGATCTGTCGCCAGTTGAGATGAAGCAGCTATTGATGGATTCTGGTGATTCTAATGCTGATTTGACGGGTAAAACCGTTGCAGGCACACGACTCAATGTTGCAAATGCATTAGATATGGCCGATCCAGAACCCGGTTATCGTTTTAGTGTGACACCTATGGCGCAAACGATTGAAGCTGGAAGCACCACAAGTTATGACTTTAGTGTCGGCAGTGTGGCTGGTTGGGATGCAACCGTTGCACTCAGTGTCGATGTTAGTCCAGCGCTTGCTGGTGTGAGTTTATCGGCCAACAGCGCGATGGCGGGTGATAGCTTTACAGTAGACGTTGCGACTGATGGCGCTGCTTTGTGGGGAGATTATATCATTACCGTTACCGGTGATGATGGTGCAACATTAAAGAGTAAATCTGTCTCGTTGACTGTTTTACCTCAAGGTATTCAAGACTTCACCTATGGCAACGAATCATCGGTTGCGATTCCTGATAATGATGCGACAGGCATTACTAGCACAATCGTTGTAGCTGATGATGTACAAGTCTTCGGTGTAAACGCAGATGTCGATATCTCTCACACTTGGATCGGTGATTTAGTGGTCACACTGACTTCTCCAGCTGGAACGCAAGTCGCCTTGCATAATCGCGAAGGTGGTAGTGCTGACGATATCGTTAAGAGCTGGGATCTGTCGGCGTTCAATGGTGAGATGGCAACAGGTACTTGGACGTTATCTGTTAGTGATAACGTGGGGGCCGATACTGGGACGTTAAATAACTGGGGTATGGTTATTTCGGGTGTTGGTGATGCCGCACCTGCTGCACCAGTAGCTGACTTTAGCTATGTAGTTGATGGCTTATCTGTTGCGTTCACTAATTTGAGTAGTGATATGAACGAAGACATTGTTAGCTATAGCTGGGACTTCGGTGATGGCTCAACGTCGTCAGAGATGAGCCCAACTTATGCTTACGCTACAGCTGGTGCTTATACGGTTTCAATGACTGTGACCGATGCTGAAGGTAACAGTGATGTCACCGATATGCAGGTTGAAGTGTTTGAACACAGTATCTCTGCTGGTGTGACTCGCGCTAAACTTTCCCGTCGTGGCAGTGCTTTAGTAGACTTGAACTGGAGCGGTGCGACAGGAAGCTCTGTGGTTATTTATCGCGATGGCACCGCTATTGCAACGACAAATAATGACGGTAACTATCGCGATCGCTTTGCCAATGCGCCAGCCTCAGTAACCTATCAGGTTTGTGAAACTGAAAGTAGCTTGTGTTCCGATGTGATTGTAGCCACATTCTAAACAATGGGCTTAAGCCAATCAGTATAAGTGGTTGAGTAGCTCAGTGAGAGACTTTCACTGAGCTATCACATCCTTAATCCTGCTTGAGATAACTCTTGTCATTTGGGCGGCCCTGGGGTCGCTCTTTTTTATAACTTTTAGTGAGCGTGTGATGGCGGTGTTTTAAGGTCTGCTTGCTCCGCGAGTTCATTGACGATAGTGGTAAATTCTTGCTGAATGGTCTGCATATATTTATGCACAATAACGCTGGTTTGCCTTAAGGTTGAGGGCATATTTTTTAAGTATTTTTTCCCTGTTTCAGTGCGGTAAAACTGTGCGATATCTTTCAGTTCTGACTCGGTATAGGTATCGGTGTAAAGCTGGATAAATTGTGGTTTAAGTTGCTGCCAAGAGAGTTGCTGCTGAGCCAATAAAAAGGCTCGCTGACGATACCGCGTTTCCAGTGGAGCCTGAGATGGATGTAAAGGTAAGTCTTTAACCATATGGCTGTAACTGGCTTTAAGTTGTTGTAAAGCTTGCGGTACTACTTGTTCAGCATAGGTGGCCTGTAGTACCTGCTCTGCGGCAAGCTGATGACTGCGATTGTCTGCATTGGCAGTCGGTAGGAAGAGTAGTAATAGGGTGAGGGAGTAAATTGACTTCATGACAACTCCTATAAAAGCGATAAAGGCCCTAAGCGGATGCTTAGGGCCAAGTTGGGTTATTTCAATCGAGCTTCTAAGGCGACACCTGAGCTGGTGGCATCGCCAATCATGGTGATGTAATACCAGCCAGAACTTGGATTATTCACGGTAAACGACTCAGCATTACTCTTGCTATTGGTTGACGCTTGCTCATAGCTGGTAGCACTTGGCCAACTGCGGCCACCATAAAGGCTGACATCACCGCTTCCGTGGTCGGTATTAACCACTAACTGGCTTGTACCTTCGTCAATCCACATTGAGAAGTAGTTCACCCCATGGGAAGTACAGATAGCTTGGTTTGAGATTAGGCGTCCACCGCCCTGTGAACCCAGGGTCAGACACGCATTTTCAATCGACGTAACAGGCGGTTCCACTGGGCTGGTATGGTCATTCGATAACGTCACCGATAATGTGACGCCACTGTACTCGGTGTCTGAATCTACCGAGACGTAGCGCCAGCCACGATTGGCGACTATTTGAACCGATTCATTATTTCCTCCAGAGCTCGAGCGTGCTTGTGCATTACTGTTATCAGGCCAAGTATCGGCGTGATAATACAAGTTGGCATCGCCACTACCGCCAGCTGTTGTGACAGTGATAGCAGTATTATCTTCTTCGACATAGAAATAGAAGCTACTGCGACCGCCAGCGATGCACTCATCTTGACCGAAATAGACTTGGCCATAGCTGAGCGTCGATACGCCACAATCTGCTATAGGATCTGTGCCCCCTCCGTTATCTCCGCCGCCATTATCGCCACCTTGGGCGGGATCGGGATCGGCCGAGACCTCTGTGGTACTGACGAGCAGATCGACACCGCCAAAGTCACCAGACAGGGTAATATAGTGCCAATACTCGTCAGGATTGAGACTGACCTTGATCACCTCATGGTTACCATTGCCTATACCATAACCTTCATTGTTCTCACCATTTGCCCACCCAGTGCTGCTGTAATAGATATCCGCATCACCCCAACCGCCGCCAACTTTAATCCACACATCTTGATTGCTGCGATCGACATTGGCAATGGCAAAACTAGCTCGGCCATTTTGTGAATCAATACACTCCATTGGGGTATCAAGAGCAAGGCTTGCATCAGGAGTGTAGCGGTAGGCTTCGTTGCTTACGCTGCAAGGACTGTAGTCGGTGCTGATGGTTGAGCTAGGTCCCGCCCAGTTTCCTTCACTGCCACTGGCCAGTGCTTCGCTGTCTGATGGCCCATGATCGACGATGCCATTGTCTGCCGTGCTTAAGCCGCTAGTGAGCCAACCGCGCCACTCATTATCATAGCGAGTACCTATGTTATCCATAAAGGTTTGATAGGCTTCGTATTGGTCGTTGCGTAGATAAGCCAATATCTGGTCGACATCGGACTTATGATTCTCAAACATGAACCTAACCGCAAGGTAGCCCCAACGGTAGATACGGTCTTGGCCTGATTCGTAGTTATTTTTGAAGATCTCTGATAACGCAAATTCGGTGGTTTCACCCATTTCGATAGCACGAGTATTGGCATCGCGATAGGAGATATATTCGGCTAAACCTTCAATCCACCAAATGGTATCTGCGGAGATACCTCGACTAAAGTCACCCGCTAAGTTGTAGCGTCCGTCAAGATAATGCACATATTCATGCTGCAGGTTCCAGATATGGAAATCGGGTTGTCGCCACTGGGCTTCATAGGCGATGAAACGTGCTTGGTTCTTAATACCAGCGGGCGAGCCCTCTAAATACATACCGCCGTTATTGGTGGCAATACCAAAGAAGGTCCCCGCGTAAGATTGGTAGTCACTTGAGCTGTTAAAAACAATAAGCTCTAAGGCGCTGTTGTTGTCATTGGCGACTGGGCTATTGTTGGTGGCTAGCTTTGAGTGAAAATAGGTTTCCTGCCCCCCTAGTACATCACACGCCCATTTAGCCTGATCTTGGTACATGCTTTGTGCACGCATTTTTAGGGTATCAGAACATTGCCAATTAAAGCTTAGGGTGTCGGCCTCCAGCTGAGTCTTAAAGCCGCAGATATCGTAATAGTTACAGTTAGCGCGGTCGTAGTAGTCGGCCATTGATGCTGCGGCCATCCAGAGGACTTTTGACGTATCATTTTTACTGCTGTTGTCGAGAACTGACTTAACCAAGGTTGTTACTCGGCTTTTCATTTCAGGCACATAGTATAGGCGAGACATCTCATTGACTGCGTTGATGAGGACGTACTCAGCATCGGTACCCAATAAATCCCGGTGATTGAGTTGAAAATTATTTAAGGCATCAAGAATGGTTTGATCGGTTGCAAATAACGCCTTCATCTTATCATCCCACTGTGCGCGGAACAGCGTGGTGAAGATGGCATTTGCAGCTGCATTCATGCCCCTACTGGCTTGCCAATCAGCGTTATATTCAGTGAGTACTTTTTTAGTGATGTGATTAAAGTCGGCGCCTAGATAGGCTGAATCAACCAAGATCAATGCTTCTTTAAGCACGCCTGCGTTAGCCTCGCTGGCAGTCCAAATATTATTGTTGTTGAACAGGTTTGTTAACGCAGCTTTGATGTCACTGGTGACAGCACTTGAATAAGCTGGTACATCTTCTGGGCTGTAAAATTGCACGTATAGGGCTGCACGTTGGAAATAGATAAGTGATTCAATTCCATCGGTATCGGTACCGCTGTAGCGGGTGCCTCGATCGCGAATTGCTGTTGCGATTGAGCGCATATTTGCTTCGCTAAAGAGTGCGGTTGCGTCCGCGCCTTTTAGGTTATAGAGCGGACTCACACATTGCGGATTGGCGCTAGCGACCGCTGTTACGAGTGAACCACCGCTAAGGCCAATAAAGCTGCTGCAGTCTTCATCGGCGGCAGGACCATTTGGACCAACCATTCCTGGAGCGCCCATAGGCGTTGTTGATGTTAGCCAAGGTGAGTTGGTGTCTACCTGAGGGGTAAACGTTTGCAAGGCGGGTAAAACCTCTGTTTGGGCTTGAATACCAGTAGCGGTAGCCAATCCTAATGCAACGACCAATAGTTTTAGTTTCATGAGATCTCCATAATTTAAATGACTTTGTTGTCTGCAACAAAGTGGCTAGCCTGCTGAGCAGGTCTTGTTATCTCTATACAGATCAGGTTTAACTATTCGCCGAAAACATCGATTGACGTGATGTCAAAGTGCGTCGAAGAGACCACATTTTAAACCCTAGAGCTGTTACAACTAATTAACAATATATCTATAAATATATAATATACAATATCCGAGTTGTTTTTTTGCGCCATTGGTTTGCGCTGATTTATGGTGTTTTTTGCGCAATAGTAATGAATAGTCGGTTGCTTTATAAAGAGTTTTAAAGCCTCTGCCGAGCCGATGAAATAACAATTTCTATCGCAAAAATAATTTATGATTTTTGCTTTGTGCTGAGTAACTAAAGAATGTTGATGAGGAGCTGTTGAATTTTTATTAGCTAGATCGTTGGATTTTTAGTGATAACGCTTAGCCTGAGAAGTCTCATCGTTAGAATCTGATACTCATTAGGATTTAAGGAGAAAAAGCAAAGTTAGACTGCGCCACTGCGCAAGGTATTTTGAGCTGAAATAGCGGTTGTAGTGAGCAAAATAACGGGTTAACTTGCGCAAATAGTTAATACTTGGTCAGTCACATTGAGGGGAACGCGATGAGTAGTGCAAATCAAACACAAAATTTGCAGGCAAGATTTGATTCACCAGGTGGGCCGGAGTCGCTTTATCTCACTGACGGTGTTGTGCCATCGTTACTCGACGAACAAGTGTTGATTGAGGTGGCTTATGCAGGGGTAAATGGTCCCGATATTGCTCAGCGTAAAGGGCTTTATCCACCACCAAGAGGAGCCAGCGATGTGTTGGGGTTAGAGGTATCGGGAAGAGTTGTGGCCATTGGAAAGCAAGTGACACAGTGGCAAGTTGGCGATAGGGTGTGCGCGTTAGTGCCTGGAGGCGGCTATAGTCAACTGGTTGCTACCTATGCGAGCCACTGTTTGCCTATCCCTGTGGGATTGACACTGGCACAAGCAGCCGCGTTACCAGAGACATTCTTTACCGTGTGGGGTCACCTGTTTATACGGGGAGCGATAAAGGCTGGTGAAACGTTGCTTATCCATGGTGGCTCAGGCGGTATTGGCTCAGCCGCTATTGCATTAGCAAAGCAGTTTGGGCTGACGGTCATTACCACCTCTGGTAGTGCTGATAAGTGTGAATATTGCCGATCTTTAGGTGCTGACTTTGCCTTTAATTATCATGATGATGATTTACTCTCACAGATCTTGTCGGCATCGGACGGCGGTGTCGATGTAGTACTCGACATGGCGGCTGGCGATCTGATTAATCTCAACCTTAAGGCATTAGCTGAAGAGGGGAGAATGGTGACCATTGCCTTGCAACGTGGTGTGACCGCTAATGTTGATGTATTTCGCTTAATGAGCAAACGTATTACTTGGACGGGGGCGACGCTACGGCCGCAATCGGTGCAAGCTAAAGCAGGTATTGCTCAGGCATTATTAGACAAGGTGTGGCCATTATTTACTGGCAACGCAACTTCATTAACGCCCCACATTTTTGCGGAGTTTAATTTTGATGATGTGGTCGAGGCACATAAGTTGTTGGAGTCTGGAGAGCATCGAGGCAAGTTAGTCTTAAAGCTACCTTCAATGGGCTAGTGCGAGTTTACTGTACATGGCGATTTCATTAGCCAGCAGAAACGTTTGGAAAAATGAAGTTGGTCAACGCAAAAAAAACTTGAATAACTGATTTGTTCGGCTAAATTCGTTACTAGTAAGGGGACAGTGCACAAATTGCTAGCAGTCGAATAAATTAGATCCATTTGGCTATTGATTTCTGTCGCTAATTATTAAGAATGTGAGGGTTATTGGGGGTAAGTATTTTCCCGCAATGACAACGACTAAGCGGACATTTGTTGGCTTACTAATTTTCAGTTGGTATGTGTTGATTTAAGGGTATTAGCATATATGTATAACACGTCTAAAGAACCTGTTTGGTATGGTGAACTTCGCACTGTTCGAGGTAATACAATCCTTATCCATGACAAGGATTTTCCTGAAGCCTCTGCTGGACGAGTCTATTTTTATAATACGCTCAGAGATGCGGTGATTGAGTATGCTGAAGATATCGTTAAGGTCAATTTACACGACCTCAATGATGAAGAGATTAAGACTGCCAAGGCTGAGTTTGAAGCTAACTGGTTGGTGACGCGAGACAGCTTTATGCAGCAACATGCAGGTTGGGTAGAAGCCATTCATGCTAAGCCTACTCCTGCACCTAAAAAAGCGAAGCCCGAGCCGGAGGTTGATGCTGATGACGATGAGACTGCAGAGCTAGAAGTCGATAGTCTCGATGATGGTTTTGATGATTGGTCTGATGACGATGACCGCTCATAAAGCCTTGTGATCAGCTGTTTAGGTATGAGGGTCTAGTGCGCTAGACCCCCTACCTAAACCCCTTGTTGAGTAGGCCGCAATATTGCCACCCTCTTGCTAGACTGCTCGGTATTATGTGTTTCAATATTTCCCCCAGCCCAAGTCCCTAGAAGGTATCAAACTGATAGCGACTGATGTGATGATATACCTCACCTGCTTCGAACCAACTTTTCCCCGGTAAATGGGGCTGATTAGGGCCATCGGGAAGTTGCTGAGGTTCAAGGCAAACCCCCTGATAAGATGCTAATTTGTCACCATGCTTACCTATGGTACCGTGCAAAAAATTGGCTCCGTAAATTTGCACACTCGGTTGGTTAGTGTAGAGACTCATCTTCCTGCCAGATGTGGCGTCACTCAGCGCGCCAAAGTAAGTGAGCTCTTTGCTATCGGTATTACCCGTTAAATAGCAATGATCTATACCCTTGGTGGCAGTATGGGCCAATCCTTGTTGAATCTCTGCCATGGTTTGCCCTTGGCGTAAGTCTAAGATGGTACCATCGACTTTGGCTATCTCTGTTGGAATACCTTGCTCATTACACTGCAAGTAGTGACGGCTAGGGCTGCTGAGTAGATGATTATGGTTAGTGATGCCGCTGCTGCCTTGCAAATTAAAATAACTGTGCTGAGTAAGGCTTATTGGGCAGGCCCTATCACTGACAGCTAAGATTTCAACGTACAGGTTATTAGCAACCAGTCGGTAGTCGAGCTGCACAGTGCAGTTACCGGGAAACCCCATATCTCCATCGGCACTCAATAATGAGAGGCGCACCCCATCGCTGAGTTGGCCAATATGCCATTGCTTGCGATTAAAACCCTCTTTGCCACCGTGAAGGCAATTATCTTGATGATTATTATCAAGAATAATGTCAGAGCCTTGGTGGGAGAGTTTAGCGCCAGCAATGCGATTGGCATATCTGCCCGCAATAGCACCAAGATGGGCTTGCTGGGTTAAGTAATCACTAACGCTATCGCAACCTAATACGATATTGCTTCGCTCGCCTTCTCTATCGGGTGTCCACAGTGAGCGGATAATACCGCCAAGGCTCAATACCTCTATGGCAATGATGCCGTTATCGATATTAATACGCTCAATTGAGCCTCCTCTAGGGTCTATCCAAGCATCTAACGGGCGAAAGCGAACCATACACTGTCCTTGTTGATAACAAACTGAGCTATTTAGGCCCAGTTTATCTATTTTGTCTGATAAGAGATGGTGAATACGTATTCTATGGATTGTTGCATTAGCGCAGTGTTTACAGCCCCGTTTATATGTCGAGTCAGTAAGTTAAAGGAAGCTGGGCTATTGTTGACCATGACTCAGCCAGAGGCCAAAAGCGCTAACAAAAATCATTTTACTTAGCAGCCTTTAGTACAACTCTTCATCTAAGCGCGTGGCGCCATCGCTTGCAGAACACAAGTAGACGGTGGGCTCAATACCGGTTTTGGCATGATATTGGCTTTCAATCGCTTCAACCACTGCGTCGGTGAGCTCATGGTCGACGAGTGCCACCACACAGCCACCAAAACCACCCCCCGTCATTCTTACTCCACCTTGTTGCCCCACAACTGTAGCGATAATCTCAACCAAGGAATCAATTTCAGGGACGGTGATCTCAAAGTCATCTCGCATCGAGGCGTGAGATTGTGCCATCAGTTCACTGAGTTTGCTGATATTACCTGCTTGTAAGGCATGGGCGGCATTTTGAGTGCGACGGTTTTCGGTTAGCACGTGTCGTGCGCGGCGATAGTTAACCTCTGGGAGCTGCGACTTGGCAGCTTCAAGTGCATGGAGCTCAACATGGCGCAGACTCTCGACGCCAAAATGGTTAGCGACCGCTTCGCACTGCTCACGACGTAGATTGTACTCTGAGTCGACAAGTCCACGTTGCACATTGGAGTTGACGATGATAAGGCTTAAGCTTTCAGGAATAGGCACAGGTTCACTGTCGAGATCTTCGCAGTCGATGAGCAACGCATGATCTTGTTCACCTAGGGCACTGATCATCTGATCCATAATGCCGCAGGCGCAGCCCACATATTGATTTTCGCCGCGTTGCGCCATTTGTGCCACCGCTAATGGTGACAGGCGTAACTGACTGCAATCATTTACAGCAGTGCCAAAAGCAAGTTCTAACGCTGCCGATGAAGAGAGGCCTGCACCAAGCGGGACGTTACCGACAACGGCAAGGTCTAACCCTTTGGCTGGCAGTCCTGAAGCCGCCATGGCGGCAGTAAATCCCTTAAGGTAGTTTATCCAGCCATCATCTGGGCTCATCTGGCCCTCTTGACCAAATTGCCAGCTGTGTATTTTACCAGGGAACGCATCCGATACCGCTCTATAGGTATCATCATCACGGCGTTTTACCGCGATAATGGTGTGAAAATTAATTGCAGCAGGTAATACAAAGCCATCATTATAATCTGTGTGTTCACCAATCAGGTTGACACGTCCTGGCGCGAGATAAAGATCATCGGCAGTAGTACCAAAGGTCTGCACAAATAGTTTGTTGGCGCGCTGTGCGGGATTCGACATGCTTTCTAGCTTCTCAGAAAAAGTTATCACACTCTGTGTTCACGAGTGACCACAGTATTTTCTACGGCGTTTGACGCCGTGATTCGTTCCTTGTCAATTTTATAGCACGACTCTGTGCGCTATGTAACTGAGTTTTTAACTATTAGGGTGTTGGAAATGCTGCTCACTCTGCTGTCGTAGACGCTCAGCAGCCTGTTCTGGTGTTAAGTCGCGCTGCGATTCAGCTAACATCTCGTAGCCCACCATAAACTTACGCACACTGGCACTGCGCAGTAACGGCGGATAGATATGTGCATGCAGTTGCCATTCAGGGTGGTCTTGACCATCAAAGGGGGTGCCGTGCCATCCCATTGAATAAGGGAAGCTGGTCTGAAACAGGTTGTCGTAACGGGTCATCAGAGATTTGATTATCACGGCTAAACTGAGCTGTTGTGATGCAGTGAGTTGGTGCAGATGGCCGACACCAAACCTTGGTAAAATAAGGGTTTCAAATGGCCAGGTCGCCCACCAAGGGACAACCACCGCCCAGTCATCGTTACTTATAACCAACCGCTGACCCGCGTTAAGTTCACGCTCCACATAATCAAGTAGCAAGGAGCGCCGATACTTGTTGAGGTAATCCAGTTGGTTGAGGCTCTCTGCTTGGGCTTCGTTGGGGAGTTCACTGACGGCCCAGATTTGACCATGGGGATGAGGGTTTGAGCAGCCCATGGCTTGACCTTTGTTTTCAAAGACTTGAACCCAAGGGTACTGCTTGCTTAGCTGCTGAACTTGTTCAGCTTGCACCTTTATCACTTGGGTTAATTCCGCTTCACTGAGCATAGGCAAGGTTTTACTGTGATCGGCAGAGAAACAGATCACTCGGCTAGTGCCAGATACCGAATGCATACCAAAGAGTGGATCATCATTCTTGTACTCTGGGGTGTTGTCGGCCAATGCCGCAAAGTCGTTGGTAAACACAAAGGGCTGTGTGTAGTCCGGATTACGTTCGCCGTTGATACGCAGATTGCCAGGACAAAGATAGCATTCAGGATCATGGCTAACGTTTGCGGGCAACTTTGGGGTTTCAAGCTGCCCCTGCCATGGGCGTTTCGCCCGATGAGGCGACACCAATACCCATTGACCATTGAGTGGATTAAAGCGTCGTTGCGGGTGCTCTGTGGGATCAAATTCGCTCATCAATTACTCTGCCGCCGGGATCGGTTGATGGTGACTGGATTGCTGACCAAAGACAAACTGGCTTAATCCCAATGTGACTATGATGGTAGCGGCCAAGGTTAGTGCCATTAAATGAATAAAGTGCAGTGGGCTCCAAACAAAAGTGAATATGGCATAAAGGAGCACGCCAAACACTAGCCCGCATTTTATCGCTTTTGCATTGACATTTTTGAAGACCAAGGCACAAATAAAGGCTGCCAGCACCGGCATAGAGTAAAGCCCATTCAGCTGTTGCAATAAGGCAATAATACTCTCTGATTGTGCAAAAACGGGTACCAAAGCGACTGAAATTAATGTGAAAATGAGCGCCACTCGCGTACCGATTTTTCGTACATCGGCATTGGCATTGATGTAGTTTTGATGGATATCGCAAGTATAAAGTGCTGCGGCTGAATTGAGGCAAGAGTTGAACGAGCTCAGCACCGCGCCAGCGAGGACCGCCGCAAACGCTCCTGACATCCAGCTAGGAAGAATATCGCCGACTAATTTACCGTAAGCGACATCGCCCACATCGCCATACAGTTTAAAGGCTACAATGCCTGGAAGTACCACAATGAGTGGAATGATCAGCTTCATCACTACGGCCGCGTATAAGCCTTTTTGGGCCTCTTTGACTGATTTTGCCGCCAGCGCTCGCTGGGTGATCACCATGTTAGTCCCCCAATAAAAAATTTGGATAAAGATCATGCCTGTAAGTAGGGTATGCCAAGGGATATCTGAATCATTGTCGCCCACTAAGGTTAAGCGTTCGAGTGGGATGCCAGAGAGATCAAAGTCGATAGCATGCATTGCGAGGTAGGAGACTACAACCCCCATTAAGATCAAGCCAATACCGTTAAGGCTGTCAGAGATCGCAATGGCGCGTAAACCGCCAAAAATCGCATATATTGCGCCAACAATCGCGAAGATTAAAGACAGCATGGTCACTGAAATACTGAGGTTAAACATCGACTTCATAAATAGTGAGCCGGTATAAAGTACAACGGGTAGAAGAATGAAGGCATAGCCGAGCATAAACAGTACAGAGACCATCGCACGGATCCCTTTGTCATTGTATTTTCGCTCCAGCAGCTCAGTGGTTGTAGTGCAGTTATATTGGTAATAGATAGGGATCAGCCACTTCGCTAGGATGATGAGTCCGATTGCTGCGGCAATTTCCCACCATGCAATCAGCAAGGTTTGCGCGCCGTTCATTCCCACTATCTGTTCGGCACTGATGTTAGTCATCATCAATGAGCCTGCCACCACAATCCAGCTCAGCCCACCACCTGCGAGAAAGTAGTCACGGCTGTCACTGTTATCTCGTGTAACCTTGCGGCACTTAATATAGGTGACTATGCCGACGAGTGCCGTTAGCCCAAAAAATATCGCAATCTGAATTAGCTGTTCCATGTCTATCCTTTGTTGTTATTCGTCTCTTCACCTAGCGCTTTATCAATAACTGACTTTAGGCGCGGTGACTTGCCAGTTCCTAAGCTTTTGTTCTTGCTTGCTGTTGAATATCACTGCTCGGTGCTAAGGGCTCAATACTGAAGTTGAACTGCATAGGTTCGGCTTTAATGCGGTAAGGTTGATGAACCTGCCGACCCCATGATGTATCGCCGCCAACACCCATCTGCTTATGGTCGATATTCCACGTGACAAATTCTCGAGTCGGTATTTCAGCGCCATGATTGGCTGTAACGGGCACAAGACCTGAGGCTGAGCCGGAAGCGTCGCCTTGTCTAAAGTCAATATCGGCTTGAGCGAACGGCCACAGGCTGGTTTGTAGCGTTTTTGTATTGGCTGCTTTGGCCAGCAAGCCTTTGCCGTTTGCGTCGGTGATGGCGACATAGCGGACATCGGTACGTTGACCTGTTTCTTGGGGGCGAGAGTAGCGATGAAAGGCTTTTTCGATGGGTAATACAAACCAACTCACAGGGTTACCTGATTTTCTATCGGCATAAGTTTCCTCTGGTCCACGGCCGAAGTAATGCATATAACGCTGGCTAAAGGGGAGTTGTGTTTGAAAACCAAAGCGGGGCAGGTCGGCAAGTTCAATGCTCCCCGGGCTAAATTGACTTTGTACCAGCAACTGTCCGTCTGTACTGACTTGGTAGCGAGTACTGAGGGTAAATTCCAGTGAAGGATGTTGTTGCAGCACTTCAATGGTGTAACGATCTAGGCGTTTAATTGACTGTAGCTTTAGCTCTTTTGCGGCATCTTGCCATGCGCCAGCCCATTGGGGCATTTGGTTGCCTAAATCGTTGTCCGTTGGTGCTCGCCAAAAATTAACCATCAAAGGCGCGCTGAGTTGCGACTGGCCATCTTGGGTGATATCGGTAAGCCAGCCACTGCTTTTAGAGATGAGATACTGGGTTTGCTCATTGCCTAACTGCCAGAATTTGTCTTGCTGGATTATCGCCTCTGCTAAGGCATGGGGTTGATTGCTGGCTTGCTGTAACGGGTACTGGCCAAATGCGATGCGATGAAAGCTAGGCAGTAAAGGTTGAGGTTTATCGACTAATACCTCTAGTCGCAATTGGTATTCATAGTGACGGTTAAATTTAGTGCGATTTAATGGCAGTTTTAGCGGTTTAGATAGACCTGCTTTTATCGTTGGCATCTGCATGATACCACTGCTAAATTGACGACCATCTTGCTCGACAGTCCATTTTAACACTAGACCTTGGGTATCGATAAAGTCATAGCGGTTTTCAAGGGTAAAGTTAATCCAATCACTATTGATCACCACCTCTTTGAAGCGCAGCGGTTGATAGACTTTTTTCACTTCACTCAAGTGTGGGTGAGGATTACGGTCGGGATCGACTAAGCCATTATTTAAAAAATTACCGTCAGTTGGCATGTCAGGATCATAATCCTTACCATAGGCCCAATAACGCTCGCCGTTGGCGTTAGTAAATGCCAGCGATTGATCGACCCAATCCCAGATAAAGCCGCCTTGAAGCTGTGGGTAGCGTTCAATGACATCCCAGTAATCTTGAAGATTTCCTACTGAGTTGCCCATGGCATGAGCATATTCAATCATGATCAGCGGGCGGTCGCTATGGGTCTTGGCGTAGGTTTCGATACGCTCAATGGATGGGTACATGGGCGCAACGATATCGGTATAGGCGTGTTGACCCGCAGGTTCATACTGCACTGGGCGACTTGGGTCACGCTGCTTTATCCAGTCGTAAAGTGTTGCAAAAAGTTTCCCCTCTCCAGCTTCGTTACCCAGTGACCAGATAATCACTGAAGCATGGTTCTTATCGCGCTCAACCATGCGGCTAATACGTGCCTGATGTGCTGGCAACCAGCTCATGGTATTACCCAGTTGGGTTTTTTCATCAATGGCCAATGGATGCGACTCAATATTGGCTTCGTCGACCACATATAAGCCATATCGATCAGTGAGTTTGAGCCAATAGGGATCATTCGGGTAGTGGCTCGAGCGCACGGCGTTGATATTGTTTTGTTTCATCAAACGAATATCTTGTAGCATTCGCTTCCGACTCACCACGTGGCCGGTATCTGGGTCAGTTTCGTGGCGATCGACACCGCGAATGGTAATAGCGCGACCATTGACTTTGAGCTGACCCGCTTCTATTTCTACATGGCGAAACCCTATCTGCTGACTCGTCACTTGCAAGGGGTTGCCTGATTGATCTGTAAGCGTGACCAACAGTTGATACAGATGCGGCGTCTCGGCGCTCCAAAGCTTTGGCGCATCAAGGCGTCCAACAAATTGTAGCTGTTGCCTATCCGACAACGACACCGCTTGCTGATCTTTGGCGACTAGGGTGCCATTTGGCGCGGTCAATTGATAATGCAGCTGTGCTGGGTAAGTGGTGTTAGCCTCATGATTGACGGTATTCAAACTGATGTCGAAACTGGCGCTATCGAGCGATGCGTTAAGTTGTTGGGTGAATGCAATATCTTCGATGCGCTGCTTGGGGGTGGCATAAAGATATACATCGCGTTCAATACCACTCATGCGCAGCATATCTTGGCTTTCTAGATAACTGGCATCACTCCAACGAATGATCTGCATGGCCAGCAGGTTCTTTCCTGGCTTGAGGTAGGCGCTAATATCAAATTCAGCAGGAGTTTTCGCCCCTTGGCTGTAACCAACCTCTTGTCCATTGATATACAGGGTGAGTGAGGAGCGTGCCGCCCCAATATGAAAGAAAACCTGCTTGTCCTGCCAGCTGGCGGGTAACTCGATGAGCTTTCGATAGAACCCGGTAGGGTTATGTTCTGTGGGGGCATTTGGCCACTTAGTTTCAAATGGGTAGCGCTCATCAAGATAGATGGCATTACCGAAACCTTGGGTTTCCCAGTTGCCAGGCACCTGAATCGACTGCCATTGGGTTGCATCTATGGTTGCAAGGGCAAAATCTTTTGGTGGGGAGGAGGGGTTATCAGCAAAGTAAAAATCCCAGCGACCATTGAGGTCTAGGTAATTATCACTGGCTGTTGGCTCATCGATGACTGCTAACGCTTGGCTTTCATAACCAAAGAAGCTGGCATGGGGGGCTAATTTATTCACCTCAAAAACCTGATGGTCTTGCCAGCGCTCTGCTGCAGCCAATAATGCGCAAGGTAAAGATAGGGTGATTAAGGTAAGCCAAGTGGCTGCACGAAGAAAGGTCGTCATTTAGTGCTCCTTGCGTTGCCAGACGATGGCGATATAACGGCTATCGGGACTGATAGCGACACGTGAAGGCGAGTGATGGTATGGCGTAGGGGCCACAAGCTCTGTCACCATCTGCCATCGATTATTGTTGGGCTGTGATTGGTACTTCCACGCCCTTAGTGTTTGTTGCTCAATGTTAAAAATCCAACCGTCACTGCTCCAGCCATAATCTTCGCTGCCCTGTTTCACAGAGATAAGTGCTTGGTGAGTGTTGCTAATTGGCTCGAAACGTTTAATTACCCGATCGCCATCAGGCTGTTTATGTAGATAGCTAAACGCGTTTTGTTGCGGCATCACGTGGATGCTACGCCCTGCACCAGCGACGACAAAATGGCGTTCATCGGCGCTAGCACCTAGTGGCTCAAAGTAGAGACTGTAGGCATAACGTGCCCAGATGAGGGTGCCTAGTTGCTCGTGCGTGGCATAGTAGCCAGAAGGGATCATCGACTGAATGCCACGCTCACGCGGTGACCATCCATCAGGGTGCTCGGTTTGTTGCCACACACTTTGATGGGGAACACCTTGTTCCACAACATAGCGAATTCCATTGCGACTGGCTTGTGGTGAGTACTCGCTTTCTGTAGGCGTGTGGGTGAGCTGCTCTAGGTTGGCGTTTCCAATATGATAGCGATAGATATCATTATGTTGGCTGCCGCGATCAGAGGTAAATAGTAACGACTGACTATCGGCACTGAAACTGGGTTGATTGTCATAACCGGTACGGTTAGTGATGGCTACCTTTTGGCCTAATGCCCAAGGCTGGGTGGCATTAGAGTTAACTTCTAACGGATAGAGCCAGATGTCATAGCCATTGGCTAAGGCAGAAACAGGCGGATAAACGCTGGCCAATATGGCGCAAAACGCAAGGTAGCTTCGCTCTGTAAGGGCATTAATCAACCCCTTAAGGGACGATAAACGAGTGACTTTTGTGGGTAGATGTGTTGTTTGCATTGTATTGTACTTCCCATCTAAACGCAGGATGGCAAGTACAATACAAGATTGTTAGGATAATGTATACAATTTAAGTTTTTGTTGGATAACTACATAAAGTCGAGTTAATTACGTGTTCTGTGTCTCGACAGCAATATCAGCCTCATGCTGCTGACCTGATTCAAGCTCTTGAATTACATGATCAACAAAACCCGCCCCCGCAGCCTCATAGAGGTTAAATACACTGTGGACCCCCGAATCTTTTAACGAGAGGGCATCTTCGCTGTATTGCACTATAGCGCTGAGCTTTCCTTTATAGTCGAGCCGCTTTAACTGTTCTACGGCGAACTGATTACCGATATGGTGTGGCATCGCTAATAGCACCAATTCTAGGTTAGGAGCCTTGTCGAGCTTCTCCCAAAAGTCAGTGTCAGAGGCATCCCCTTTAACCACGTTACGGCCTGCATCTTTATGGAAATCGACCAATTCTTGTTTGTGCTCAATACCGAGAATTTCACCATCAAACTTATTGGCGAGTTCGTCATAAGCACCGCTACCGATCCGTCCCATGCCTAATATTAAGAAGCGAGGGTTACCAACGCGAATAGGTCTATCTTCAGGATGCAGTGGATGACGTTCAAGCTTTTGCAGCCGAGACTGAAACTTTTGGTACAACCGATTCGATGCGGTGTTAAACGGTGCCGCAACGAGGAAGCTTAAACTTAAGGCCACGGCTAGAATGATCATCCATTGTGGTGGCAGCCAGCCTTTGCTTGTTGCTACTGCTGCCACAATTAGGCCAAACTCGCTGTAATTACCTAAGGTAATAGAACTCAATAGCGAGGTGCGTGAGCGCAGTTTAAAGTAGGTGAGTAGGTAGAGAAATAGCACCACTTTGATCGGCACAATAATCACCAACAAGGATGCAAGCCCGATGTCTGAAAAGCTTGGTAAACCATTAAGGCCAATGGTTAAAAAGAAGGCGACGAGGAATAGTTCTTTAAAATAGAACAGCGACTTAGCTAGCTCAGAGGATTTGGCGTGGCCAGCCAGTAAGATACCGATGATCAGGGCGCCTAGGTCAGGTTTTAGCCCCACAAGCTCAAACAGTCCAGCACCTAATACTAACGCCATCACCAGGCCAAAGAGCACCAAGAGTTCGCCGTGGCCGACTCGGTCAAAGGCTTTATAAATAATAGGTTTAGCAAAAGGCAGTAATAACAGTCCTAAGGCCCAAATCGATGGGATATCTCCTTTTGATATGGTCAGGAAGGCGACGGCGAAGATATCCTGCATAATCAAAATACCGATGGCCACACGACCATACAATGACTGCATGTCACCCTTATCTTCAAGGATTTTTACGGCAAAGATAGTACTGGAAAAGCTCAAGGCAAAGGCTAATAAACCCAGTTGGTGTAATCCTAGTCCCGTGAGTTGCTCTAGGCCCAGTAAACCTAAGATTTTAAGCAGAGGAATAAAAAATAGCATCGATGCCATCAAGTGTAGGCTGGAGCCTGCTAAGACTTCGGCCTTAAATAAGCTACGAATATCGAGCTTTAAACCAATAGCAAATAACAACAGCGTTACACCGAGATTGGCCAGCTGCTCAAGCAGAGGTAAGCTTGATTCATCGATACCAAATAAGAACAGGACAAACCCAGCTACCAGATAGCCAATTAAGGGTGGCAATCCAACACGACTGACTAGCATGCCACAGGCTAAGGTGATAATGAGTATAGCGGGTTCCATGACAATCCTTTTTATGGCAGGGAGAACTAAATACCTCTTATTGTATAAGATTTCTGTTAACTATAAATGAAATTTGTATCGATCATGGAGATAAATTATCAGTGTGTAGGTGAGGCATCGCCATAAAAAAGCCCCCTTGCGGAGGCTTGTTATGAATAACGCTAGGTTACTTTGCCAGTAAGAGATCTAAATGGTTAGCAAAGGCCTCTGGTTTCATAAAGCCAGTAACACGTAATTCGTCACGCGATTGTCCCTGACTGTCAAACATCAACAGTGTGGGTAGGCCGAGTACGTCATAGTGCTCAAGTAACGCGACATCAACCGCATCATTTTTGGTGACGTCAGCTTGCAAGAATACCATCTGAGACAATCGTTGCTGCACAGCGCTATCTTTAAAGGTGATGTTTTCAAACTCTTTACAGGCTACACACCAGTCGGCATACAGATCTAACATCACGGGTTTGCCCTGGGCTGTGGCCGCGGCGATTTCATTTTCTAGGTCTGCTAACGATTTAATCTTTTTGTGCGTGACCCCTTGCTCTGTATTCATGGCACCATGGGATTGAAAGCCTAAGCTACTCATCATGGCTTGGAAACCATAAGAGAAACTTGCCAGCAGCAGTAATAGCAAACTGACTGAGCGAACGGTTTGTTTCCAGTTAAACTCGGTCTGTTTGTTTTGGTGCATCAGGTAACCAGCTAGTGTGACGCCCCACAGTGCCCACATAAGATCAGACACTAAACCCGGCCAGATGCGGCCAATCATCACAATCGAAACGGCGATGAGCAAGAAGCCGAAGAAGGTCTTTATCACATCCATCCATGCACCAGCTCTTGGAAGTAGCTTACCGCCCGAGGAACCAATGACAAGTAGTGGCAAGCCCATGCCCATACTTAGTACGTAGAGTGCAAGGAAACCTTGTACTAAATCTCCAGTTTGTGCCACGTAGACTAAGGCACCAGATAATGGCGCCGTGGTGCATGGTGAAGCCACAAGCCCTGAAATCACGCCCATTAAAAATACGCCTGCTACATTGCCGCCTTTTTGATTGTTTGAGAAGCGGTTCATTTTCTCCTGCCAGCTGGAGGGCAGTTTGAGATCATATAAACCAAACATCGATAGGCTGAGAACGAAGAATAAGATAGCTAATACGATGAGTACAGCAGGGTGTTGCAAAGCCGCTTGGTATTTCATCCCAGCTGACGCCACCACTAAACCCAGTAGTGAGTAGGTGATAGCCATACCTTGGACATACACCATAGATAGACTAAAGGCTTTAGCGGTTGAGAGCTTTTCTCCTTGGCCAACAATAATGCCTGACAAAATAGGATACATAGGGAACACGCAGGGCGTTAGTGCTAAACCAATGCCTAAGCCGAAAAAGATCACTAAGGTCCATAGCAGGCTGTCACCCGATAGCATTGCGCTTAGGCTATCTTGCTGAGTGATCGGCGCGCTGCTTTGCGCCGTTGTTGCTATGTCACTGCTGGTCGCTGCTGGGAGCAAGCCGTCGTTGGGCGCGATTTCACTGAGAATGGCACTGCGTTTGGTTGGTGGGAAGCATAGCTTACCTTCGGCGCAGCCCATAAACGTCACGTTAAGTGTGCCCTCTGCCGAGGCTTCTTTGATGGCAACCGGAATTTCAACGTAGGAGTAGTAGACCTCTTGCTCTCCAAAATAGTCATCGGTATGCGCTTTGCCGCGTGGCAATTGAATTTCACCTAATATGGCGCCATCGGCTTCAAACTTTAGTTTGTCGCGATACATGTAATAGCCTTCGGCTATTACCCAGCTGACTTTGACTCGCTCGCCCTCTTGCTTAAAGTCGAAGACGAACGCTTCGTCTACCGGCATTAACTTAGGTTCATTCTTTAGGAAGTCAAATTTATTGCTGCTGAAAATACCCTCTGCTTGCACCGTTGGCGCTAACAGGAGTACAGAAGAGAGAATAAGGAACAGGAATTTTTTCATAGTTGTGTGGTTTCTTTTATCCAATCTAAATAAGCGGGCGAACCTTGCACAATTTCAGTGGCAATCAATTCGGGTACATCATAAGGATGCAGGGCGATGATCTTATCTGCTAATTGCGAGTAGAGGCTTTTATGACACTTAAATGAAAGAGAGACTTCACTCTCTTGACAGACTTTACCCTGCCAGCGATAGACGGATGTCATTGGCGCTGATATTTGTGCACAGGCAGCCAGTTTTGCGTCGACCACGTCATGGGCAATGGTGCGAGCCGTCGCGTCATCGGGGCAGCTGGTCATCACCAGTAGGTAGGTATCTAACATTGGTATGCTTGGGTCTCAATTAAGTGTTTTTAAACTATTTTAAGTCAATACGCATAGACTAAGATTAATGATCTATCGGGTTAACTTTATTGGCCATACTTTACGTCTTTTGATGGCGATTTGCATTAAGCACTTGCTAAAATAGTGAGCTTATCCAAGATTGAGCGCGGCATAAAGTCGCTGGGTTTTCGATGCTGGACTTGAAAGTAGACCCGATAGCCCCCATTTAGTTTTCAATAAATTAAGAAATAACGTCATTATGTGAGGTCAGTGTGTTTTTCATTCTGTTAATCGTCTTTGTACTGGTGCCAGTAATTGAGTTGAATGTACTGATCCGTGTTGGTGAGTCATTAGGCAGTTGGACCACCGTAGGTTTAGTGATATTTACCGCCGTTGTCGGGGTGTCATTGGTCCGTAGTCAAGGGATCAGTACCTTGATGCAAGTGCAGCAAAAATTGGCTCGCGGTGAAGCGCCTGGACAAGAGATTGTTGAGGGAATGATGCTAGCGGTGGCAGGGTTAATGTTGCTCATACCTGGTTTTGTTACCGACTTTATTGGCCTATTGTTGTTGACACCTTTTACACGGATTCCGGTTGCGGGTTACCTGTATAAAAGGATGCAGCTTAAGGTTAGCAGCCAAGGCGGTTTTCAGGCGGGCTTCGGTCCTGGTCCCTTTGGGCCAAATGGTAATGCTGGTGGCCGTTCACCTTTTGATCGTGACCAAGGTAATACCTTCGACGGTGACTATGAACACAAGGCCGACCCGTCCGATAAGCGCGATGAGTCACATCAGTTAGATGATAAGCAAGATCCCAAGGCATAGTCATTTAACTCATCGCTTTGGGGTTTTTAGGGTAGAAGTTGTCTTCAAGTCTATCTAAGTGATTAAAGCGACGCGTATTCTTATAAGGGAGTTTCATAAACCCTGAGACGCCCTTTCCTTGTATTTTTCCCACATGACTTAAAATTCGGTCGAGACTGGCACGAAATGCCGCTTGTTTCCTCGGGTTGAGTAGCCTTAAGTAGCTATGAATTTTCATGTGATTAGGTAATACCTCAAAGATAATGCAGCCAGTATGGTGGATTTGGTTGATCCAACCTAGTTCCGTCATGATCTCCTTGGGCAGCTCTAAGTTTTCATCGGGATCTCGACCATCTTCGAAATAGGAATGTAGCCGTGATTTATCTTCGAGTGATGGCACATCGCCCACTTCAAAAGGCAACTGCTGATCGGCGCTAGGGGTAAATGGCTCTGTGGTATCGTTACGCTCGAGATGTAAGGTGTCACGAGCGTTAAAGAAACAGGCTTTAAAGACACCGATGCGTTTGATGCCTCGCGCTAACGTCACCATATTGTTCACGGCCAAAATGAGTGCGGCTTTTTCCTCGCTGTTATAGGTCGCAAGGTTAGAGTCGATATACACGCCCGACTCCTGCCAATGGATGGCAAGCCCGCCAACTATTGAATATTGACCCACGCGCCCCACGGCGGCGATAAACCCTTTTTCGGTATCGCCCATGCCTGCCATAAAGTTACGGTAATATTTCTCTAGTTGAAGATCGTCCATTTTTTCAATGGGGTCGTCGCCATTATGTTCCTTGAGAAATGACTTACGTGAGCTGTAGGTGACCGTTTCGACATCTTTACCACGGGTTAACTCCCATACTGGTATCTCTGGCTGAATCGGTGGCTTGGCTATGTCAGGAAGGTGCAGTCTATGGCTGTGGGACATACTTTTTAGAAAATAATCGCCAGCACGATTGCGAGTATCGGGGTCATCGCTGAGCATACCATCTAAGGTTCTGGCTAGCTCAATTGGCAAGCCTATGCTGGTGGCTGGGATCACTCTACTGCCAAATCGGCTGGCTTGGCCTGAAGCTAATGCGTAGAGGGTTGCCGCCACGCCTTGTTCATCAAAACGGGGGCTAGAGAGGGCGCCATTGAGCTGGTCGTCACCAATAAAGTAGACATCCCCCATGCGTGCATTAGTGTGTTGTTGGTCGCTCGACATTAGATCCATCACATTACCGTTAACAGGCTTGCCCTGACCGTCTCGCTGGGCAAAGACTGCAGAGCCCCAATCGATCAGAGATAGGTGATTGCTATGGATGTCGTAGACTAAATTGGAGGGCTTAATATCACCGTGTACCAATGGGCGGCCGTGATGTAGATACTGCACGATATGGGCGAGTTGGCGAGCGATACTCATGATCATTGAGACTGGCAGCGCGCCATGTCGTAAGCATAGTTTATCTAAGTCTTCACCAGGCGCCCGTGCCATCACCAATATGCCCTGTTTGCCGACATGTTCAAACTTAATTACAGGTGGCACATTGGGGTGAATCACCTGAGAGAGCATAAAGGCTTCCTCTTCCAGTCTGTCCTGTATGTGTTGGGGCAAGGTGAGTCTTGAGAACTTAAACACATGGGCATTGTGTTGTTTATCTACTCCGGCAAACACAAAACCGTAAGCGCCTTTGCCGACCAGTTCGATATCGCTGTAGCCCAATTTGTTCAATTGCTGTTTACACAGGCGGATCCAGGCGCGATGTTTACGCGCATCGTCGGCTTTTAACAGGTAAATAGACTGCTCTTCAGAGATATAGAAGTGTTGCAGTGAAGGGCTTGGAGCAATGGTATTGGGCATGATTAACATCTTGTCTATGAGATACGTTTTTATAGCAAGAACAGGCAGTAGAGTCCAATTGCTAGATTTTTCAACAGTGTGATTCCTAACTGATATTTTCGGAGTAGATATTGACCTACATCAATTCTGTTACATACACATAACGGTAACCTGAAGCTAATATAAACATAAGCCTCTTATTTAAGAGAAAATACTAATAAAAGCGAGGAGGGCATTATGACTGAATCAGACAAAGCCCTATTGATCGAGTTGTTGGAATATCCGAGAAAGCGCATTGTGCAATCTATGGAGTTGAAGTTCTGTCCTCATGCTGGTTTTTTCAACAGTACCGATATGGATTGTATTCAGTGCCATCAAGGGATGGAGTGTGTCTGGATGAATCACAACGATGAGTTGGTGGCGGTGGAACAAAAGTCAGTGGAAGAATTAAAACAGCAATTGTTAATTGCCGTTGATTTTATTGATTCTAGCCTGACGCCTCATCACCTGTCCCGACGAAATTGTGAGTGCGAAAATTGTGTCTGGTTAAGGCGCGTTCAGAAGGCTATAGACATAAAATAATCTGAACTCGGGTTAAATAGCGTATTTTAGGGGTTCGCTTTGCATCTCGTTGATGATGCGATTAAAGTGCTGTGCATAGTGAATTTTCGGAGTGGACTATGCAACCTAGCTTTTGGCATGATAAATGGGCATCACAGCAAATAGGTTTTCATCTTGATGAGGTCAATGCATTATTAATTGCGAATTGGCCTCAATTAAAACTTAACCCAGGCGCTAAGGTTTTTGTGCCGCTGTGCGGTAAAAGCTTAGATCTGTGTTACTTAGCCGAACAAGGGCATGAAGTGATTGGCTGCGAGTTAAACGCCGATGCTGTAGAGCAGTTCTTTAGTGACAATCAACTTGCCGTCACTAAATCCTTTCAAGGCGAGCACGCCTGTTATCAGACCGAGCAGGTCACACTTTATCAAGGCGATTTTTTTACCCTTCCAAGCGATTACTTATCAGATATCAGTGGCTTTTATGATAGAGCTGCGCTCATTGCCTGGCCAGAGGCGATGCGCTTAAGTTACGTTCAGCAACTTGCTAAACTTATTCCACCCAGTAGCTTAGGCGTGCTAGTGACCTTAGACTACCCACAAGAGACGCTTAATGGTCCGCCATTTGCTGTGTCAGATGATTGGATCATGGCGCACATGAGTGAGTACTTTGAGGTTGAGCGGTTGAGTTGCGAAGATGTGTTGGCCGTTAATCCAAGATTTGTAAAAAAACAGGTGCCTTGGCTGACCGAGTCGGTATACCGTTTAAAAAGAAAGGGCTAACGATTAGCAAATAGACGAATCAAAGCATAAACAAAAAAGGCGACCAGAGGTCGCCTTTTTTATCATCTATGCGTTAGGCAAGATGATTAGAAGTTGTAACGAACACCAACAGTGAATACGTTGTCATCTTCTAAATCAGTTTTGATACCAGCAGCTTTGTAATCGCCGTCATACATTGCGTAGTGACCATAAACCATAGTTGATTTAGCCACCTTGTAATCCGCACCGACAACGATAGAAGTGATGTTTACATCTGTAGTATCTGCAGTTTGAATGCCTGAGCGCTTAGCATAGACACCTAGACCTGCTTCATCTTTACCGTATTCAGCTTTTAAGTTAACACCATTTAGGTTGTAAGCTACGTTAACGAAGTATGAGTTACCTTCAAGGTTTGGCTTGCTAATACTTTCTGAGTTTTGGAACAGGCCGCCAATCTTAAATCCACCTAGCTTAACTTGAGCCACACCACGGTAAGCATCCATATCAGCGATAGCTTTGTTGTAAGCACCAGCTACATAGTAGTTTTGTGCTTTTAGCTTCTTGTCACCAATCGTTGCGCTAACAGCATATTGGCTGTCATCAGAAGCTTGGTTATCTTCCATTAGGTAAGTTGCATTGATGGTCAGTAGGTCAGCAATTTTTGGCGAGTAGTACCAGATACCATCAGCGCTACGAGTTTGTGCACCCACTAGACGGTCGATATCGGCGTTTGAGTTACCGAATAGATCGATACCACCTTCAGCTTGCTTGAATACTGTGTCGTTACGACCAACTAGAATTGTACCAGCTGCGCTCTTAAGACCTAGGTAAGTGTTACGCGCCTTGAAAACATCACTGTTTGTTGAAGTGTTTTCAACTTGGAATTCCATCTGGTAGATAATATCGATTCCGTCAGAAATCTTTTCTGAGCCTTTAACACCTAAGTGAGAAAAGTTGTTCTCTAATACTGTACCTTCTTTACCTTCGCGAGTGGTGAGGCCAGTGTCAGAGTTAGTGACCGTTAAGTCTAAACGACCATAGAAATTTGGACCATCGGCTAGCGCGCCGAATGATGTTAGTGCAATGATAGATGCAACTGATGCAGAGATTAGAGTTTTTTTCATGTGTTGTGCTCCCAAGAACTTAGTTCTTTTTCCATTTTTTAATGGTTATTAACATAGTTTTAATAGTTTGCTCCAAGCTTCCATTCTTGTAACAAAGGTGGCCAGAAGTTTACAGTTTTATGGCAGTAAGATTGTGGTGTAGATCAAATTTTTGCCCATCCACATTCACTTAAGGCCGAAATTGTGAACAATCTGCATGCTTTGTGTAAAAAATGGTCAATTGTTGTAAAGTTGGAGCTTTTCATCTACTTAGAACCTGGTGGTCGAAACTAAAAGCGTAATTAACCTGTAACTTAATAAGTAGGTGCTGAAATTGTAGTCAACTTGCTAATAAATGCCGTGAAATATAGTCAAATTGTGTCATTGATCGCATTGTGGAGTGTCGAGGGGGAGATTGAAGTGCAAAATTGGCGTTAGTGGCTGTTTCGAATACAAAACGAAAAAAAGCGACCATAGCGATCGCTTTTTTTGGCAAAGAGGTGGGCGTTAGAAATCGAAACGCATGCCCACGGTGAAGATGTCATCGCCTAGATCTTGCTTTGAACCACCTAACATAAGGTCGCCATCGTACTTAGTATAGTGGCCATAGAACAGGGTACTTTTGCTAATACGGTAGTCAGCACCAACGCTGAACTGCTGTAGGTCAACATTCGACACAGTTTCCATGCCGGCACCATCAGCGTTGCCAACATAACGGCTCACATACTTTCCTAAGCCAGAGTTGTCGTTACCGTACATGGCTTTAAGTTTAAGGTCACCCATTACATAAGCAGCATTAACGAAGTAGGTATCGCCTTCTAGGTTAGCGTACTTGCTATCAACGTGTTCACTGTTTTGATAGAAACCACCGACAATCACGTTGCCTAGCTTGACTTGTGCGACACCACGGTAAGCTTTAACGTCGTCGATGCTATCGTTGTATGCAGCAGAAACATAGTAGTTTTGTGCTTTAAGGGCTTTGTCACCAATTGTCGCGCTTAAGGCATACATATTGCCAGCGTCAACTCGCTCAGTGCCATCATATTTCACGTAGTTATCTTCAACTAAATAGGTGGCATTCAGGGTAATAAGATCGGCAATCTTTGGTGAGTAGTAACTAATACCATCAGCGCTACGAGATTGGCCTGCGGCTAACAGGTCGATATCTGAATTGGTGTTGCCAAATAGATCAAAACCGCCTTCAGAGGCTTTAAATACTGTGTCATTACGACCAACAAGCGCAGTACCCGCTGCCGTCTTTAAACCAAGGAATGTATTACGTGCGGCAAAGGTATTGTTTGAGTTGTCAAAGTTGCTGACACCAAACTCCATCTGATAGATCACTTCTAAGCCATCATTGATTTTTTCAGTGCCTTTAACACCTAACCATGAGAAGTTGTTCTCAATCACTGTGCCGTCTTTCTGGTTTTGAGTGGCAATACCGTTGTCTGAATTTGTGAAGGCAAGATCGGCGCGACCGTAGAAATTGGGACCGTCTGCCAGCGCAGTAAAAGAGGTCGCAGCCAGTGCAGAAATAATAGTTGCAGATAGAACAGTTTTTTTCATTTTCATCTTCCTGTAGCGATTACGGCTTTTATGTCAAAGCCTTAGTTTTTAGCTAATGATGTTCAGGTTGTTAAATGACCCACATAAATGGAGGCAAATGTGGGTGATCTATATCTGTATTTTCCGACCGCAAGTTTGCAGTTTTTCAGTTGCGCCATTTGTGATCGCTATCACAAATAGTTTATCCGGTGTGATATTAATCATATATTTTTACAAGTGAAAACATTAGCTTAAACTTAAAATTAACGGGCTTAACATTATTGTTGTGCCTATTAATTAACTCCCAGTATCGATTAACATTCGTCGCAGGGTTTTTCATTGTCGCTTTGTCATGGATTAGGATAAAATCAGCGCGTTTGTTTATTCCTGTGGGAGCACACCTTGAGCCAAGCAACATTATCTGATGCCTATTTAAATCGTTTTGCCGGAATTGGTCGATTATATGGAACCAAGGCGTTGCACTGTTTTGCTCAGTCGCACGTTGTCGTGGTGGGTATTGGTGGTGTAGGGACTTGGGCTGCTGAAGCATTGGCGCGTAGCGGAATTGGCAAAATAACGCTTATCGATCTTGATGATATTTGCGTAACCAATACTAATAGGCAAATTCATGCACTTAAAGAGACGATTGGTGAGTCGAAAGTCGAAGTGATGGCTGAACGTATTCGTCAAATTAATCCTGATTGCCAAGTCAATGAAGTGGAAGACTTCGTTACCCTAGATAACCTCAGCGAGTACTTTAACGGTAAAAAAGCCGGTGGTGATTTAGACTACGTTGTTGATTGTATCGATGCGGTAAAACCCAAGGCAGCTTTGATTGCATGGTGCAAGCGTCAGAAACTGCCTATTGTTACGGTTGGCGGTGCCGGCGGGCAAACCGATCCGACACAGATCCAGGTCACCGATCTCGCTAAAACCTATCAAGATCCTTTACTTGCTAAAGTGAGGAATATCCTTCGCCGAGAGTACAACTTTTCTAAAAATGTACAGCGTCGCTTTAGTATTGAAGCAGTCTTTTCGACTGAGCAGTTAGTGTATCCGCAAGGTGACGGTTCAGTGTGTAGTACCAAGGCGAGTGCCGATGGCAGTATGCGTATGGATTGTGCGTCTGGTTTTGGTGCGGTGACCGTGGTTACCGGCACGTTTGGTTTTGTGGCCGCCAGTCGAGTATTAACTAAATTGGCTGCTAAAGCCTAGTAGGCATTATTTCTGCCATAAAATGTGACGGGATTTATCACGCTTATATTGTAAAAAATTGATGTAGGTCTAAAGTCGATGTGGATGAGCTTGTTATCCTCGGTCGACTTTTTCTGCGGATATTATGATATGAAACAGGCCATCTTAAATCGATTTTTACGTTACATTCAGTTCGATACTCAATCAGATCCCAAGCAACAACAATGTCCTAGCACATTTGGGCAAATGGCACTGGCCGATCAGTTGAAGCAAGAGTTGATCAAGTTGGGTTTCAGTGAGGTCAACTTAACTGAAAACGGATACCTGACTGCAACTGTCCCCGCTACGGTTGCTGGTGTGCCTGTTATTGGTTTTATTGCTCATCTCGATACTGCTCCTGATTTTAATGGCGCGCATGTTAACCCTCAGATTATTGAAAATTATGCTGGTACTGATATCCGCCTGAATGCCAGTGAAAAGCTGAATGTCACTGAGTTTCCTGTGCTAAATAACTACGTTGGTCAGACGCTTATCACCACAGACGGCACCAGTTTGTTAGGCGGTGATGATAAGGCTGGCATTGCTGAGATTGTGACCGCATTGGCAAGCTTACTTGAGGACCCCGCGTCGCAGCATGGCGAGATTCGTCTCTGTTTTACCCCTGATGAGGAGATTGGCCGAGGTGCGGACGGTTTTGATGTTGCGGGTTTTGGGGCTGAGTGGGCTTATACGGTTGATGGTGGCGGTATTGGTAGCTTAGAGTTTGAAAACTTCAATGGCGCAACGGCGGTAGTCACAGCGAAAGGTAATAACTGTCATCCTGGCACCGCTTTTGGTGTGATGATCAACGCACAGAGTATGGCTGCACGTTTTCACGCAAAGATGCCACTGGGAGATACACCAGAGAATAGCCTGGGCTATGACGGTTTTTTCCATCTGATTGATATGCATGGCGTGACAGAGCAAGCGCAACTGACCTATATAATCCGTGATTTCGATATCGATCTGTTTGAGCAGCGAAAACGTTGGTTAACTGAACGAGTAGAGCGCTGTAATGCCGATCTGCTAGGTGGTGAATTGTCGGTAGAGATAACCGATAGCTATTTTAATATGCGTGATCAGTTTCATGGTCATCAACATATTATCGATATTGCTAAACAGGCGATGCAAAACCGCAATGTACAGCCAGTTATTGAGCCGATTCGCGGTGCAACTGATGGCAGTCGTCTGTCTTACATGGGCTTACCTTGCCCAAACCTGTTTACTGGTGGGCATAACTTTCATGGTAAGCACGAATTTATCTGCTTAGAGTCCATGATAAAGTCCACTGAAGTAATTATTGAAATTGCGCTGCTAACAGCGAAGCGCTACCAAGAGTCAGACTAATACGGTTTGGGGGATGCTTAGCTCAGCATTACTCATTATTTGCCATGCAGAATTGGATAAGAGTAACGCGGTTTGGTCATTATTGAGTAATACCCTAAGTAGAGGTTAACTGAATGATGACTTGGTCATGAAACCTAAGTCTGCTTGTGTTGGTGCTAGCACTTCTGCGGGGAAAGAGATAACAAAGCAGGCGCCGCCCAATTCACACTCTTTTTCATAGCGTATTTTGCCTTGGAGTAGGGTTGCAGCATTGAAGGCGGCAGATAAACCAAGGCCAGTTCCGCCTTGAGAGCGAGTTGTGGTGTAGAAGGGCTCGAAGATATGGGGTGAGGCTTCATCGCTGATCCCTTCGCCATTATCTTGGATTTTAATGGTCACTGTGTCATTGTCCACTTGAGCATCTATCCGCAGCTTACCGTTTTCCCGATCGTTAAACGCATGAGCATAAGCGTTCGATAATAAATTAGTAATTATTTGTTTGAATAAACTTAAATTCGTCCGAATGGTTAAGGTGGGATCGAGGTGATAATCCACATCGACCAATCGTTCACCATAGAGGAACTTCATTGATTCATGGTGCTCGACTAAGCCCTGCTTTAAATTAACACTGCGTTTTTCCTCTAAACTCTGCTCGGCAGCGATGGTTTTGAACTTTTGAATCAAACTACTGGCGCGGGTAATATTGCTAATGATCAGTTCACAGCTCTCCTGATACTCTTCTAATATGCTGTTTATCTCTTCGAGGGTGGCATTTTCACTATGGATGAGGGTGATTAGCTCTTGAATATGAATGAGCTGGCTACTTGCCGCGGTGAGGCAGATACCAATTGGGGTATTAATTTCGTGCGCCACGCCCGAGACCAACCCACCCAAGGCGGCCATTTTTTCTTGCTCCACGAGCACTTCTTGGGCGCGTTTTAATACCAAGAGTGACTGTTCTAACTCTTGGGTACGTTCTTTGACCTGTCTTGCTAATTCATCTTTATAACTACGTTCGAGTTCCAATAAGCGTTCTCTATCAGCAAGGGCTTCTTGTAGATCTTGTTTAGAACGCTTGATGTCGTCGAAAGAGCTTCGCAGTTGCTGCTGCATCTGGTTAATGGCATCCGCCACTAACCAAAACTCATCATTTTTGTGGCTGTTTTTGACAAAGACTAAGGGTTCAAATTCGCCGTCCAAATTGATGTTTTGGCTATAGGAGCTAAGTTTGTGTAGGTGCCTAGTGACCAAAAACCAGACTAAGAAGAGAATAAAACCTGCAACAATAAAGGTTTTGATAGCATTAGAAAGTAAGATCACAATTGCACGGTCGAGCAGTTTTTCGTAGACCACTTTTAGATCGGCTTGTACCACTAGTGTACCGACATTAATATCTTCACTGCCTGACTGATAGGTCAGTTGAAATGATTTTTCGATGGTGTTTTCCGGTTGTGGCATACCCGCCTGCCACTCCTGGCCGCTGTCATCATTAATTGCGATATAGGTAATGTCAGGAAGCTGAATAAGTCCATCAATTTGGGTATTGATCAGACGTTCGTCAATAACCCAAATACTGGCAGCCAACACGTCTAAGTTAACTTTCTCGATACTCTCGAATTGGCGCGAGATTCGATTAACATCACTACGGTAGTCATTGATGAGCTGGAAACCCGTTGTTAGCAAAGTAATTAATGAACTGAAAAGTATGATTGATAGAGTCAGTTTGCGACCAATCGGACTTTTAAGCAGTTGGCTAGTGATCTTCTGCATTTACTGGCTTCGCTTTCCTAAAGGGTTTATAGACAGCAACATTTTGTCTACAGAGGGATTTGACATAATTTAAAGCATAGCCCTGATCTGATTTTCTGCTTACTCTAATTAAAAATATTTCTCCCAAATTGATGTTTGTTAAGTCATTATCTTGCCTTCCGCATTGGCATTAGACTTGCAGGTTGCCTAAGTACTGCAGGTTTTTTGACACTAGGGTATAAAATGGAAAAGTTGAATGTAGCTTGGTTTAAACAGGTGACGCCTAAGCAAATAATATTCAATTTGATGCTTTGGCTGACGATTGTCAGCGGGGCACTGTTATTTGCGCCAAAGGCACTCATCATTGGATTGAATTTAGAGCCCGTGGTGACCCAGAATGCTCACTTTATCGGTTTAGGGCTGATTATTGGCGCAGCTTATCTACTTATGCAGGTGGCTAACTACTTTCTTGATGAAGCGATTCATTACTTAAAGAGTAAGCGAACAGTTGAGATTATTGAGCGCAAGGTGAGGTTGCTGGACCCAACAGAGCGAGCGTTACTACGTGAATTCTTTCTGCAGGGCGAAACAATTTTGACCTTGCCTGAGAACGAGTCAGCGGTGAAGAGTCTGTTGGAAACAAATATTTTGGAGTACCTTGGTAACAAGAAGCATTATGCTATTCAAGGACCGACTGCCGATTATAAAATATCGATGATTGCCAGAAGTTATCTTAATCGTCAGGTATTGAGGTTGCCCCCAGGAGAGCCTAACCAGGAGCAGATGCAGTTACTGATTAAAGCAAGGCCGCACTTTGTCCACTCATTGGTCACCACGCGTAAACATGCAGCCTGATTGACAAAAAATAGGCAAAAAAAGTGGGGGCATCAGGCCCCCATTTGCATTAGAAAAGTGAATTAACACTGAGCCTACAGGCCCTATCTATTCTGGTTTTGACTTCGAGATAAACAACCACATTAGGTACGACATTATGCCAATGGTAGTGAAGATGACGATCATCGACATTAAACCAATGGGGTTACCGAACATTAAATCTAACCAAAATGCCATTTGAGAAGTCCTCTTTCGCAGATGTTTATAAAGATGTCATGGCTAAATTAGCGCGATTCAATATGACAGATGCTGATCTCGATCAAAAATTGCTACCAAATTGAAAAATTTGTGGTGATTGAGGGTTAAATTTGTGAGCGATCTATCGAATTGCGCTGCACTGGGTATGCACTAAAGCACCTAATCTAGCCGTTAGACGGAATTTTGTGCATTCGATAAAGTATGAGGCTCAAAAGGCTTGCCATTAGAAAAAGCGAAGGTATAATTCCGTTCACTTACTAAGGGGAAATCGCTTAGTACAGTCTATTTGATAATGCCGGAGTGGTGGAATTGGTAGACACGACGGATTCAAAATGCAACCTGTTTGGTATGTTTTTGTGTCTCAAGTGTTGATTTCATTGGCTTTCAAGCCTGTAAAGGCTTTGAAGTAATCTGGAATGAAGTGGAATGAAGATTTTTGAAATTTAAACTTCATAAGTCTTTAAAAACTTTGTAGATAAGTATAAAATCTATGCCAAGTGTGAGAAGCAATTTTTACACTTAAATGTTTTAAAAAATATGTGCCAGTGTGGTGAAATTGGTATACACGATGGATGAATTTGCGTCCCCTTGTCGAGTAATTGACATTGAATAACTGGATGAATTGCTGGAAAGCTTCTTATCATTTTTTTGATAATGCCAATCAGCAGCCAAGCCTACAGAGTAGGAAGGTTCAGAGACTACCTGAGCGATAGCGATATAGCTTAATAACAGGAATTAGCAAAGTGTTAATAGCTTTGTGAAACAGCGTCCAGCCCCTAGATATTTTAGGGTGATGATATAGTCCATACAGTAATGAAAGTTATTGATTTATATGTCAAAATCCATTTTCTTCGGAAGTGTCGGTTAATACCATAGCTGCAAAATACAGTAATGTATTGGGAAAAATTGTGTGAATTCAGGGGAAGCCTAAGTTTATTTATAAATATGGTAATCCTGAGCTAAGCCTAAAATGTCGTTTATTTTAGGAAAGTGCAGAGACTATCCTTAACGGGAGTAGGATCAAGTGATCCGAAGCGCACAGCCCCTATTTATAGGGTGATGATATAGTCCGATCTTATATTAAAGTATAAGCAGTTGATTAAATTCAACGGGTTAAGAATTAACGCTCTTAACTGAACATAAATGTCGAGTCCGACCACTGGTACCATTTTTTTAAAAATAAATTAGTCAATCTACGGATTGGCTTTTTTTTTGCCTAAATTTTGATGCTTCTGAACATTCGTGGCTAATAATTATTTCAAGGTTATAGCTCCGAAAACGCACTATTTTAATGCTTCGTATAAACTGACTAAAACTCTCTAAAAAGCGAAAGAAGTTTTTTAATATGTGGGTCATTTAAGTGAATAAATAACTATCCAGGATAGTCTATCTTCAGATATCATTTCAATATGCTTGAGAAAATTTTAGGAAAAAGATGGACATAAATGGACTAGTTAAGAAGTACGAGGATGATATAGATGTCTATCGCTCTGCTAAATATAACGAAACACAGCTAAGGACTGATTTTTTAGACCCTTTATTTACCATTCTAGGTTGGGATATAACTAACGCTAATGGTAAACCTACAAACGAGCGTGAAGTACTTGTTGAAGAAGGACTAAAAGCCAAAAAAGGAGCTAATACAAAGAAACCTGATTATACATTTAGGTTGTTTTCTGAGCGTAAGTTTTTCTTAGAAGCTAAAAAGCCTAGTGTTGATGTAAGTACTGATCCGTCACCAGCAAAACAAGTTAGAAGATATGGCTTTACCGCAAAACTAAAAATTTCCGTTTTATCTAATTTTGAATATTTAGCAATTTATGATTGTTCAGCAAAAATTGATGAAAGTGATCCTGTTCAGCATTCCAGAATAAAGATTTATCACTACACTGAATATGCCGAAAAACTAGATGAAATCTATCATCTGCTAAGCCGTGAAAATGTCTATAACGGTGAGTTTGATAAAGAATGGGCTTCAATAGAAAATAAAATTAACCGTTTTAGTGTTGATACTCTTTTCCTTGAACAGATAAATGACTGGCGTTTAAATCTGGCTCATAATTTCGTAGAAATTAAGCCTGATATTTCTGACTTAGAATTGAATGATTTAACTCAATTATATATTAATAGCATCGTATTTCTTAGGGTGTGCGAAGACCGAGATTTGGAAGAGTATGAAACCTTATTTTCATTTGCTGAGCAGCAAGATTATTCATCATTAATTACAAAATTAAATGATTCAGATCGAAAGTATAATTCAGGTTTATTTTCTCTTGAATATATTAATGAATTTATCAGTGATAAAAACTCATATATTTGGACTATCATCAAGCAGCTTTATTACCCTGAAAGCACTTATTCTTTTTCTGTTTTTTCGTCTGATATTTTAGGAAGTATTTATGAGATATTTTTAGGTGAAAAAATATCTTATGTTGATGGCGAAATTAAGATCATTCCTAAAGCTGAAAATGTAGATAGAGATATTGTTACAACGCCAACGCATATTATTAAAGATATATTGCGAAAAACGGTTGTTGAATACTGTAAAGGTAAAACCGACAGAGAAATTTTATCATCAAAATTTGCTGATATAGCTTGTGGTTCAGGTGCTTTCTTACTTGAGCTTTTCCAAATAATTCAAGATATTTTAGTAGATTATTACATTGAAAATGATCGTTCAAAACTTCAACCGATTACACATTGCACGTTTAAATTAAAATATGAAATAAAGCAGGAAATATTAGTTTCTTGTATTTATGGTATTGATAAAGATTTAAATGCTGTGAAAGCGTCTGAGTTTGGTCTTCTCCTTAAGCTTTTAGAAGGTGAGGATAACAACACAATTTCAATTCCAGCATTACCTAAACTAGAGAATAACCTCTTTTATGGTAATAGCTTAATTGAAAGTCACTTAGTAAAAAAAGAGCATTTGGAAGAAATAAACCCTTTTGATTTTAATGAATTAAGGTTTGATGTTGTTGTTGGAAATCCTCCATATTTAGCAACAGAAAGTATTAAGCAAATTACACCTAAAGAACTTGTTATATATAACAAGACATATAGCTCAGCTTATAAGCAATACGATAAATACTTTCTGTTTGTAGAAAGGGCTATTAACTTACTCAATGACAATGGTTACTTTGGTTATATTCTTCCATCCAAGTTTATGAAAGTGGGTGCAGGTAAAAAATTAAGAGAATATTTATCTAAAAATAAACTTGTGTCCGAAATTGTTTCATTTGGAGCAAATCAAGTATTTAAGAATAAAACAACGTATACATGCCTACTCATTGCTAAAAAAGCAGAACTAAATGAGTTTTCTTTTGTTGAAGTTAAAGATTTAGATGATTGGAAAGTTAGGTCTGAAAATGACTTTAATTTAGGTGTAGTTGAGACAAAAACATTAACCTCGGATACTTGGATCTTGGAAAAGGATACACAAGATATTCTTAATATTTTGACAGAAAAAACTGATTCTTTATTAGATGTTTTGGGTGAAAAGACCATTGAAAATGGGATTCAGACGAGTGCTAACACTGTATATATCCATAAACCTACAGATGAAAATGACCAATACATTTTCTTTGAATATAAAGATGTAGGTTATCAAGTAGAAAAAGAACTAACTCGACCATATTTTCAAACTGGAAGAGGTGCAGATAGTTTATATACCTATCGGAACCTAATCCCTAATGCATTTGTGATCTATCCATACCGTAAAGTAGAAGGGAAGGTTGTTCTTGTTGAGTATGACGAACTTAAGAACAATTATCCTTACTTATTTAGTTTCTTAAATATTATTAGAGATAAATTAGATAATGATAAAAGGGATATAAAGCCTGAACCAGCAACTGCAAATGAGTGGTATAGGTATGGGAGAAGTCAAAGTTTAGAAAATTGTGATGTGCCAATGAAACTAGTTGTTGGCGTTTTATCTAATGGATATAAATACTCAGTTGATACAAAGAGTACTTTTATATCTTCTGGCGGTACTGCTGGCTATTGTCCTGTAAATGTTCCTTCTAATTGCAAATATTCAATTTTTTATATTCAAGCATTGTTATCATCAAAATATTTAGAATGGTTCGCTTCAATTTACGGAGAAATATTCAGAGGTGGTTTTGTTGCTAGAGGTACAAAAGTTTTAAAACGAATGCCTATTGTAACTATCGACTTTGATAATGCTGATTCGAAAAAACTACATGATGATATATCTAACTTACAACAAGAGTTAAATCAAACATTTGGTAAGTATGAAAAAAATGCTGGAAATGCTAGAGCTGCAATACCTCTTAAACGAAAGTTTGATAGGTTAAAATTAACAATGAAAGAAAAGCTAATCGAGTTATTTGATTTAGGTGATCTAGATGACAAAATTCCTTCAATTGCTGAAATATACAACAAGGAAAATGATTAAAATTTAATATTGTAATTACATTTTCTCAGCATAATTTAATCTTTCAAAAAGGAAGTATTAAAAAATGCTGAGAAATTTGAAATGTTGATTTTAATGGTCTTTACGTTGTCTTCGAGACTTCAATTTATGCCAAATCTCCAAGAGTTGATCTGAATCGTCAGTAGTAAATCCTAATGAACCTAGAATATGGTGTCCTTGAGTTCTCAAAACATCGACTATAGAACCAGATTTGATACTTTCGTTAATATTGTGAATATCAAATTCAATATTGTCAGGAATAGGAATATATAATTTTTCTATTTCAGAAGGTACTAACTCTAAAACTCCACCACCATAATATCGTCCCTCTAACTCTGCAAAGATCGCGGTAAGAGGGTTTAAAAAGCAGCAGGCAAATTTAGATGCATCAGTATCATGAGAAGTTATTCTGTAAGCTGTATCTGTTGTAAAAGCTTCTGTCTCATTAAAAATCAATCTTGGTGTATCATGTGACCTTTTTAGCATGCCTAAACTTCTGCTATAAACAGAAGGCACTTTATACCACGGCTTGCGAATTCGGCATTTGTACCTTGTATGCAAACCCTCATCTTCACCTGTTTTTATATAATCTTGGACATTCTTAGGTAATTCATCAAACTGATCTTCGATATATAAGAAATTCGTTGGTAAACCATTTTCCTCATTTTCCTTGTGTTGAGTGTCATCATAGATTATACCTTTGCAATGCTGACTCTTTCCGAACATTGGATGAGCATAGTTATGTAGTTTAAACTCATCAACAACTGACTTTTCTACTAAAAAGAATTTATTCGCACCCGTGACAATACCAACATCAACATCTGCAACATCAGTAAATTTAAATACACTTTGATGGCTTTTAATTCTGTCGATTAGCTCTAGCTCTTGAGGTTCTAATAGAGCTTTTGTCCACTTCCCTGAAACTGTCTCACCATTGATTCCAATGGTTGAATTAAATAACTCTTCTGGATCTTGTTTTAAGAATTCAAAACCTTTTACGCGTGTGATTCCAACACCTTGAGACATTTCTTCTGGATTTATCTTTTTCTCAGCAAGTAGTATCACTGCGCCTTGTAATGTATCTTCAAACCAAATTTCTTGAGGATCAATAATTACGAGTTTAGAGCACTGTTCACCCAAATATGTTCTTAATGACTGAGCATGCATTACATGAATAATTTCAGATGGAATTACCATCCCAAACCTGCCTCCAGATTTTAACATCTTGATTGATGATAAAATAAATGGAACCCAAGCATTAGTGTGTTTGGTGAACTTAAGGTTAAGTTGTTTAAATACAAGCTCAGCTTGTTCTTGAAATTCTGATTCGAGGAACTGATACCGAATAAAAGGAGGGTTTCCTATGACTGCATCAAATAGTTCACTATCTTTCTTAATTGCATTATTTGCCCAGACTAGAAAGTCACCTTCAATGACTTCTGAGTTAGAAAAGTTGAAGTTTTGACATTTTTTACGGCTTTTATCAGCTTCTGAATCAAATAATTCAAATGCATTAATAGCAATATTGGAATCACAGTTGTTGTTGTACAGAGCTTGAATGAATGTCCCATCACCACAGCTAGGCTCTAGGATTGAAGTAGGTTTATTGCTGAGTACCCACTGTGTAACATAATCTGCCAAATTTTGGGGGGTATAATAACCACCTCTCAATTTCTGGGTTGTTTGATCTGCCTTAAACTTCATCTTATTCTTGCTCTATGCTTTTTATTAGGTCATTTTTTTTGCTTTTGACATGCTGTTCTGCCTGCTGGATAAACCAATCTTTGAGCGTTTTTTGCTCAAGTGCAAGAATAGAGTAAAGCTGCTTTTTTAATCTTGGATCAACTTCCAATACAATTCTTCCTGAATCGCCCTTAGCCACTAGGTTTCCTTAAATATACATATGTTTCAGATGTTCGCTATGTTACATAGGTAATGAATGTAATGAAAGGAAAATTGCTCTGAGGGAGTGGAAAAGTGACATGTAAGCTATTGATGGTACGTTAAGTCTATTATTTAATAGAAGAAATCCCTTATTCTTACTCTGGTTCTTTTTAAGAGCTTTAAAGGCAGTATCTAATACAATGGGTTAACTTCACCCTTTGCACTTATTACAGGCTCGTACAGCTTGTTTATGTGCTTAATTAAGATATAAATCTAAACATTTCAGTATTAGAAGTTATTATTAATTGATTGCTTTCTGATTTTTTAATAATAATAAAATTTTGATTTTCCAAACTTTTAAGCGATCTTGAAAGTTGAGATTGTTTAATGGCTTCATTTAAATGTTCTATTTCGTTGTAATAAAAATCATTATAGTGTTCTAAAAAATCTTTTTGAGTTACACCATTTCTTTCTTGATTCGTTTCAATATCTAGCAATTTATGTAATAACTTCATTTCAAATTTAGTTATGTTTGAATTAACCAGTGTATTTAATGCTAGAAAGGCATTGTCTTTTGTTGTTTTTTCTTTGTTCATAATTTTTATTTCCTTTTAATTGTGTATAACAATCTTGTCGTATCTATCAATATAACCTTTTTGTTATATGAGTCAATAGTAAATTAAAAACAAATGTGAATTATTTTAATAATTATATAATAATAAAATTATTGATCTTTTTATGTTGTTTTGATCGTTTAAAGTGATTGTTTTTGATCGTTTATATTATTAAAAAATATATTGATTTATTTTATTTTATTGTTTAAATTTGTATTGCTTTTTATATCAAATTTGATATATTTAAAGTGTAGAAGATAATTAACTTTAAAAGGAAATTTAAAAGATGAAAAAATTATTATTAGCTTTACCACTAACCGCTTTATTAACTGCGTGTGGTTCTGATTCTGTAGAAGATATTGCTAAAAATTATTGTAAGGCTGTTACTAGTATGAATTGGAAAGAAGCAGAGCAATACGCCTATGCTGATCCTATTCGTAATCGTGAGAATATGCACAAGCAGGACATGGGGAAATACGCACAAGTGTTTATGAATCAGAATTGCACACCCACAAAAGTTGAGGGTGCGGAAGATAGCGGTTCACGTACTGTTTACTTTGGAGATTCGAAGCTTGACCATGTAGCACTGCAATGGGATACGGAGCAAGAAAAGTTTCTTGTAATGTATGACGGCTTCAAGGCTGATTTAAAGCTATATTAATCTATAGTTGAATCAGTTAAAGCCCTAGTCAAAAATGGCTTGTTGTAGGGCTTTTTAGAGGTGTTTATAATCCAATTAATTTTGGAGAATTTGAGGTGATCATAAAAAATAAAGATCTGTTTTAGATCTTATTTTATATTGAAATTGATCGTTTATTTAGATCTTACTTTTTTGAAAACTGTTTAAACAAACTTATATAATATTTATTATCGTCTGTTTTAGTTAAAACGCTATGTTTTAATAACCTACCTAATGATCTTGATAGATTTCCTTGGTTAATTTCTGTTTTATATTCATTTTTATAACATTCTATAAACTCTGATTGGTTTATAGTGAATTCGGTAAAGCTTAAATTTGAATACATTGGATAATAAACTAATAATTCCAATACTAATAAATCTGATCTTGATATTTTTGTTTCTTTATCTCTTGAGTGACATAAAGCTTTTAACATCAAGCTTGCACCATTGATTAATTTTTGTGTTTTTTCTTCTTGATTTAACAATTTTAACTCCTTTTTAATTCGTATCTATAAATATATCAAAAGTTACATATAAATCAATATGTATTTAAAATTAAATAATTATTTATTGATAATCTTTTAAAGCTCTGCCGAAGGGCAACAAGAGCTAATACAACCAGATAAAAGGGTTTGATATGATTGCATTAAAAAAGGTTGATAGTCTGTTGTAGAGCTTTCTATAGCGTTTCTGATCTAATAATCCAGCAAAAGCTGGACTAATATTTTTTATTTTTAAAATGGAACTCGAAAATTTTGAATAAACTTGTTTTGTTTGAAATTTTGAGTAAACAAGCGTAGTGCGTTAGCTTAGTCATTTTTATTTTATCCTTTTGCTATTTTTTCTATTTCCATATTAATTTTTTCGTTATGAAGCACCTGATTTATAGCGGAAAATAATTTGAGATTGTGCGGTTGTATTAAATGCGACATGTCTGTAAGAATTTCCCAGAATTCTTGTAACTCTTCAAAATTTTCATGCAATGTTGGTTGCTCCATTTTTAAGCATTGTAATGTTGAAAATATTCTGTTTCTGTAACTGCTGTTGCTACTTGTTATTGATTCCAAATGATCATTTAGATCTGATATTAAATTTTTCATTTTGCTTTTTATCCTATGTTATTTTTTTGTTTTGATATTGATTCTTAATTTTTTAAATGCTTCTTCGTCTAAAAAAGCGTTGTCAGTTTTTGAATAAAGTACAAATTCACCTTTGTTTTTACCAATGATCATATAGTGATCTACTTCGTGACTATCTTTATCAGTCATATTGATTTCAATTTCTAGCTCGTCACAAATCACTGTTGTAACTTCATTAATTGAAACGTGATAAATTATATTTATATTGGTATTTTTTTTCGTTATATGACAAATGGCGTCAATATTTTTTGAAATTGGTTGTTTGTAAATTCTCATTTTTAAAATCCTTTTTTTAGTTTGTTTCTGTTGGTTAGACTACCTTGTTTAAGCTCTGAACTAAGTTCTGATATTTCTTGTTCTACTTCACTAAAATCATGTGAATCTGAAAAGTTAATCATTTCCTTTTCAAAAGAATAATTATCTTCAAAACATGATAACAAACAGTCTGTTAGTGATTCGTCTGTAAAATCCTGAATATTATAATTTTCAATAAAGAATGATTTTATTTTCTGTAAGTAATTTGAGTTTAAGAAGCTAGAAATAAAGCTCTCAAGTGTATCTTGCACTTCTTCTGAATCTAATAATAAATACTGTTCTGTGAGTGCGTGGATGATTAAATCACGCCCGTTTTCATTATTATTAGAATCAAAAAAATCACTGAATAGCTCATATACTTCAATAGAATCTTTAGCGTTAAATTGCTCAAGAATTGCGTCTAAATACTTAATGTTTTGAAGTGTGCTGATAGAGATAGCAAGATCAATATTTCTATTTGAATCATTAATGTAAACTGTTAGAAAACTAGTAATATCACTTAAATAATATTCGTTGTTAAAAACAATATGATAATTAGTATTATCAATTACAGTTTGTGATAATTCTTTGAACTTGTTATGTAAATCACTGTAAATAATACCTTTAGTATGACAATACTGTTTACCGTTCTTGTGTTGAACTACTCTACATAAATGTTCAAAGTTGAATTGTTCTATCAGATTATTGGACATTGAAAACCCCCTCACAAAGCTTGTGTTGGATCTGGTTTCCATGCTTGCCGATTTGTATCAATAACCCTTTTTTCTCAAGATTAGATATTGATTTAGAAATAGCTTGTTGTGTTACTTCGCCTGATTTGAATCTTAAATGGTGGCGATTCAAAGAAAAATCATTTCTTGATTGACTTAATAATAAAGCATCTTGAAATATACTTATCTCTGTAGTAGTTAATTTAAAATCTATTATTATATTTAAAATAGTATGTATGTTTTTTATATTCACCTTTCTATCCTTGTTTGTTCTATTTAAACAATAACTGTTAAAATTTTAATGTCAACTTCCAGTTGTTATTAATTTAAAGTTAAATAATTAATTTAAATTGATTTTAAAGTTTAAAAAATATAATGATGCTTAATCTTTAAGTGTTTTATATAATAATAAAAATAGATTAAGCATTAGAATTAAAAATGGTGAGTAACAACTGATAGTTGTTATATTTTGAATTTTGAGCCTGTGCCGCCTTTAGCTGAACATGTTCTACACTTTTGCGGATCTTTATTGTGAATACAAAGCTTTTGATTTTCTTCGATTTGTTTTAAATCATCAGAATTATAATCAATGTTAGATTTAACTTTGTTTGAGATTTTAAGGTGTTCTTCAATCGCCTTTTCTTGCTTCTCTTCAAAAGTAACCGCTGTTTTAGTTACTTGTTCAGCAATTTCTGGTTGTGTCTCTGCAAGTTTATCAATTGCTTTAACTGCTGCGCTTGCTGAAAGTGCTGTAAAACCGTCTGAATTTTTACCGTTTTTGATTTTCTTCATCCAAGCGTCAACTTTTGTTAAAGCTTGTTCTAAAGCCTTATTTTCTAGATTTTCAATGTCTGTACTAAGTTGATCTTTTTTTCCTAACATTCCGAAAATTTCAGAAGAAAGTTCTTTTTTCTGTTCGCCTTTAGATTCAATAGATTTATCAAGTTTTTTATCTTCCTTTTGTTTTTCCTCAACACTAGAATCTAACTGAGTGATATTGTCTTTTCTATTTTGGATATCATGATCAAGAGTGTTGATGTTCTCTTTTAATTCATTTTCTGTATTAAGTAGCATTGATTGCCTGTTAAAATCCCTAAGTTCTAGCGGTAAATGCTGTTCTAGCATGGATCTTATATAGTTGTGCTTTTGTCTGTTTTTTTCATCGACAAAGTTAAACATATACTTAGTTTTGAAAAGGTTTACTTGCAAATGAAGGGCATATTTCATTTGAAAAATTTGTCCTACTTCAATAAATTCTTTATCTGTCAATTCATTAGTATCTTCTGGAATGTTAAAGTTTAAGCCGTACTTTTCATTAAGTGCCGATTGGTTTTTCCTGGCAAACTCGATCAGCTTTTCGCGGTAATTGTATTTACCTGTTTTGTTACACTGAGCATCAATTATTGTGTGTAAATTGTGGCCTGTGTTAAGTTCTTTCTGGTAAGTGCCGTTTACCATTGGGTTGATCTTAGACTCATCAAAATGTAGACAACAAAGCTTTAGGTTATTGTCTGGAAAGTTCTTTTTGTAAAATGACCTAATACAATCTATATATTGCTTCTGGTCTAAATCGACAAACTGATTGGAATGTGGGATTTTTAGATTGTTTTCAACATAAAGCGTTGTTCTAGTCGATTGTAAAACTCTATCATCAGCTTGTGTTAGTGCTTCTATATGTGAATCACGATGACTTATAAAACTGTCTAAAAGTGCTTTTTTAGACTCCCTACGCTTATCAGGCATATCAATACTATCTAGCTCTTTGAAAAGTATTAATTTCGCCTTTTCTGTTAGCTCTTGTATAGATGGGGTGAAACTATAGAATAATTTATTATCCTTAATTTCCAACTGCTTGATTATTTCATTAAATTCTTCGTGCTCTGGTATCAGCTTCAAAAGCTTAGATTTATAAGAATTTCTTAATTTACTATATTTTTTTACAGCTTCTTTGTTTTCAGCGTCAGAAGTATTATTAATATCTTCATCTTTAGAGGTGGTAAGGGTTTGATACACTTCTTCCCTGATTTGTTCAAACTCTGAATTGTTATAATATTTACCATCATAATAAAACATATTAAGATCTTGGCAATCGTCCCACCACTCCTGAGAATTGGCTTTTTCTCGTCTAATACTATGGTTTAAACTGCTCTTGAATGCTGTACCAAAGGAGTTTTTACCGCTTGATTTTGCATTGTATTTAATATCCATGAAACGGGCTGTAATAGACTTTTTTGGGGTAATACCTTTTTTAGCAAACATACCTTTAACAGCATTATTAAAAGCTTTATCTATCGGCTGACGGTGCTTAAAATTGTTTATCAATTGTCTTGCTGATTTAGTCTTGTATTTTGACGCATCAACATCTTTAGCAGCTTTTTTTAGCTCATTTTCAAAATTTTCATTAAGTGCTTTTAATTGATTTTCTTCTTGCTGTGCTGCTCGCTTTTGTGCGTCTAATCTTCTTTGTGATTGTTTCGCAAGTTGCTTTAATTTGTCCTCATGCCTTTTAGCATCATTATCTTTTTGTAGTTGTGATCTGTTGTCTTCCATTTTTAACAATCCTTGTTAATTAAAATATAAAAATATAGGAAACGATTTAAACCCTCGGTAGAGCTAAAACAAATTAACCAAGCCTGCGAGGAGAATTTAAAGGTTTTAGTTCCTATATTTTCAACTGTATTAAAAATAATAAAAAAATCAAAAGCTAAATGGTTTTATTTAGTAGCTATTGTTTTCTTTTTAATGTGTCGTAAATTAAAAGTAAGGAAACATAAAAAGGAGATTTAAAAATGGAATTGAAATTTGAAAAAGTATTTAACGAAATTCAAGAATTGATTGAAGATTATTGTACTGATGAAGATAAAGCTGATGATTTATTTCATAGGTTAACTGAACATGATTTTACTGCCAATTGTCATGATGAAGATTTATTAGAGTTAATAAAAGACGATAAAGAATTTTCTAACGAGATTAGAAAGCTATACCGATTATCAAAAGGAATGGCGAAAAATGAAAAATAATGTCCATGAATTGACTCATGATGAAATTAATGAAGCTTTTGATAACTTATGTGAGCAATTCGATTATTCAACTGATAAAGACGTTTACAACGATTTTTTATATGTCATGAAAAAACATCAAATACTTTTCTACGAAATGCTGCATACGCCTGATAATTATGCTGTAACAACGATTGAAGAAGCTAATAAATTTAGTGATTCTTTTACCAAGCAACAACAATCTTTAATTTTTTATATTAATGAAAAACGCTCTTGTGAGGAACTTAAAGCACTATTTTTCAAGATAAAAAATTACATTGATGATTTTTATAATTTGCTGCCAATAAAAAAGCAACTTGAGCTAAAAGGAAATTTAAAAAGTCTAGGGCAAGAAATCTATAAAAAATTAGAGTTTCTTAAATTTCTAGAATTTGAAAATGTGTCTGAAATCGAGGAGAAACATCAGTTTTTGCTTCGTGATATGAGTAAAAAGTTTAGTTTTGTAAAGTGCAATCTTGATACTAAAAAATATGAAATTAAGTTTTTAAAACCTAAAGGCAAAAAATGGAAAGAAAAAAAGAAATAGAAAAAAGGTAATAAATAATACTCTATTTCTATCTAATAGTTTTTGAACTTGAAATATGTCAAAAATGACATATTGTTTTAATTATGGATAACAACAAAAATAAAAAGGAATTTAAAAATGGAAAAAACAAAAGGAATGATTAATTGGTTTTATGACTTCTTAAAATGGGATAAATGGCATTTACTAGCATTTGTGGGTGCTTTCTTAATGATATTTTGCACAAAACAAATAGTCGCTGACGAAGCTTACTTTTATGATTATTTAACGCCTCAATCAAGAGCTGAAATCTTAAAAAAAGCTCAAACATTCAGTGTAAGTACATGGACGTGGGGCTACACATTCAAAGTAGTTTGTAATGGTAAGTGGATTGATACAAAGTTTGACACTTCGTATAGCTCTAAACCTCATGTTATTGCTAAATGGTCAAGTGTTAGAGATGAAGATAAAGCTACTGTTATTAAAACAATAAATAGTATGTGCTAATGGAAGTTACAGAAGATTTTTCTACACAATTAACTGGCTTTGAAGCAATTGCAACATACGGCTATGAGCTAACGTATTATGTAGGTTTAGCACTAGGGATTGTATTGTTTTTGCATGGAATTAAAAAATTAACTCTGTATGCAAAAAATCCAAATGATCCGCGAAATAGCTTAGGTTCTGTTCTTGCTGTAATGATTGGTGCAAGTCTATTGTTTGGGCTTCAAAGCTCAATAAACATGGCTGTTGTAACTGTTAATAGCTCAAGTACGGGGCATTGTTTTATGAATAATGAAACGGGTAATAGTATTAACAAGCATGATGCTGAATGTTTTGATGCTTCAAATTCTGAAATTACTAAAGATATGCGAGATTTAATTGAAGAAAGAAGCACAACTAAAGCTTTAGAAACTTTTAATAAAAAGGCGCATAACTTTTTTTTAATTATGCAATTTGTGGGCCTAGTGTATTTTGTGAAGGCAATATTTCTCTTTAAAGCTGCTGCTGAAGGAACTTCAAATACTACATACGGAAAAATAATAATAATGTTAATAAGCTCATCTTTAATAATTGATATGCCTAACACCCTCCAAATGCTACTAAACACTGCAAAAGAGATAGCATCACTATAAAAAAGGAATTTTAAAAATGTATAAAAATATAATAATAGTTTTAAGCTTGATTTTTACACTCAATTGTCAAGCTACTGATGGAGGGGCTTTTTTCTATGATGAAACACTTCACCCTGACTCAAAAGCAAGTCTTTTAATTGGGTCTAAAACTGAAACAATAGGTATTAATGGCAGACCTCTAGAAATCACTTACAATTGCATAGGGAGGTGGGAATTTCCAAGTGACAAATCATACAAAACAGGAGCTAAATTTATTACTGGTTCGGGCAATAAAGTCCATATTTTACCCAAAAAACCGACTTGGCTTAATCTGAATTCAAAATTTAAACGTGAAGATATTCCATATATTATTATTGAAGTTAATAAAAGGTGTTGATCTTAAAAAAAGTTATGATATTTTTAAATTAAGTTAAACTTTTTCTATTGTGAACTCCAATTTTAAATATTTAGCCTTTTTAGTGTTAACTTACTTTGTAGTATTAAACGTCCTTCTGGGGCGTTTTCTTATTTTATAGGGGGAAGATATTAAAAACGGGCTAATTCGGTCTTATTTTAAGTTCTACATATCAAATATATCGAAATTTAAAACAAATCAAACAAAATCAAGATTTTCCAGTAAAAACAAACACAGAAAAAAGCTTTTAGGTATTAAGAGTATTAAAGGGTATTATTTTTCTCTATATGCTTGCTGTGTCTGGGCTAAACCTAGATTCTTCAACCTGACCGCACCCAAAATCCAACCTGACTGCATCCGAATCCCAACCTGACCGAACCATTTTTATGTTTTGTATTGCATTAACTCCAATAAATAACTGTTTTAATAATAAAAATTTATAATTTCACTGTATTTCCAACTAAAAATACTATCTTTGTAAAATGATAGAGATTTAAAAAACTTTATAAAATTTAAATTAATCTAATAAATTTTAAATTTTATAATAAATTCTTGACAAGATTTACATTTTTGTTAAGTTAATATTATGGAGAGATTAAAATGGCGAATATAAATTTAATATTAGAAAAAGATTTAAAGAAAATGAGCAGGGACTCATTTTTTAAAAAAGCAACAGTGTACAAAGAGAATGATGTTTTTTGGTTCTACGTGATAGATTCATTAAACCAAAAATATTCAATTTTAAAATTTGGTTTCGCAGAATCAAGAAATTTTAAAAATGTAAATTCTGTTTACCAAAAGATTTTAGAGCTTGGTGTATTTGAATACTCTTTTTATGACAAAGACAAAAGAAGGGAGTTAGCAAATGGATAAGCCAACTAAAATTAGCAATACTCATCTAAATGACGATGTTCTGTTTATCAACTGGTATTTACTATTTGCTGCGTATGCACCAGTTGCTATTAATTATAATAATGAAAAGCGTGATGATGATAATATAATAGGCTCTGATAATAAAAGTAAGTGTCTCAATGTTTTAAATGATAAAAACAGAATGTTGTCAGATCGAACTTGTAGAATACTTATAAACTCAGAATTTTTAAACATGGATAAAGAATTTTTGATTTATTGTTTTTTGCTCCAAAAGTTAAATAATAAAATTATAAATGAAAAAATATCTTACTCTAATTTACAAATTGAAGTTTCATTAAAAGAGATTCAACAATTTTTTAGTATTAAACAGTTTAAAAACGACAAGCTTGGACACGCCTTTAAAACCGCATTATTAAGACTGAGAGGGGTAACTCTTCAACTTGATATTAAAGACGAAAAAGAAGTAATAATCACAGGTCTAATAAATGAAATTGTTTACACGAAAGGGAATTCTGCAAAAACAACTTATAAAATTTCTTTTCCAGAAAATTTAATTAAGTTTCTTGAGCGTTCAAAGCGTGAAACCTTTTTCACTCTTGATGAATATAAAACTATTCATACATTCGGAGCTAAAAAGATTTATTTTTATCTGAATTCTATTGATTATAAAAACAAAGATGGTTTTACTATAACAGAATTTAAAAGGTCTACTTTAGAGCAGGTATTAGGGCATTCAATAACATATCTTAATTTTGAGGATGAATCAGAATCACATAATTACGAAAAACATGATGATGTATCTAAAAAAGATATTAAAGATTATCTTAATGCTTTGGTTGAATGTGGTTTTTTATTAACTTGGTCTTATAACGAAAAAGCAGACAACTATATAATAAAACAAACTAGACACAAGAAGGAGCTTAAAAAAGAAGAAAAACAAAGAGAATTAAATAAAATTGAAATTGCTGCGATGAAAGCGTTAGAAGAATCAATTGCCAATAATAATATTAGTATTGTTGTTGATGATATTGAAGAAGATAATTCTGATCAACTTGCTCAATTTTTAGAAAGTGATGAAGCTTTAGATACTAGAGAAGATTGGGAAAAAGGTGATGATATAGATTTAAGTCCTGATTCTTTAGAAGAAATTCCATTTTTAGATTAAAAATTGTTTTGGTTTTAAAACTACATTATAATAATTTAAATTAATTATAAAAAGGATGCTTAAAGATGGCTGATTTCAAAACTGTATTATTAAATAAAGCTGCTTTAAAAGAAGCTCTTTCAAGCTTAAAAGTTGGTGACGCGATTAAAGCGCATGAAAATTTAACTGAGTGCATGAGCGCATTAAAATTACCATCGGATGATCTTTTAAAAATGATGAGTGAACAAGGGCTTAGTATCGAGGATTTTGCACCTTCTCAAGCTACAGCAGCACCACGTAAACCACGTAATAACAAACTTGAAAATCAAAGTTTTGTTATCTCTGACGATCAAGTAATTTGGGTAAAAGGGCGATCTGTCTCTTCGCATCGTGAATCAGGTGACACCATTTATAAGTATGACGAATTACCGAAAAAATACAAAGATTCTGCGGCTGAATTAGTAAAAGCTGGTTAAGTTATAATAACTTAAAAATAGTATCTAGAAGGGGCTTTATAGCCCCTTTTTGCTATCTATATAATTCGTTATATCTTAAATATATCTAAATTAAGATCTTTAATTACATGCTCTGATGCTAGTCTACTAGTGACCTTCGAGTAATGTTTTTCAATCATTTCGACTGAATTTCCGCAATATTTTGCGAGTTTATAAATCTCAACATTATTCAATAATCTATCAGTAATAAAATAATGTCTGTATGAATACAGGGTTAAGTTATCATCCGAAAACCTATCATCAATAAAGTTTTTGAATTGTGCAAAGGTGCTTTCATAAGTTGGGATTTTTTTATCTTTCCTTGAAAATATATATTCATTTTCTATTTTGCAGTCCTTTATAAATTCAATTAACCCTTTGTGCTCAACCATCAAATCACTTGCCATGATTGGACTTTTGGTATGATCTTTTCTTAATACTTTTGCATACATTTCATTTTTATAAGGTACTTTGAATCTTAATAAGTTTATTAAATTTTCAATTGTTTCTTTATCAATCGCTATCTCTCTCGATTTCTTTTTTTCTTCCATTTTCCCTTTTTTTACTGATATTACCATTCTTTCCTTGTTTGACTTCGATATAAACAAGTCCTTCCATTTTATACCAGTGGCTTCTTTTCCAGCCCTTATCCCTGTTGTTTTGAGGAAGTTCATATAGAATTTAAATAATATTCTAGTTTCCTTAACAATAGCCTTTGGTGATTCATCAATAAAACTATTTATATTACTATTAATTAGTTCAAAATCGCTTTCTCTGAAAATTACCTTTTCTTCTGATTCTTCTTTTTCTATTTTTATCTTATTTAATTCTGGCTTATCTCTTTGTTGAATTATTTTATTTTCAATAGCGTAATCAAACATTTTTTCAAATGCTGTTTTTGTTATCGTGATCCTAGTTGATGATTTTGCTTTTTTATTATTAAAAAACTCTTTAAGTTCTCTTATGCCTAGATCCTTAAAATACAAATTTCCTAGTTGTGGAATTATCTCTTTTTCGATAACTCGAATATAATCTGTATGTGTTTTTTTCTTTATTTTTAAGTTTTTTATTTCTTCTATAACTTTTAGAGCAATACTTTTTACAGTAGGTTTTAGCTCAAAAAGTGGCATTCCCTCAGTTTCTAGAATTTCGTTTTTATAGATTAGTCTCAAGCCAAATCTACAAGCCTCTAAAAATGACTTTTTACCTTCTATTTTGATACCTGTTGATAGTCTTTTTCTATTGTGAGGTAAGCCCAATTCTGGTGGGGTTGGTACTTGAACCCACCATTTGCTAGAATTTTGTTCTATAACAACTAATTTGGTATCGGGGATCTTATTGTGTTTAGTGATTTTAAAGTCACCATCAAGCATTTTTTCGAGTAAATTATCCATGATGTTATCTATCTTCATAATTCTAAAATTTCCTTGATATGGAATGAAGTGTGGAATGATGATTAATAGAATGCATCATAACACGTTGAATTAGTGTTGGATAATTATAAGCATGATGTATTCAAAATCCGTTTCCTTCGGGAGTGACGGTTCAAGTCCGTCCTTCGGTACCATTATCAAATACTCTTTTTTGAGAGATAAAACCTGCTTATATAGCAGGTTTTTTTATGCCTGAAATTTTAAACTACTTATTGACCGTAATAGTAGAGGGAGGTAATTCCCCCCTCGTTAAGACAGTATTAGCTCTGTAAAATCTTCAGCGGCAAGCCCAACATATCGTCACCACTGCCAGCAAAGTACCAAATGATAGCGACTAGCGCGCCGACCGTCAGCAGATACCACACCGCAGAAAACAGCTGCCCATACCTATCTAACGGCAGCAGGTGACTTTGGTGACGTGTTTTCCACTCAAATACGATCTCCAAACTACCAATGAGCAGTAAAAATCCCAGCAGTGCTAGCCCTAAGGTGTAGCTAATAAACACGCCGATAGCCGCGCCAGCAACACAGGCGATCAACCCCAGTACGCTGTTCATGGAAAAGCTGATGCTTTTTAGAATGTGGCCACCATCTAAAGGAAGGATAGGCAGTAAATTAAATAGGTTGAGTAGGGCGTTGAACGCCGCCAACCCGGCAAAGAACACGTTCCCAGTGATCCAGTAAGCAACGAGCGCGGCGATAGACATGAACAGTCCAAATGTGGGGCCCATAATTGAGATCACCACATCCTGCCAGCGAGTGTTAATTTTTTCATCACTGAGGGCGAGTCCTCCCATAAATGGGATGAGATAGATCCCTTTGGTTTTCATACCAAAGTACTTCATTGCTCTGATGTGCCCATATTCGTGGAACACCAAACAGGCAATCAGAGCTAGAGCAAACTGAAACGAAAACAACCAGGAGTATGCGGCAACGCTTGCACCAGCTAAAACCACCTTGATTATTTTCGCGCTTTTTAACAGTTTAAAGCCTAATGAAGCGAGCCCTATAAGACTGAACTTACGTGGTGCCTCGACGGGCTGGACTGGTATTTGGCGCTCAATATCTTTTGTCTCCCGACGACCTTCTTCGAGCAGTTCATCGCCGTTAAGTAACCGATAATCGATGTGAAAAGGTTGCCAGCGTAGATCGACCTCTAGGGTGATTTTTATTGTCGAGACTGCATCAACTTGCTGCGGGTTTTCAGTATTTGATGCTTGTGCTTTTAGCTCAAATTCATGGTTTTTTAAGCCTTCATTATTTGCTGATGCTTGCTTTACCGAGACAAGTTGGTTGTCCCAATAGAGCTGTTGCCAGCCTGCCATTGAGCCTTCTAGGCGCAGCTCTTTACCTAAACAGTCTATCCGGAGTAGTTCCACGTAATATCTCTTGAGTATGTGGGGTCATATTAGGCTGAATTATGCCTGTAAATGACCTGAAAATAAAAGAGGCGTAACTGAATGTTACGCCTCGTTTTTTATGAAAACACAGGAGTGTCGGCTATTTACGATTGCTGTAATCAAAGCTTATTTCTTGCCCTTCATTAAATACCATACAGGGGCCATGTTCTCTTTGAGTACGATTAAAAGCGGGGCCGATATGAATTTCAACATTGGCAAAAATATGTTTGCAGGCTTCAATACGATAATGTTGATAGTAGTCGTCGACCTCTTGTTTAATGGTATTAAACTCAAGCTCTTCTCTGCTGCGCTCAGTATTAATTCGGCGTTTTTCTTCTAGCATGCCTTTGACTTGTTCAACCATGAGTTCATCATCTTGCCATTCAGATTTCGGTGGCAATTTATTAAGACTGGCTTCGATATTGAGTTTAGCGACGACCATTAGTTTGACGCTTTGATCGAGCTGTTTCATGGTTTCTTTAAGCTCACCGTGGTGCATGGCACAGTAAATATCGGTTTTAGTGCCAGCGGTAGCACCAATAATGACCGCTTTAATGCCTTTAGCGGCTTTTGCGATACCCCCCACTAAGTCCCCTCTGCGGCCATTAGCATCACTGACGGTAAGTGTGGTGTTGGTGTCTGAATGGCTATGTAGTAACTGCTTGGTCACCAAAATATCGCCTTCAGCCTTTAAGTTTGAATATTGCACAAACTGTGCTGAAATTTGACCTTTTGCTTCCAGCGTCGTAGAAAGCTGGTCGTCTTTGAGTTGTCGTCCAATAACCCCTTTGCTGACTGTGATATCACCATCGGCAATTAAGTGGGCAGAGTCGACGAAGCCCATCACAGTAATATCACCCGTGGTTTTAACGACCATGCCTTCGTGGACATCGCCAGTAATTAAGATACTGCCTTTAAAGTCGACATTGCCATAGCCCACATCGACATCTTTAATCTGTAATACGTCATCAACCTGCATACCGGTTTTAGTTTCAACGGGTTGGCCTGATACGGTTGCGATAAGCGTATTAGCGTCACTGTCTAGTAACGCGGTGCCAGTGCCTGCGGTCATCTTGATATCTTTGCCTGGCACAGGAAGTAGGACGCTACCTTTGACGTCATAGCCTTGCACACCTTCTGTGGCTGGGATTTTTACCATCAAAGTATCATTGGGTTTAACCATAATGATTTCACCCAGATTACGCATGTCAACTGTGCCATCAGCTCGCTCCTGAGGCTGCAATAGACGCTCCCTAGCAAGGGGCACTTTTCGATCAATAAAGGCATTTGTACCATTAATCGCGGGCTTTCCGTGGGCGATAGTGTCACTCGATGTTTGGCCGGGCTCGAGAGTTTCGAGTTGTTTGAGTAGTGACTGAATCTTGAGTTTGCTTAGCCCTAAGGCAATACCATTGGCTTTTAGGGCTTTTAATATATCGGGTAAGGTGACAGTTTTTCCGCCCCATGGCGCTGACAAACTCATCTCTGCGCTCATGTTATCTTCAGCAATGGTCAGGGTAATTTCACCGTCTCTGCGCTCGGCAATTTCGAAAAACTGCTCATATTGACCATCATCTTGGCCAATCAATTGATTAACCTGTATTACCGCTTTATCGATAACATTTTGCCGTGGGAAAAGTTGGCATAATTCGGGAAGTGACAGTAGTTCGGTAATTGCGTCCACAGTGAGTGGCCCATGAGTATTAGGAATTACCTTAAATTCAGCCAAGTTACCATCACTACTTAGCTCTATGAGTCCAGGATCCAGCATAGTTGTTTCCGAAGTAATATTGTTATTATTAGATATAGTTCTCCGAGTATAACAGCATAAAGTTTGACCTATGAAGTCTTTATTAATGAGGTAATTAAGCTATATCGATTACCTAGTCAAATTAGTCACTGTCGCCAGAGAGAATCATTCGCCTCTGGCATCATAAATGATAGATTACTTTGTCGGCAAGAGCTAAGTGTTTGAGTAAACTTTGTATTTGTTGTTTTCTGCAGTGATATTCACTTTTTTGAAGTATTTGGCGATTGCATCACTATAGGGAAGGTGGCGATTGGCGACGATATGCCATTGACCATGATGATTGAGCTTTTCGGCGCTGTCTTTAACAAAGTCGGTGGCAATATGGGTTGCGCTGTGCAGTCCGTCGTGGAAAGGCGGGTTAGAGATGATGCCATCGAACTGGCCTGATGTTTGACGTAGGCCGTCTGATGGGTAGACGTTAGCCCCCATATTATTGGCGACCAGAGTCATCTCGCAAGAGGCGAGCGCCATGGCGTTGATATCGACACAGTCGACGTTAAGATGGGGGTGTGCCTTGAGCAGTGCGACAGTAATGATTCCTGCGCCGCAACCAAAATCGAGCACGCGGCCAGATAAGCTAGGCAGATGCTCTAATAACAGTTTTGTCCCTTCATCGAGGCGTTTTTCACTAAATACGCCTACCAGATTACAGATGGTGATTTCGCCCTGCGGAGTCGCTAAACGGTAGCGATTGACCCAATCCTCTAACTTTATCTCTGGGGCGTCAGCAATGAGCTCTGTGGTGTAAAGTAAGCAGTGACGCGCGTTGTCTCGCTTACTGGCTGCATCAAAATAAGCGGGCGTTTGCTTGGTTATGGAGCGCACGCCGCCTTTATTTTCGCCGACAATGATCAGCTGGCCACCTAATTTAAGATACAAACCCGCGAGGTTGATTAAGTAAGGCGCCAGACTTTTCGATTTGGGATAAAACAGCACCACACAGTCAAATTGATTGTCGTTGGGTAACTGGTGTCCAAAATGTGTGACGAGTTTTTCTGAAGCATAAGGCTGCAGGTGCAAAAAGTGATTGTAGTCTAATGCGAGCGCCGTGACATGATTGGCCGTGTCGAGTAGATCCTTGGCGAGCAGATCTGCTTCATGATTGAGGAGCAAGATATCTTTCGACTCGAGAAAACCACTATTTCTTAAAACAACTTGAGATGGATTAGAAAGCACAAACAATCACTGGCATGGGAATTTGCTCGGATTATAGCGCATGGAACTTGATTGACTGAAATCTTTTGTTTGTCTGTTGTCGTGATTCAAATTCGGCCTCACGAAATCGAGATTACGTGAGGCCGGACAAAGTGAGTGTACTATGGCAGTAGCGCTTCGGTTTCGACCTTGGCAGGAGCTACTGATTTTGATGGGGCACTGTGGTTGCTTGCTGTTGGCGCTTTTTTGGGTAGCAAGCTGATCAGCTTATTGGCGATATCTGTGTTGTCCTGATGACCATGAAACAAGCTTGCAGCCGGCCCGCTAGCAAACACTTGCACATCGACGCCTGTATGGCCACTTGAAGTCCAGCCAGTATTGGTGCGCGCATCGATCAAGGTTTTTATGGCACCATCTAGGACTTTTTGTCCCTGCATTCGCGCATTAGAGAGTTGTTGAGCTTCATCCTCTGTGGGGGTAAAGCCAAGTTGTTGTGCCACGTGGCTTTGCCAATCATCCACTGCGATGGCTGAGGTTGCAATGGCGTCTGGACTCGCTTGCACCGCTTTCAATAGCTGGCCATCCCAGCGGTAGTCGCCATTGGCGCCAATCGACAATCCGCCAGTATCATGGTCGGCAGTGACGACCAACAAGGTATCATTGTTTTGGCGTATGTATTGCTCAACCACTTCAATGGCATTGGCAAACTCATGCATCTCTGCCATGGCAGTGGCGATATCATTGTTGTGCCCAGCCCAATCGATAAGGCTGCCCTCAACCAATAACACAAACCCTTGCTCATTTTGCGATAACAGGGTCAATGCCTTCTGCGTCATGGTGCTGAGTCGTTGGGCATCTGGTTCATCGATGGCCCAAGGCAATTGCACCTGGGCAAACAGTCCAATCACCTTAGGCTGCTCGACTGCTGCCAACTGGGAAAAGTCAGATAGGTACTGATAACCTTTATCTGTGAACTTTGCTAACAAGGTCTCTGGGAAATATTTCTGCCCTCCACCGAGTAAAACGTCAGCATCGGTATCAAGGTAGCTCTGTGCTAACGCATCATAATGACGGCGGCTTTCATTATGGCTGAGAAAAGCGGCGGGAGTGGCATGGTTAATTTGTGCTGTCACGGCAACGCCTGTGCTCATGCCGCGTTTTTTAGCCAGCTCCATCAGGGTTGGAATTGTGCGTTTGTCCACATCGACAGAGATGGCGCCATTATAGCTTTTTACCCCAGTCGCTAACGCCGTTGCTGCCGCTGCTGAGTCCGTGACATAACCACTGACTGCCGCAGGGTAAGTACTCGCGCTGCCGACAAGAAGCCTATCAAATACTGTCTGTTCAACCTCTTGGGTACTCGGGTTATCTTGGTAGTAACGATAAGCCGCAGTGTACGATGGGCCCATTCCATCACCGACCATGATGACGATATTCTTAGGTCTGCTTGGCGCATCAGTGGGAGAGCCTATATTGGCGTAGCTCGCACTACTGAGTAGCGAAAGTGACACAAGCGTTGCTGAAACAAAATTACTTAACTTCATCTAGGCTCCGTTTTACGCGCTAATGCGTGCTTCGATGGCATCCATCAACATACCCGTGACATCGACATCAAAGGCCGCTTCAATCTCTTTAATACAGGTTGGACTGGTTACGTTGATTTCGGTGAGTTTGTCACCAATCACGTCAAGTCCGACAAAGATTAATCCACGTTTTTTGAGCTCAGGGCCAATGGCATTGGCAATTGCCCAATCACTTTCAGACAATGGCTGGGCAACACCGCGTCCGCCAGCGGCAAGGTTGCCACGGGTTTCGCCATTTTGTGGAATGCGCGCCAAACTATAGGGTACAGGTTGGCCATCAACCACTAAAATACGCTTATCGCCTGAGGTAATGTCAGGGATAAAGGCTTGAGCCATGGCATATTGCTGACCATGATTGGTTAAGGTTTCAATGATCACCCCAAGGTTAGGATCATTGGCTTTCACGCGGAAAATAGAGCTTCCGCCCATGCCATCCAGTGGCTTTAGAATAATGTCGCCTTTTAGCTGATAAAACGCACGGATGCGGGCAGCGTCACGGGTCACTATGGTTTCAGGCGTGAACTCACTAAACCAAGCGGTAAATAGTTTTTCATTGGCGTCACGTAGGCTTTGAGGTTTGTTAACGATCAGTACGCCTTGTTCTTCTGCGCGCTCAAGCATGTAGGTGGCGTAGATAAACTCTGTATCAAATGGTGGGTCCTTGCGCATTAGGATCACATCTAACTCTGCCAGTGGCGTATCGGTGGCATCACCTAGTTGGTACCAGCTTTGCTCATCTTGCTGCACGCTTAATGGGCTCATGGTTGCCATTGCGACACCGTTAACCATGGCAAGATCTTTCATTTCCATATAGTAAAGTTGGTAACCACGAGACTGAGCGGCAAGTAGCATTGCGAAACTAGAATCTTTCTTGATATTGATGTCGCTGATGGGGTCCATCACGATGCCAAGCTTAATCATCTGCTGTGTCCTTATTGTGACTGTTGGGTGGTTTAGGCCGACTAGCCTAAATCGCCAAATCTAAGTTGTAATGCGCTGATCGCTGTCAGCGCGGCCGTTTCGGTGCGCAGCACTCGAGGGCCAAGCAGTACATCGGTAAAATGATACTGCTCTGTCATGTTGATTTCAGTGTCAGACAATCCACCCTCAGGGCCGATAAGTAAGCGCACCCGAGTGGTGTCTAACTCCAGGCCGCTGATACCATGCGAGGCGCGTGGATGCAGGTTAAGCTTGAGTGCATCACTTTGCTCGGCGCACCAGGCTTCGAGTGTCATAGCTTGGCGGATCTCTGGTACTTGGCTGCGGCCAGATTGTTCACACGCACTGATCACGATTTTTTGCCATTGTTGAATCTTTTTGTCCAGGCGTTCACCGCTGAGCTTAACGCCACAGCGCTCAGAAAATAACGGCGTAATGCTGTTCACCCCAAGTTCTACTGACTTCTGAATGGTAAAGTCCATTCTGTCACCTCGAGAGATCACCTGCCCAAGGTGCAAGTTCAACGGCGACTCGCTGTCATTGGTTGTTTGAGTTAAGACCTTAACTTCGACATTTTTCTTACTGGCACTAAGTATTTCTGCCAAATAATTGTGGCCATCGCCATTAAAGAGTTCGAGTTGTTCGCCAGGGCCCATACGCAAAACACGGCCAACATGACCTGCGGCTTCACTGTCTAACATCATAACCTGAGAAGGGGTTAATTCACCCACCTGATAGATTCTTGGAACTCTCATCTGCTACTCCGCAGTTTGTTTAAATTCGGCCAATTTTTGACATTGAGCCTGTACAAATGGGTTGTGATTGCCTTGGCGATTCGCTATCGCCACATCTCGCTGACATTCAATAGTATCAACTGGATAAGTTTTATCCCATGCCTTAAAGAGTTTTAACTGACTTTTTGCAATGTTTAAGCCGTAAGCCTGCTGCATATAAAGATAGGTACGAGCGATGCGGCCACGAGTATAGCTGGGTGGCTCTACTTTTCGAGATTTAAAGTCGATGACCATGGCGCATTGCCCATACTGCTGTGGATTGGCGTTCCACTGACTGAAACGATAGTTACTGCGATCACCATTGACTTCACCAATAGCTGGGACAAGGTTGTGCAGATCGCTTTCCATTTTTTTGAACTGCTTATCGGAGCGGCCGCAATTCTTACGTCCTCCCTGCTGCCAGCATTGACGCTGATGTCCGAACTCCCACGCCGGTACCACATGCTCCCATTCGATGCGGCTGGCGCGTTTTTGTTGCTTTCTTACTTGGTAACCGCAACGGGCGAAATCAGGCTGCCACTGTTTTTGATTAATGGTGATATCACAGCCGCAATAAAAGCTGGTTGTTGGGAGTTCTTGAGCGTACATAGTACGAGCGATTTTCTTGGCTTGATTAAAGCTGGTTGGGTGAGACGCCGACACATGGCCGGATACGACAACAAGTAGCAGTGCTAAGGCAGCACAAAAGCGGCTCCAATAAGGAGCTAATATGGTGTTTGGCAAAATGGTTCCCTAAAACGTATTGCTTGGTTTATCCCTCATGCCGATGCATCCTCCTGCGCATTAACGCGATGCGTAGGCTGACTGGCTAAAATAACGGTTAGCAGGCATAGACCAAGGTCTTGAATAGTACTGCGACTATTTAGAGGCTGATTCTACGGGAAGGGGAGTATTTGAAGCAAGATTAACCATCAGTTACCCACGGCGATCGGTTAATCTGTGTCACCGATAAAACTGAGTGTTTGTCTGCATTTTCGGCAGCGATATTGGGTTTGCTCACGTTGTACCTTATTGTGCCTTCTAATCGTTAACGGAATCGGTCCGCAGTTACATCGATAGGTAAAGGTTTTCCCTGCTACAGACTCAACATTCAAGCTGTGAGTGGTATGGGGCGTGAGAGAAAACAGTTTCACCATTAATGCTTGCCACTCTCTGCCATGGGGCTTCACTCTGCCGTAGAGCTGGTGAGCGAGTAAATGGCAGATCTCATGGGGAGCGACTTGGCGTAAAAACTCATCGCTGTTCTCTTCAAGCAGCACCGGGTTAAACCTGAGTTTGTTAAGTTGTAAGTGCGCGGTTCCTGCACTTTTCCCTCTAAGCTTGAAATTGATCTCTGGTCGAGGAAAGCGTTGATTGAGTGACTGTTCGGCAATTTGATAACAGCGCTCTACTTGTTCAAGTAGCCGCTGCTGATTCGCTGTTTGAGGTGTTACACAAGCCTGATTAGGCGCCGTAGCTGCGGAGGGGCTAAACAATGTTTTTAAACGATGATACATGGCAACCAAAAATTAGCGCGCCCTAACGGCTAGGGCGCGAAGCAAGAGAGAGCGATTATAACTGAGTTGCAGCCGCCTCGACCATGGCTTTTACTTGGTCGACGATAGATTGTTCTGTTATGGCATCATAGCTGCCCACGCGAGGAGTGTGGATGTGGCCGACAGGGATAGGGCTAGTAAACTGCTGTTGAAGCAGTACGGCGCGATAGGAGATCTCGTTAGAGAGATAACCCCCGCCAGAGCCTTCGACCGACGTTGCGCTTTGTAATTCAAGTAGCGATGAGGCTTCAAATTCACCTTTGGCCAGCGTGGTCACCTTATGGTTGTCATTGACTTGCCACTGTCCCTTAACGCTTTGCATTGCCTTAACAGGCAGAGAAAACTCAACAAACTCAGGACCGTTTAGCGTTTTCCCATCAAACATTGGTGGTTTAGGCGACGATTTGCTGGCACCCGTTAGCACATTTAGGTTGTCGGGTGCGGCTGCGCTGCGCTGACGTCCAGGGAAGCGCTCGAGATCAAAATCATCGCGGCCCATGCTGACAGTGAAAATGGCATTAACACTCTTGTCACGATAGATAGGGGTGAGTAGTGATTCAATAATACCTTGGTCAAAGTCAGCAAAGCGCACCGGGATCATCACGGTTTCAACTTGGGCTTGCTTACCATTAACCATGAACTTGTAGCCGTCGAGCGCTAATGCCGTTAAACCAGACGGATTACTTTGGTCGATATTGCGATCCAAAAAGAAGGGATCAAAACCTGTGAGCAGGATACGGATTTGAACGTCGTCGGCAAACTGAATATTACTGAACCCACGGGACGCTTTTTCGACAGCATTGAGTAAAATCGTGCGCTGCCAATCGGCAATGTTAAATGCAGGTTTATGCTGCTTCAATTGCGTTTTCATGGCCAAGCGACTCCAGTAAAGCGGACGATCATCTTGCCCGCCAGATTGGACATCGCGTACCGCTTGTTGCCATAAGCGTTCACCTTGACGAGCCACCATCTGGGTCATGATCAGTTCATCAGACTGTTGGCGATATTTGCTGTCCAAATTATCGACCATGGCTTGATAACGTGACACCACGGTTGGTATCGCTTGCCTGGCGGCGTCTAGACGCTGCTCCTCAACATCTAATGCGGCGAAAGCGCTGTGGCTACATAGTATGGCAGTTAGTGCCAGTGTTAAGGCGGTTTTACTCATGGCTGTAGTTCCTTGGTCTGCTCACGTCATGCACCCGTTAAATTGATTGAGTTTTGCTATAGTGAGCTAAGGTCTTTATCAATTGCTAGTATAGTCAACAACTGAGTATGCACGACATCAGGCGGCAAATAAAGCATTGAGGTTTATTGATAAAATGCCCTTTTTTTGACATAAATCATCATGACTTTGCCCGATGACATAAAGCCTTGTTCAGTTATGCTTAGTGCATCGGCGATTTGGAGTGCTATTTATGCGTTTATTGATGTTATCTACTATTTTGCTAGCGAGTGTTATTCCCCTTGCTGCGCAAGCAAAAACTGATGCTGACTCGGTACAGCAAGCCTTTAGTGATTTTGATGTCGAAGGTGTCCTAGTGTTACTTGATGACAATAGCGGAGAGCGGGTCACAAACAATTTGGCCCGCAGTCAACAAGGATATATTCCGGCTTCAACCTTTAAGATCCCGAACAGTTTACTATTGATCGAGGCGGGATTAGTGAAGGATGAGCAAACTCAATTTGTTTGGGATGGCATTAAGCGAGACTACAACAGTTGGAATCGAGACCATAGCTTTGCCTCTGCGATGAAGTACTCTGTTGTCCCCATTTATCAAAAGTTAGCCGTAGCGCTTGGAGAGCGTAGAATGAGCCAAGGGGTTAGCTTGCTTAACTATGGCAACAACAATATCGATGGCGGTTTAGACCGTTTCTGGCTTGACGGTGAGTTAGCTATTTCTGCTAATGAGCAGGTGCAATTTCTTCAGCGACTCTACCATAACCAGCTTCCAGTATCGGAGCGTAGTCAACGTATCGTGAAAACGATGATGTTAAATGAAGCCAATAGTGATTGGGTACTCAGAGCCAAAACAGGCTATGGGGTTAGGCAGAATAAAAAAATCGGCTGGTGGGTGGGTTGGATTGAAAAAGAAGACACTACCTATTTCTTTGCCATGAATATGGACATAGACAACGTCAAACAACTGCCCTATCGAAAAGCGATTGTGAAGCAAGCACTCACTCATCTCGGTGTGATCTAGCCTATTTCTGTTGGTCCATGGGCTTGAAGGTTGGACGTTACCAAGGCTGGAGGCGACTGAGACGATAGGGTAGTAAGTTGGGGGAATACAATGAGTACTGAAGTTGTGGAGCTGCTAGGTGCTACTATTTGCCAAGCCCTCAAGCCCTCAAGCCCTCAAGCCCCCAAGCCTTAAACTATTACATCATTAAGGACTGCAGTGATTCGTGGCTACTAAAGCGCTTGGTAAAAAAGTCTAAGAATACACTGATGTTGGTGGCCAACTGACGCCGGCTTGAATAGACCCCGTAAACTTTAAAGGGTTCTATCGGCCACTCCTGCAATATTGGTACTAAGCTGCCGCCAGCCAACTCATTTTTACAGACAGAATTAGACAGCATGGCAATGCCAAAGTCATCCAATACCAACTGCTTTACCATCACGGCGCTGTTAACCCTGACTTTACGTTTAAAGTTAACCATAGTTTTACGCTCACCCTTACCTAAAGGCCAAATAGGGGCCGATCGTGAGGTACCGAGTAATATGCCGCTGTGCTCGCTCAGCTCCTGCGGGGTTGCTGGCGTCCCTTTAGTTTTTAGGTAATTGGGGCTGGCGACTAAAATGGGTTGACGCTCCAGTAATAGCCTCGCGACTAAATCTGAAGATTGCAGTGGACCGTACTTGATGGCTATATCGTAACCTTCACCAACTAAACCCACATCGTTATCGGTAAATTGAACATCAAGATCTACATTGGGATAGAGGCGCATAAAGCTGCTACAAAGGTTAGCAATTAACTCTTGGCTGAACGAAACAGGAATGGCAATGCGCAGTGAGCCAGATACATCATTATGGGTATTTTCTATGGTTGCCTTGGCAGCTTCTATTTCATCGCTAATACTACTGCAATGCTGATAAAACAGTGCACCCACTTGAGTGAGGCTTAAGTTGCGGGTATCGCGCTGCAAAAGGCGTACGCCGAGCTGCTCTTCGAGTTGAGCAACCTTACGACTAATGGTTGATTTTGGCATGCCGGTATTGCGGGCAGCTTGCGAGAAACCTTTGGCTCTAACTACCGCTGCAAACAGCATCATACCGTTCAAATCTGGCATCGTTTTATCACTGTCTCAAATATGGAACAAAGCGTCTAGGCCAGTTTAATAGCATTTGACCCTATAACAAAGCTATATTTATGGGCTAAAAATTTTAGAGGCTAAAGCAGAGGATCTATTGATGACCAGCACCAATCAGCCCACAAACATGACTCAGGTTCAAACTGCCGATCCGCTTTTCCTTCAAGCGGAGCATTTGGCACAAGATTTTTCTCTGTTTCCAAAGCACAGTAAACAGAGCTTATCAGAGCAGATTAACGGTCTGTTAAGTGAAGATGCCATTCAGTCTAATTTGAAAGAGTTAGATTCATTAGACGTTGATGGTTATGTCACTAAAGTGATTCAGCCTACTTTAGATAAGAACCGTCCAGGCGCAAAGCGTGTCATCGCCGACCTAAAGGGTCGTGTGATCACCGAGAAGCATTTAGGCGCATTTTATAGTGCAGAGATTGAACTGAATTTTGGATCTCGTACTCGCCGTATCGGTTTCATCGCTCAAGAACGTACCACTAATAATGGTGCATGGATGCCAGAGCATCACCTAGCCGCTTGTAGTGCAATTCGTCATTTCGCAGAATTGTCTATGCCAATTGTTTACTTGATTGATACCCCAGGTGCCGATGCGGGTGAAGTGGCTAACAGCCAAAACCAAGCCCATACCATCTCTAAAGCCATCGCTGAAAGTGCTAATGTCGACGTACCGACTGTCGGTATCGTTATTGGCGCGGGTTATTCTGGTGGCGCGATTCCACTGGCTGCGGCAAACATCTTGTTGTCACTGCGTGATGGTATTTTCAACACCATTCAACCTCAAGGTTTGCAGAGCATTGCGCGTAAGTACAACCTTTCTTGGCAAGAGTGTGCTAAGTCTGTTGGGGTATCGCCAGAAGAGCTTTACACGTCAGGTTGTATCGATGGCATTATCGATTTCTCACCATCAGATAAAGATGAGCGTCAGCACAATCTTCGCCGCGCAATCATCAGCAGTATTGAAGCGGTTGAAAATGCTGCGGTACAGTTTGTGCGTGAATCGAAAGATCTGCGTGAGCATTATGACCGCAGTTTGACGCGTTTCCTTGAGCCATCTAAAAACCTTGCCGCACTTGAACATCATGCGGAGTTAGCGGTTGCTAACAACCCAACTATGCACCTTAACCTGTTCGGTAGCTCGTACCGTTATCTGCGTTATTTGACCCTACGTAGCCGCATTCATTCTATCTCTCAAGATCAGTATGGCCGTCTATCTAAGGTGAGTGTGCCTGAAGGTGATCTGTTAGCACGTATTCAGCAAGAGCAAGATAAGGTGTTCCAATCTTGGCTATCTAGCCCTGATAAGCTGGTTTACGATGAAGAGTTAAACAAGCTTTGGAGCAACTTCTCATCTAAGCGTGATGACGTCGCGACTGAGCGTAACATGTTAACTCGCCTTATCTTAGGTGAGCCAAAAGAGAACTACAAAAAAGCACGTAAAGCCTTGTTATTCAACATTGGTTGGTCACTGTACCACCGCTGGAAAGGTAACGCCGAGAATAACTTTAAAGGCCTGATTCATTATCTAGAAAGCTTGCCTGATGAAGTGACACAAGCCGATTGGCCTGAGCTAAACCAGCTAACTGTACTTGATGTCATTGTGCACGATGAGTTGCGTGAAGACTTTATTTGGCAGTGTTACAACATTCTGATCTTTAACGCACTTTATGACAATGTCGTGGGTAACTTAGCGTCAATCGCTAAAGAAGCCATGATGTCTAAGAGCCTGTCACGTGCATCGGTAGATAATCTACTGCACGACTCTATTGACCGCGCGATTTCTACACAAGACACCGCCAATGATAAGAGCAAGTTCTATAAATGGCTGAAGTACTTTATGTCTCAGTCAAACCGTGCTGATCTGCTGACCAAAACTGAGCAGTGGAAGAGTGTGGGCTTCCCACAGTTGAATGACAGTCTGTTCGTGATCTTGACCTATTTCTTCGAGCGCTTGTTACCTGAGTACTTCGATAGCGAAGAGGATAAAGGTGAATACACAGGTGCGATTAACCCTGTGCGTATCGGTCGTCGTAAAGACTTCTGGAACCGTTTAACCATGGGTTACCAAGATCTACTTATCCAGAAAGTGCTTCGCGATGAGAAGCGCACCGGTAAGATGACGTGGGAAAATGTGATCGCTAAGTTCTTCAGTGAATTTGACGAGCTAAATGGCGACAAAATGTCGGCCAATTTGCTTAACTTCCCTGGGTTCCGTCTCTCTATTGAAGATGCGTTAGATAAGGGTATCCGTCCTTGTGGTTTGATAACGGGTACGGCTGACTTTGAGCACAATGGCCAAACCATGCGTGTCGGTGTTGCCGTGTCTAATACCGCTTTCCAAGCGGGTGCATTCGATATGGCCAGTGCTGAGAAATTCAGTGCGCTACTGATTGAGTGTGCTAAGCGTAAACTGCCTGTTATCTGCTTTATCAGCTCAGGTGGTATGCAGACTAAAGAAGGTGCTGCGGCGCTGTTCTCAATGGCTGTTGTCAATGACCGTATTACCCGCTTTATTCGTGACAATGAACTGCCAGTATTGATGTTTGGTTATGGTGACTGTACCGGTGGTGCACAGGCGAGTTTCGTGACCCACCCGTTAGTGCAAACCTACTACCTATCAGGGACTAACATGCCGTTTGCGGGCCAAATGGTAGTACCTGCATATTTGCCATCAACCTCAACACTGTCGAACTATTTATCGAAAGTGCCTGGTGCGATGGACGCCTTAGTGGCCAATCCATTCAGCGACACCATTGATGATCAGCTAGGCAGCATTGATCCATTGATGCCAAAGCCAACGGCTAAGATTGTCGATGTGATTGGCAACGCGCTATCGACCCTAGTACCAGAGATGATGATCACCGAAGAGGAGTTAGTCCAAGACGATCCTCGACAGTTGATGAAGCCTATCGACAAAGTATTGGTGCATGCTCGTGGTTGTACTGCGGTTAAATTGATCCGCAAAGCACATGACAACAACATCAAAGTCGTCTTAGTGGCATCGGATCCGGATATGACATCTGTACCTGCTGATATGCTCAATGAAAACGACAAGTTGGTGTGTATCGGTGGTAACACCTCTGATGAAAGTTATCTAAACGCTTATTCAGTGCTCAAAGTTGCTGAGTATGAAAACGTTGATGCCCTGCATCCAGGTATCGGATTCCTATCTGAAAGCCCACAGTTTGCGGCACTTTGTGTCAACAATGGGGTTAACTTTGTTGGACCAAGTGTTCACAGCATGACCACTATGGGTAATAAGTCGAACGCTATCAAGACGTCGCAAGCCAACGGTGTACCAGTTGTACCAGGTAGCCATGGTATTTTGAGCAATGCTGAGCAAGCTGTGAATGTGGCCAATGAAATTGGTTACCCAGTGCTACTTAAAGCCGTACAAGGTGGTGGCGGTAAGGGTATTCAGGTTGTTGAGCGTCCAAGCGACATGATTGGCTTGTTCCAGAAGACCTCTACTGAAGCCGCTGCGGCCTTTGGTAATGGTGATTTGTATCTAGAGAAGTATGTTACTTCACTGCGTCATATTGAAGTCCAGTTACTACGTGATCAGTTTGGTAATACCAAAGTGCTGGGCATTCGTGACTGTTCAGTACAGCGTAACAACCAAAAAGTGGTTGAAGAATCTGGTTCGACAATGTTACCAGTTGAACTTAAAGAGAAAGTACTTGAGTACACCCGAGCCTTGGGTAATGCGACCGACTACATGGGCGCAGGTACCGTCGAGTTTATCTATAACTTAGATGCAAACGAAGTCTACTTTATGGAGATGAACACGCGTCTGCAGGTAGAGCATCCTGTTACAGAAGCAACCTCAGGTATCGACATCGTCAGTGCAGGTTTTGATATTGCCGCCGGTCGTTCAATTGAACACCTTGAGCCACAAGATATTGGTTATGCAATTGAAGTCCGTGTGACGGCAGAGAAAGCCGCACTTGATAGCAATGGTATTTTACAGCTGCTACCGCATCCTGGCTTAATCACAGAGTATGTGATGCCAGAGCGTGATGATGTTGAAATCATCTCTATTGCAGGCGAAGGTAAAGAGGTTTCTCCTTACTACGACAGCTTGATTGCACAGATTATCTGCCGTGGTGAGAGTCGTGAAGATGTGATTAACAAGCTGCATGACTACCTTGCAAATCAAGTTGTTATTAAAGGTATTGCGACTAACATTCCATTGTTAACGCGTATCCTTAAAGATGGCACCTTTAATGAAGGGGTGTATGACACTAACTATCTACCACGTTTCATGGCTGAGCTTGATATTCCAGTCTTGATTGCTGAAATGGAAGCCGCGGCTGAAACTGTGGGTGTTGATACTGAGTCATTGCGTGTTGGTGAAAGTAATGAGCTGAAAGTATTGGCGCAAGGCGCTGGTATCTTCTATACCTCCCCAGCACCGGGTGAAGCTGACTTTGTTAAAGAGGGTGATATTGTCACTGTGGATCAAACCTTGGCGCTTACCGAAGCGATGAAGATGTTCTCACAGGTGACATTGGCTGGCTTTAATCGTCAAGATGCAGTGCTGTACCCAGAAGATAAGCAGTATCGTATTGAGCGTATTCTTAATACGAATGGCCAGCAGGTTTCTCAGGGCGAGCTACTGTTTGTAGTCTCGCCAGTGTAATGACATTGCTTGTTGGCTTGATGTACTAGCCAATCGTTCACTGCTAATAAATACCCGCCTAAAATGGCGGGTATTTTTTTGGCTTATTTATGGGGGGAAGTTTGCCCAATTTGTTCTTATTAGCCTACTTTTAATGGATAAATAATAAATCTGGCACAACACTGTTTAGCGTTAATCGACTCAGTTAAACGCTTGATTGTTGACCGGTAAGGCTAATCTGCTTGAACCGCCATCTCTATCTGCTATGCATGTTATCAACATTTACCTCCGCTGCGATGGCTGAGGCCGATCTTAAGGTGAGCGGTTTTGGCACCTTAGGCGGAATATATAATGATAATGACACCTTAAATTTTCATCGAGCCTTTACCCTAAAAGCGACTGATACGGCTTGGTCTTGGAAGAGCGATTCACTTATTGGCGTACAGTTAAATGCCAGTTTAGACGAAAAGTTCGATGCGGTTGGGCAGCTGGTTTTAAAAGATCGCGTTAGCGATCGCTTTAATGACAATATTGAATTGTTGTTTATGCGTTATCGCCCAACACGAGATTGGTATGTGAGGCTGGGGCGAACCCATGCCGAGCTGTATATGTTGTCAGAATACCGAAATGTAGGTTATGGCTATCTTTGGGCACGACCTATTCCAGAGTTTTATGCGTTTTCTTCGTCGATTTCACAAGTTGATGGGGTCGATGTCGGTTTTTCTCGCAGGGTCGCTGGTGGCTTGTTAGACGTCAAGCTGGGTTACGGTAAAAGTAACGCCGTTTTTGAAGGACTCAACACTCAGTTTGAAATCGACTTAGAGGATGTTTGGGTATTTACCTCGCAGTTAACCTTTGAGGCGTGGAGTCTGCGTTTAGCTGCAGCACAGGCTGAAGTCGACAGCTTTACTTTTAAAGCCATTGGATTAGTGGACGGACTCAATCAAGTGCCGAGCAATTTGTGGCCTCAAGCCAGTACTATGGCGAGTGACCTAACACCTGAAGGGCAAATTCTTAACTATTTTGCACTAGGAGCCACCTACGATTCTGATAGTTGGGTTTTCCAATCCGAAATTGGCTACATGCATTCTGACTGGTCATTTTTGCAATCTTTTTACAGTGGCTATGCGAGTATTGGCTATCGATTTGGCGACGCGACACTTTATGGCGTGGTGGCACATATTGAGAATCAAAACCCGCCCCTCTATTACCAAGCTCCTAATTTATCCCCAGAAGTGCCGCCTGAGCTAAGCAGTGCCATTGGCGAATTGTATGCCGAATCGCAATTGGCTATAAATCTCAATCGGGTGCATCAGAGCAGCTTTTCACTTGGTGTAAGGTGGGATTTTTACCCAAATAATACCCTTAAGTTTCAATGGGACAATATTAATGTTGAAGAGGGAGGGACCGCGTTATGGAGCCACAGCTTTACCCAAGAGATAGATACACAGGTGAACCTATTTTCCATTAACTATAGTTTTATATTTAGCTTATGAAATCGCTGCAGCGCTGCCTCATCTTGCTCTTTGGCCTATGCATTATCGGGCAATGGGTGCATGGGGAGGAGCTGCTGGTGGTTGTACATAAAGACAATGGCATAGAGCAACTGACTAAAGCCCAAGTGGTGGATATCTTTATGGGGCGCTATATCACCTTTCCTAACGGTCAAAAGGCCAAGGCTTATGATCTTGCCCCAAAATCTAATGACAAAGCACAGTTTTATAAGCTGCTTGTTAATCGTAGCGAAGCACAGATAAATGCCTACTGGGCGAGGTTGCTCTTTTCTGGCCGCTCATCACCGCCTGTCACGGTAGACTCCCCTGAGCGACTGGTAGAAGCCTTAGCGCAATCACCGCAAGGGATCGCTTACATCCCCAGTCACTACATGACAGACAAATTAAAGGTGGTGTATCGCTTTGAGGCGCTTTAACGATAAGCTCTATCTCAAAATAACCTTGGCCATTGTAACGGGGACGGCATTGGTGGCTCTGCTGAGCTCGCTATTTTTCTATTTTATGGAGCGGGACAGGCAACATGAGTTTTCATTGCAGGACATTAAGCAACTTTCTGCCACCATTGAGAGTACGGCAACAGTGGCCGTGTATGTGCAAGATGCGCAATTGGCGCTGGAGATTATTGAGGGGGTTGTAAAAAATGGCGTCGTTGCACAGGCCCAGTTGAACAGTGAACCGGGTTTCTCCGTTTTTACTGGATCTGAGGCGATAGATGCAAAAGAACAGGTTTTTCGATTGGCACTTAACCACCCGTTCAATAAGCAGGAGTTAATTGGCGAGTTACTTATCTTACCCGACATTGACTTTATTAATCTGCACGCCGAGAGCGTCGCCTACCGACAAGCCAAGATAATGTTATTTCTTACCATTACCATAGCGTTACTGGTGTCGTTGATTGTACATAAAGGATTAACCTCGCCGTTAAAAATATTGACCCAAAGATTTGAAGAGATAAAGCTTGGTCAAGACTCAAAACTAGCCATGCTGACCAACCACGAAACCGATGAAATAGGCAGTTTAGTGAAGGGGATCAACTCGCTTATCTCCTCATTACATAGCTCGATTGAAGCTGAGCGATCCATGAGAAAGAAAACAGAGCAACTAGAGAAACGCTTTCGAATGATCTTTGAAAAGGCGAGTGCTGGCATCTGCCTAATTAATGAAAAGAATGAGCTGCTTACGGCTAATCCTGCCTGTCAAAGAATGTTGAGCCAAGTGATGGAGGCCGATGCCTGTATTGGCAAGGCATTGACCCTCTGGTTTCAAGATGATCAAGGGCTAGCCTCATTCCTTGAGGATATGCGCGCGGATACCGCATTGACGACGATCGCGTTGGATCTCAAATTAAGCCGCGAGGTAAAGCCTGTAGATGTATGGTTGCACTGCTTGTTTTCTAAAGTTATCGAAAATGACGACAACAAGAGTTTGATTATTGAAGTCTTGATGTATGACGTAACAGAGCGCACCCAACGCGAGCGTGACACCCGATTTGAGGCGGATCATGACGTATTAACACACCTTAAAAATCGCCGGGCGGGACAGCGCTTATTGAATCAGCAACTTGATAAAGCAAGAGTATGGCGAAAAATAGTGGTGGTGATGGTTATCGACTTGGATGACTTCAAACCCGTGAATGATAAGTTTGGGCATGATGCGGGCGATCTGGTGTTGGTTGAAGTGGGGCGACGGATTATAGCCACGTTTCGTCATGGCGACATCTGTGTGCGTTGGGGCGGCGATGAGTTTGTTGTGGGGTGTTATTTCGACAATGACTACTACGATGAAAAAGTGTTTATAGCGATAGAGAAGCTCGCGACCCAAGTGGTAGAGGCCTTGCATCGGCCGATTGAACTACTGGATGGTAATATTGCATGCATTGGCGCCAGCGTGGGCGTTGGGGTATTTCCTCATCATGGTCAGGATCTCATGGAGGTGATAAATGAAGCGGATAAGGCGATGTATCAAGCTAAAAAGCAAGGGAAAAATGGCTTCGCAGTGCAACCCATTAAGCTATTGTAATCAGCATTAGGAGTGTGGCTTTGTGCCGCGATTTTGTATTGATAGTGCCCACTTCAATAGCATAGGCCCTGCCAGTGTGGTAAGGGCAATGATTAACACTAGTTCACTAAATAGCTTTGGAGAAATCACCTCCATTTGTAACCCCATCTCCGCAAAGACAAGGCCTACCTCGCCCCTAGGTACCATGGCACTGCCAACCACGGCTTTAGCTCCCCAAGCCCCTGTTACCGCCAATCCCGCTGCCAGTTTGGTGGCAATCGCAATCACAGCCAGCAGTAATAATATCAAGATACCGTTACCTGAGAAGTCGATCAAACTGAGATCTAAACTGATCCCGACATAAACAAAGAAGATGGGCGCAAATACATCGACTAAAGGTTTTGAAGCTTTTTCCATTTGGTGGGTAAAGGGGAAGGGGTTTTTCAGGTAACGACTTAATGGTGAAACAAATTGTCGGCTGAGGGCCAGACCCACGGCAAATCCACCCAGCAGCGCTGGTGCATCAAGGGCGTGAGCAAGCCAAGCAAATAGACTGATGAGAATAATGGTGATAATGGCTTCGTAACCGGTTTGGTTATCATTGGGTCTCAGTGCCCTAAACAGATACAACAGACCCCGTGCGATGGGAGGAGACAGCAGCAGGAAACCAACCACTTTAATGATCAGCAAAGTCGTGGCGACCAGTCCCAATTCGCCCGACGCCGAAAAGTTAAACAGTATGCTTAAAAGGATAACGCCTGCGATATCGTCGATAACGGCAGCACCGAGAATAATATTACCTTCGTGGGTTTGTGATTGATTAGCTTGCGCTAAAACGCGCACTGAGATACCGATACTGGTCGCCGTTAACGCACTGCCAAAATAGATAGCGGTAAACAGCGGTTGTTTGAGCAATACCGCCGCTAAGATACCAAGCGTCAAGGCGGGTAAAACGATGCCTAAAATGGCGACACCAAAAGCACTTTTTCCTGCCTGATAAAGTCGCTTAACTGAGGTTTCACAGCCAATCGAAAATAACAGTAAAATCACGCCAAACTCAGCCATGACGGCTAATGTTTCATGTGGCGAGACCCAGTTAAACAGGGTTGGGCCAATAATGATACCCGCTAGGATCTCTCCAACGACCGAGGGAAGGTTAAGTCGGTTAAATATCTCCCCGAGTAGTCGCCCAAAGAGTAAAATTAGACATAAAGAAAGCACAAAATGGTCTATGGCCATAATAGCCCCCGACCGTAGTGAGTCGTATAAATGTGATCTTGATCATTTTGATGACCGAGATCAAGGCATAAAAACCACAGTGTGACTAAGCTCAAAGTATCATTTAGCGACAGGAGAGCACCATGGATAAGGTCTTTATTATTTCGCAAAAAGATGAGCAGCAAGCCGATGCCATAAAGGCTGGCGTCACTCTGGCCAAAGCGCTTGAAAAGCACCCTGAAGTATTTGCCTACAGCTACGAATCCTTTAGTGGTAAAGAGCATTATAATCCTCGTCTTGCAGCGGTGGCGAAGTTGGCGCTGATGCAGCAACGCCGAACTGCGATTAACCAACACCTTGAACAACTTAACCTTGACGATGTGCCAGTTCACGATGTGTGGAGCAAAGATCTTTTTGAACATGCCTGCCACCACTCAATTCGTCACGGCTTTGATTTGATGGTAAAGGCATTACATCACCCTGATCATTATCTTCCTATGGATTGGTACCTAATTCGTCATGTGAAAATTCCGTTACTTTTACTGAGTAACAACCCTATTGCACGTGCGAATACGATTTTGATGGCGGTTGATTTAGGCAGTGATAGACCGCTTAAAAAACAACTTAATCAATGTGTTATTTCTCAGGCCAAGCAGTTAGCTCAAGCCACAAACTGTACCTTGCACCTGGCTTATATTATCCGTGTACCCAAAATACTCAGGGACATGGATTTGGTCGACACTCGTACGCTCATTAAAGATGCGTACCAGCGTTATCAGCAGGAGCTGGCTGAAATCGGTTTGCCTCAAGATCAACTGCATATCCTTGCCGGTGAGCCTGACCTCTGCCTCTATGAGCTCTCCTGTCGCCTCAAAGCCAACTATGTGGTGATTGGCGCAATGCAGCGTCGTGGCATGCTTGGCTATGTGATCGGCAATACCGCCGAAGCCATGCTGAGTCGAATTCGCAGCAATGTGCTGGTTATTCCTGCTGACGATCAGCTGTTGACTCAGTAACGTGCTGTTGACGCCAATGGCGCTTATGCAGCTCGTCGACCACAAACAGGGTTAAGGCGGTGGCGAGCAGCATGAGCCAATGGGTTAGGCTAATGGGGCTAATTCCTAACGTACTGTTGAGCCCAGGTATGTAACTGGCCCCAATATGAATGCTTTGGGCAATCACAATACCTAAAAGCAGTAGCGGATTGCTCAGCCACGGCATAGCGAGTAAAGAGTTACGCTCTGAGCGACTATTGAGGGCGTGCACGTTTTCAAACAGTACCATTAGCATCAAGGTTAAGTTACGTGCCGCCTCTTCAGTTGCACCCATATTTAGGGCAAGTGCGAACAGTCCAAAAGCAACCATACCCATCCATAATGCACTCATGAGTACACGCTCTAACATTAAGCGATCGAAAATTGGCTCGCTGGGTTTACGTGGTGGCTGCTCTATTTCGTGGCCTTCGCCCGGTTCAAATGCTAACGCCACATCTTGTACACCATTTGTGACCAAGTTTAGCCATAAAATTTGCAGTGGAAACAGCGGAATTGGCAGGGCAAACAGGACACTGAGAATAAACAGCAGCAACTCGGCAGCGCCGGTACTGATCAATAGATAGATCACTTTGCGGATATTGTTATACACAATACGTCCTTCGATGATCCCTTTGACGATTGAGCTAAAGTTATCGTCGGTGAGTACTAACTCAGCGCTCTCTCTGGCAACATCTGTTCCCTTTAAGCCCATGGCAATCCCCACGTGGGCGTGTTTGAGTGCCGGGGCATCGTTAACGCCGTCACCAGTCATGGCAACAAACTCCCCTTGGCGAATAAGCGATTGAGTGATCTCCATCTTCTGCTTAGGTTGTACCCGAGCAAAAACGCGGTGGGCCGCCACGAGTTTGTCAAACTCAGCTACACCTTGTTGCTGCGCTTGGCTCAGTTGATCACCTGTTACCACGTTATCATGCTCGCCAACCAGTTTAAGTTGTTGAGATAACGCCAAGGCGGTGATGGGGTGATCACCAGTGATCATCGCTACCTTAATTTTGGCTTTCTGACATAGCCTAACGGCCGCTATAGCATCTTCCCTAAGCGGGTCGCTCATCGCCACAAGTCCAAGGAAGGTGAGATGTTGGAACGGGCAATCTGGGTGATTGAGTGAGCCGCTAGCCAATGCCAGTACCCGATAGCCGTGCTGCGCCATCCAATGGGTTTCTTGATGGATCTGTGCCTTTTGCTCCTCGTTAAGTACGCACATAGGTAAGAGTTTCTCGACAGCCCCTTTAACGGAGACCACCTGTTGCTTGTCTATCTGATTGATACTGGCACTGAATTGATTTTCTGATTCATAGGCAAACAGTTGCTCTTGGGGGGGCAGGGCTGTCGCATCCATTGGTAGATTGAGCTTGTAACCTAAGGTTAAAAATGCCAAATCAACGCCATCGCCGTCGGCATGAACAGCATCTTGATCAAAGGCAAGGTGGGCTTCATTAGCGAGAATACCCGTTAAACCAAGTTGATATAACTCGGGGGCTTGAGCCGATGAGACTGGCACGCCATGACCATGCTTATGGACTAAGCCATCGGGTGATAGGCCAGTACCTGCGACATGATACTTATCGCCGTTCAGTAACCAGATATGGCCTATGGTCATCTCATTGACCGTCAGTGTGCCAGTTTTGTCTGAGGCGATATAAGTACACGAGCCTAAGGACTCAACGGCCACCAGTTTTCGCACAATCACGTTGGCCTTTGACATCCGCTTCATGCCAATCGCTAATGCAACGGTAATGGCAGCGGGCAAGCCTTCGGGGATTGCTGAGACCGCTAGCGCAACCCCGAGGAGAAATATCTGTGATAAGTCTGCACCGCGAATTAAGGTTAAGCCAAAAATCAGCGCAATAATCAGTAAGGTGGCAAGGGCGATGATCAGCGTAAATCGCTCAATACGTTGCATCAGTGGTGGTTTAGTATCGCTGCCATGATGCACCATTTCGGCAATTTGACCAATTTGGGTGTGCTCACCGGTGGCGATAACTATGCCCTCGGCGCGGCCATGAGTGACCAAGGTACCAGCAAAGGCCTGGTCGGTCTTAATGATAGGTAGGGATTCGCCGGTTAGTGCCGATTCATCGACCTTAAATTGATTAACACTTTCTAAGCGAATATCGGCACCAATGCGATCACCATTGCTTAATAGGACCCAATCGCCAGGCACAAGTTGGGTGCTATCTAGGGTAATAGGATGACCATCTCGTATCACGCGGCTTAGCTGTGGCACCATTTTGCTCAATGAATCCGCCGCCTGTTGCGCCGAATACTCCTGCACCGTGCCGATAAGCGCATTAAGGAGAAGCACGGCAAAGATAAAGATGGCATTGATAAACTGGCTCAGTAATAAGCAGGCGACAAATGCCACCAAAAGCACATAGATAAACGCACTTTTGAATTGGCTGACAAAAAGGCGGAAGAAGCTTAATTTTGGCGGTTTAGGCAGGCAGTTCTCGCCATGTTGCTGTAACAGAGTGTGTGCCTGCTGACTCGTTAGTCCATGCAGTGCCACGTTGGATCCTAATGACAAGTAGGTGAGTGATACCTGATCTATAGCTTATTTGGCGGGTGTCTGCAGGGAATTAATGAGTATCTTGATAGAGATCAACATCTTGCTTTAGCGGGCGCTGATATGCCATGAAATCAGTGCCCATTGCAATGTCGCTACGCACTGATTTCTTAACTAGGTCATATTAATTGAGCAGCGGGTGATCGTCGGGGAGCTGGCGGCTGATCCACAGTATCAGCTTATGCTTCATATTAGGGCCATCTTCTTTGTCAGTGGCTAATGGCTGGATAAGTTTATCTTGTACTAATAATCGGTAGATACACTCGACTTTATCTTTAGGGGAGATCCCTTTATCAAAATCATCAAACCCACGTTTTTTTGCATAGCCCACACCAATTTCCATGGCGAGTTTTAACAGTTGTGCGTCGTGCTTGCCTTGTTTCATAACTGACTCCATCAAAGCTGATTGCATTAAACTACCTTAAATAGAGGTAATAAAAAATCACAAATTACCAATATTGAACAAGATGTTAGATTTAGGCGTTAACTGATTGTCAATCGGCTATTATTACAGCATTAAACTATGATTTTGCGGTATTAATGGCGGTATTAATGGCGGTATTAGTGGAGGAATGATGATTCAGGTTCAAGGGCTCGACCATGTGGTGTTTCGCACCACTAAGCTAGATGCCATGCTGCATTTTTACCAGCAGGTACTCGGATGCGCCATTGAGCGTGAGTTAAAGCATGAAGGCCTTACTCAGCTTCGAGCTGGCAATGCACTGATTGATATTGTGCCTTGCGATAGCGAGCTGGGCCGTTTAGGTGGTAAAGCTCCCGTGCAAGATGGACGTAACGTCGACCATGTATGCCTGCTGATTAACCCAATGGATGAACAGGCACTGCTGGATTACCTCGCTGAGTTCGGTATTGCCACTGAGGGATTTGCCAAGCGTTATGGCGCCCAAGGTTTCGGCCGCTCACTCTACATTAACGATCCCGAAGGGAATGTCATCGAACTCAAGTTTTCGAATTAACGCTATCGAAAGGGCTACTTTCAGCATTTGGCCTTCGGTTTAGTGGGTATTGGTCAGTGTTTTGTGAACCAGAGCTTCATGGTTTATTAATGGACTTCGCATGAAGGTGCTGGCATTTTTGTGGTTTAACATTTGGCTGTATTGGTTTTTATTTCGCTGACGGTAGCGTTGACTTTCATTGTTTTGAATTGCTTGCAGCAGGCCCACGTGCAAACACATTTGTGACACGGTGAGAGAAGCGTAGCTTCGTGCTTACGAACGAGAGGCATGGACGCCGAACTGGCTTTTAGACATGGACGTTGTTCGAGCACTTCCATGTGAGCTCTACTTCGGCATCCATGCCTCAGAAGGTCACAACTGTGTTCGCACCGAGTTTTCTATCTCTTCGATTTGACCTTGCTGCTACCACTTGGGCAATCACAAGTTAAATCGTTTCTGGACAGACATCAGTTAGTGCAAAAGGTCTAAAGGTAGGTCATGGAATTAGTAAATATATGGTGTTCAAATAAAGTTTACACTGACCCAAAATATCCACTGGCGTCAGTGGCGAAAACCACGGACTAAGGTGCAGAATTTACTTAAACGAGGCGTCAGGATCCAAGCTGCCGTTGCTTGTGGGATCACAAGTAAAGGCCCATGGCGGAGCTCGAAAACACCAGGAATACAGCAAGCGCTGAGTAATGAGTATCTTAAGAAAGCAGGATTGTATTCACTGAGAGATGGATGGATCGCAGTTCACTATCCGAACCAGAAAACAGGTTAGGCGTTCTAAATGAACCGCCCTCGGCTCTGGCATCCTGCTTCGCCCTACCTCCTAAATCCATTTAGTCGTGTGCGGAGCCGCATGCAGGGTGGTGTGGGGTCTGGAGGCTAGATACCTCCGGCTACCCGATTAGCTTTCATTGTGATGAACTATAAACCGAGCTCTTTCGTAAAGTTCATCGAAAGTGATTATCTCTGGGTTTATGGTATTTTTCCGAAACAACTCAAATGACCTCAGCTGATCTTTATTTACACCATGCTCTCCAGAAAATTCCTCTAGACTACCTATTACAAGAAATGATTTAGGTTGATAGTTATATATTTCTTCACCAGTAGGATTGCCGTATGCATCATCTAAGCTTATTTTAGTCGAAAGGCTATCAACGGCTGAGGCAACTGTACCCTGAACTTGAGCAACAGCTCCCGCTAGCTCTTTTGAAGGAGCCCAACACCCTGCTCGATAAGGCTTAGTATCCAAAAGTTTTGTTGTATGAATTTTAATTTCAACGAAGCAGAGATTTGAAATAATACCTTTGGTTTTCATCAAAGCGTCTACTCGTTTACCATGATTGACAACACTATGACCTTGAACCACTTGCTCAAGCTTTTTATCATCTAAGCCTGAGAGAAATAGATAACCTAACCCATACCCAAATATCCATTCATTTTTTTCAAAATATTTTTGCCACAACCCTTCATCTTTGGTTTTCTTCTGTGCTTTCAGTTTAGAAAAATACTGCTCGTCGCTTAATAAGCGTCTAAACACATCAATCTGTTTTTTACGATACCCTACTGATACTATGTCCTTCGTTGTGATTTCAGAACGCAATACTTCCGTGAATAATTCATGGTTATCCTGTAACAAGGTTTTTGCCTGCGAATCAGATAATGTAATTCGACTTAATTCTTCGTCTGTAATATTTACTGAGCCACGATGTGTAAAATTAATAGCTTGAATATTTCTAATGAATTCCACTAGTTTGCCGATTTCATCACCTACAAATGAGAAACTTGCATTGTGCGGCTTATCTGTCGCAACACTATAGCCCTGAATATTTAGAACAAAAATGCCTTTCGTATCTTCGAAAAATTTTGCAGTAATGTATGACTTGGCATCGGTTTTATGGCGAATTACCGTTTCACCTTTAATTGTGCCAAATGCAAAGGTATCTGGGGATTCAATCACTTTTGAAGCAATTCTGATTTTTCTCTCACCGATAAATTGATTAAGGCTAGGACTGATATATGTCTTACCTTCAACAGGGTTCTCATAATTATCCATATGTTACCTAATCCTCCTAACGTTAAAGAAAGCTAACATTTGTATAGTGCGCATGCGCACGTATTTGGCAAAATGATTTATAAGAGCATTGGTATTGATGTTGAATCGAATGTAATTCGTGATTATTACTTATCGATTGGTAAAAGTTGGCCAACAGACTCTTTCACTGTTCTTTCCTGCTTATTGCCTGTAACTAACAATAAAAATCAAAGCCAGCCATTATTAATCAATAACATAACTAGGTTCCTCGCCAATATCAATACACATTGTCTTGCACTACAGCAGCAAAGGCACTTTCAACGGCTATTGCTATGTATGAATAAGGAAAGTGATTGATTTTAATCGAAGTAGTGAATTTTAAGACGTAGAGTGCTAACTCAATTGGCTAACAGAGTTGAAATGGTGGTGACATGACTATTTGAGTATTAGTTAACTTCCATGAACTGGCAGCTATTGGAAAAATGCCGTCGTCGCTTACTTAAGTTTTCGCAGTAGTCGGTTAGCTCTTGTAGCGTACCAACTGGGCCATGAAATAGTTGGCCAAATTCCGTGACGATTTTTATCCAATTTGCTGCCGAAATATTTAGTCGACTCAGAACTTGTTCTGCGTTCGAAGAAATCGCCCCACGTTTATCATCTCGGATAACTCTACCCGTCTCATCAACCAATTGCAGATAATCTTTTAGCGAGAAGGCAATGCCTTTAGGTTGGTGTGCACGCTCGTTACCAATAAAGGGCAAGAGCGACTTGGGTTGCTCCCCTTTTAGCGCAGCCTTGACTCTTAGCTTAATGCTCGTAAAGTCTGACTGCTCAGGTGTGGTAACCATCTTGGCTCGAATTGGGTTGAGCTCGACATAAGTCATACAAGCAATTACAGCGGCTTCATCCAGCAGTGCCTGAGACTTGAAACGCCCTTCCCAGAAATGCCCAGTACAGTTGTCTTCAAGATTGGCTTGTCTCGCGATAGGTTCGTTCAAGCATCTCATAAACCAGCTGATGTCGCTAAGGCGAGAACGGTAGATAGCAATCAGGTGTTTAAGTTGTGCAACCATGCACTCTTCAATGACTTCACCTTTGGTAAACTTTTGCGTCAGCGCCGTACCGTTAAATAACTTATGCCACTGCTCAACCACTTCTCTATCCGACCAGTGATTAACCGTTTCTAAGTCAATATAAAGCACGACATGCAAATGGTTACTCATCACCGCGTATGCTGCAACATCGATAGCAAACACCTCTGTTAACTTGAGTATTTGCTTCTCAACCCAACCACGGCGATGGTCATAGTTTTTACCTGTGTACTTATCATCACCACACAAAAAGGCGCGCCGAACCACTCTGCTACAACAGTGATAATAAGGCGTGTCTTCAATACTGATTAGGGTTCGTCTTGGTCTCGGCATACAACCTCCTTGTTAAATGCTCTTTCAAAGCATAGTTGGAGGTCGCGAGTGATGCCATTAACTATGGCTGTCTATATATTTCCGCCGCTCAGCGTTAACTATTTTTGAATCATCATCAGGGAATTGAGGAGCAAATCGAAAGTGAGGTAGCCAATTCTCACCCATTAAGTTGGAACCATGTATTACTGCATAATGGTTTCTTCGAAAAAATAATTCTTTCTTACCAGACAATACACTAAAAAGAATATCACCCATAAACTGCTCCGCGTAGCTCTCCAATTTTTGAATATTATCTATTGTATCCACAGAGATGACTTTATTATCGGAGTCTATTAAAAGCCTCCATGTGATTAAGCCTTTCTCCCCTTCATTACTTGTAAGAATACTTCGGCGTAATACTTCGTAGCCATCGACTGTGAATTTCGTCGAAGCATCGCTCCCAAAGCCGCTTTCAGAACCTCGCCTCAGGGCTGCATTGAAGTATTCGATAAACTCTAAAGACTGCTCTTGGTTTAGTTCTGTAAGTTTGCGAAACATGGCTGGCCACCGGTTTGTGTAGATACTTAATGATCATAGTAATCATATTAGGAAATTTATGGCAAACTATGAATGTTAAACATGGTTATGAGTAACCACTCTAAGTAGAAATGGGGCAAAAATAAGTTAGCTTTTAATGCATTATTAGTCCCAAATGAAGTTAAATCGAAGAGAGAAAATAACCCAGTGTAAGCACGGTTTTGGCCCTTGGTGGCAGGGATGCCACCGTGGAGCGTATAGGGACATATTCACAGCGTGCCAAAAGAGTGCTTGCACACAAGCTCACCGCAGGTGATTGATTACTATGAAGGTACGACCTTCAAGCTCACTTAGCCCATTCCCACCCAGCCAAACGCTACATAAGCTAATCCCAAAAATGCCATCCCTTCATTCCAAGGCCAACTCACTTTGGGGAAAAACCTTCTTAGCTTTTAATTCTCAAGTCACACCAAACACGGTCAAATCGAAGAGATAAAATCACCTAGTGTAAGCGCGGTTTTGGCCCTTGGTGGCAGGGATGCCACCGCGGAGCGTATAGGGATATATTCACAGCGAGCCAAAAGAGTGCTTGCACATTCCTCGCCGGACAGGCGATTAATAACAGTGAAGGTTCGACCTTCAAACATTCTCAGTAAATGAAAATACAGCCAAACGCTACTAAGCCAAAAAATGTTCCCGACATTTTTCGGCATTCCCTACTTCCATGTTGGTCAGATGGCTCACAACGATATCCCTATCTAAAAGCCAGTTCGACAATCCCTGTCTCTTGTTCGCAAGCATATGGCTGTTGCCAAGCTCTCCGTGGAGCAGAAGTATCTGCACATCAGCGTGCCGCAGCCTATTGATTACGGCGAGAGTTAACGCTAGAGACACCCTCACCGTAGGTGACTGCTCACCATGAAGGTGAAATCGTCAAACACTTTGCCATTATTGCAAACGCAATAAAAAAAACCACCTATTGCTAGGTGGTCTTTGCATGTAACAATAGGCTAGTTTTCAAGCCTGCTCGAATCTCGAATCTCGAATCTCGAATCTCGAATCTCGAATCTCGAATCTCGAATCTCGAATCTTATTGGTTCGAAAAGTTATTCTCGACTAACTTCTGTTTGTTCTCAGCTTGTGGTACGTGACACTGAGTACAGTTGAAGTATTCGTTGTTAAGCTTGTTGTCGGCAAGAATGTGCGATGAGTGGATCATCGTTGCCTTCATACGCTTGGCTTTTGCTGGGCTGTGACACGTCATGCAGCCGTTTTTCTTAATGGTGATGCTGTAGTCGGCTTTATGCGGGATTAGTGGTGGCTGGTGGACAAAGCCACGCTCGATAGACGCGCCTCGCTTTGGATAAGTGGGCATCGCGTCGGCCGCACGGACGTCGGTGATCTCAGATTTCCCGAGTGAGCTGACATTCACAGGCTCTGCTGTGTTGTTGGCTTGCTGACCAGAGCAGGCACCTAGCGCCATGAGCGCGACTAAAGTGAGTACTTTTTTCATTGGTTGTTCTCCGCCTTTAGGGCAATTCGATTTTGATACTGGAAAACGCGTTGAGCACAGACATCGATACAACGACCACATTGAGTGCAATCACTGTCAGTTATCATGGGGCTTGTGCCTTTCAGGGCGGGCTTTAACACCTGCCTTTCGGGGCATACCTCAAAACAATCCATACAGTTATCGCAATCTTTGGCATTCACAGCCGATACTTTTACTGGGCTAGCTTTACCGAGTAGCGCAAACATCGCACCGGTTGGGCAAAGGTGGCCACACCATGCTCGCTCGCTGATAAACAGGTCGAGCAAGAAGATCGCCGCTAAGATCCACAAACCGCTGCCTGCACCAAACAATATGGCGCGGTAGATGACAGGGACAGGGTTCACCCACTCCCAGGCGGCGATACCAGAAAACAGTGGTATAAGCAGCACCACTGCCAGCAGGTAGTAGCGTAAGTTCTTTGGCATCTCGCTGGTGCGAGGCAAATGAAACTTACGTCTAAGCCAGCTTGCGGCATCAGTCACTAAGTTAACAGGGCAGACCCAGCTGCAAAACACCCGTCCACCAGCCACTAGGTAAAATAGGGCGATGATGGCGGCGCCGAGCAGCAGGCTGAGTTCTGGCCAATGCCCTGTCATCAACACTTGCAAGGTCGCCAGTGGATCAGACAGTGGTATGGTCGCCAGTAACTCACTACTTGAGAGGTTGCCTTTAAGTAGCCACAAGCCAAACCACGGGCCAATAGCGAAGGCAAGTAGCACACACAGCTGGCAAGTGCGACGTAAAAACAGAAACTTGTGGGCGCGCCACCAGCCTAGTTCATCTATCGCAGCCTGAGCGAAACGAGGTGTGGTCGTATTACTCATGTTGCTGTTCATAATGTGAGCCCCTTGTTTAACATCTCAAGTGTGGTCTCTTCAGTGTTGATGTAAGTATCGTGTGAAGCTGTTTTACCCAATGCAATGTGTGCAGGCAGCACGCGGATCGCTGACTCTTCCAACACGCAAACATGTTCGCACTTTCCGCATCCGGTACAGCTGTCGCTGTTGACGGTGGGGAGGAACATAGCATGGTGGTCGCTGCGTTGATTGTGCTGCCGCTCTAAGGTGATGGCCTCATCAATTAACGGGCAGACGCGGTAACAGACATCACAGCGTAGCCCTTTAAAATTGAGGCAATTCTTCTCATCAATTAATACGGCAATTCCCATCTTTGACTCATCTATCTCGGTCAAACTGTGGTCCAGCGAGCCCGATGGGCAGGCTTTAACACAGGGAATGTCGTCACACATTTCGCACGGTACTGTGCGCGCGGTAAAGTAGGGCGTTCCCGTTGGGGCTCCCTCAAACCAGCGTGCCAGTTTTAGCGTATCGTAGGGGCAAGCCTCGACACACAAGCCGCAGCGAACACATGCAGATAAGAAGTCATCTTCCGTTAATGCACCGGGTGGTCTAATCGCCAATGGGTCAAGGTGAGACGATTGTTTAGCAACCCCCGTCACACCCAATCCCAATAACCCCATCGCACAACCCGCCTTAGCCGATGCGGCTAAGAACTGGCGGCGATTGACGCCTTTGGCTTTGGTGTTGCGATTGACCTGGTTCATATTGTGCTCGTTAACTCTCTGTTTTAGTTCAAGCGTTTAAAGTTGTTTGGGTTGAATGAATCGCCTTAGGCTTTCATCACTTTTACTGGACACTTTTTAAAATCCGTCTCTTTAGAGAGTGGATCGGTCGCATCGAGTAACAACTTGTTGACCAGTTGGCGCGCATCGAAGAATGGCATAAATACCACACCTCTAGGCGGTTTGTTCCGGCCTTTAGTTTCGACACGGGTTTTAACTTCACCACGGGGTGAGGCCACAACCACTTCGTCGCCACGCTGCAGTCCACGGGCTTTGGCGTCTTCTGGGTGCATAAAGATCTGTGCATCGGGATAGGCGCGATAAAGCTCAGGAACGCGGGCTGTCATAGAACCTGTGTGCCAATGCTCAAGCACGCGGCCCGTTGACATCCACAGATCGTATTCGGCATCAGGTTCTTCAGCGGCGGGCTCATAAGGTAGGGCGAAAATCACCGCTTTACCATCTGGCTTGCCATAGAAATTAAAGCCTTCACCCGCCTTCACATAAGGATCGCTGCCCTCTACAAAGCGGCGCAATGTCTCTTTACCTTCAATTACAGGCCAACGTAGACCACGAGTCTCGTGGTAAGTGTCAAAGTCGGCTAAGTCATGGGCATGACCGCGACCAAACTGGGCATACTCTTCGAATAAGCCTTTTTGCAGGTAGTAACCAAAGGCCTCTGACTCATCGTTTAGGTCGGCTTTGCAATCTGATGTTGGGAACTTGTTCACCACACCGTTAGCAAACAACACGTCGTAAAGTGTCTTATCGGCGTACTCAGGTTTCTTCGCGACTAGCTCGGCTGGCCAAACTTCAGCAACTTTGAAACGTTTAGAGAACTCAACTAATTGCCACAAGTCAGATTTTGCCCCTTCTGGCGGCTTAACCTGTTGATGCCACATATGGGTGCGGCGCTCAGCGTTACCATAGGCGCCCTCTTTCTCAACCCACATAGCGGTTGGCAGAATCAAATCTGCTGCCATGGCTGTGACGGTTGGGTAAGGGTCAGATACCACGATGAAGTTTTCTGGGTTACGGAAACCTGGGTAAATTTCATCGTTAATATTGGGGCCTGCCTGCATGTTATTGGTACACATGGTCCAGTAACAGTTGAGCTTGCCATCTTTGAGCATACGGCTTTGCAATACGGCATGGTAACCCGGTTTTGGCGGGATAGTGCCTTCAGGCAGTTGCCATAGTTTTTCTGTGGCGGCGCGATGCTTAGGATTTTTCACCACCATGTCGGCAGGTAGACGGTGAGCAAAGGTTCCCACTTCACGAGCGGTACCACAGGCTGATGGTTGACCCGTTAGCGAGAACGGACTGTTGCCCGGTGTGGCAATTTTACCTGTAAGTAAGTGGATGTTGTAGAGCATGTTATTGGCCCATACACCCCGGACGTGCTGGTTGATCCCCATAGTCCATAGGCTCATTACCTTCACTTTGGGGTCGGCATAAGCTTTGGCCATAATTTCGAGCTTTTCTGGCTCTACACCACTCATCTTAGCGGCGTATTCTAAGGTATAGGTGCTGACAAACTTGGCGTATTCATCGAAGCTGATTGGCGTCGATTTACCGTTACCTGGGTTCTTAGCTTTTTGCTCTAGCGGGTGATCGGGGCGCAGTCCGTAACCAATGTCAGTTGTCCCGAGCACAAACTTAGTATGCTTAGTGACAAAGTCTTTGTTTACCGCATCGTTTTGGATGATGTAGTTGGCGATATAGTTCAGGATCACCAAGTCTGATTGCGGACGGAACACCATAGGGTTATCCGCTAAGTCGAAGCTGCGGTTCTCAAAGGTCGATAATACGTGCACGCGACTATCAGGGCTACTTAGGCGACGGTCCGATAAGCGCGCCCATAGAATGGGGTGCATTTCGGCCATGTTTGCGCCCCAAAGCACAAAGTGATCGGCGGCTTCTAAGTCATCATAACAACCCATTGGCTCATCAATACCAAAGGTACGCATAAAGCCACCGACGGCAGAGGCCATACAGTGACGGGCATTAGGATCTATGTTATTGGTGAGGAAACCCGCTTTATGCAGTTTTGAGGCGGCATAGCCTTCCCATACGGTCCATTGACCAGACCCAAACATCCCGACGGCAGTCGGTCCTTTGGTCTTGAGGGTGTTTTTCCATTTGTCAGCCATGGTGTCGAGGGCGACATCCCAGCTCACTGGGGTAAATTCACCCTCTTTATCATATTGGCCATCTTTCATGCGCAGCAGCGGCGTGGTTAGCCTGTCTTTACCGTACATGATTTTTGATAAGAAATAGCCCTTAATACAGTTAAGGCCTTTGTTCACTGGGCTTTCTGGATCGCCCTTAGTAGCAACGACTTTACCCTTATCTGTGCCTACTAAGACGCTACAGCCCACGCCACAAAAACGGCAGGGGGCTTTGTCCCACTTGATGTTGTCTTTCTGCTCAGCGGCTTCAACGATCTTCACTGGCAGAGTGACTCCAACAGCGGTCGCAGCGGCAACTGCGGCGTTGGCTTTTAGAAACTCGCGGCGGCTTATGCTCATGGTGTTTCCTCACTCTTTTCTTCTATTGGTTCAACTTGGTGATAGACAAGACTGCTTGATAACACCCCGTTAAGGGCGTTGATGGCTTCGACGTTATTGAGTATAGATGCTTGAGTTTCACCTTCTAGGGTGACCACAAATTTACCTTCGTCGGTGACAGCATGAATATCGGTGCCGGCGAGGGCCTCGATATCTTTTTGTACTTGTGTCACAGCGGTAGGCGCGGCGTGCACGACTAAACTTGTGACGTGATATTCCTGACTCATTGGGGTTTACCTTTTTACTGCAAAGTAGCGGCTAAAAATATGGCGATGATTAGTGGTGCTATTTCGCTATAGGATAAAATTCAGTCTAAACCTTGCGATTAATAGGGGTATACCTCTTGAGAGGTAACTGAAGCGTTTGTCGATCCAGATCAAACTTTTTGGCGTGATACTGTTCACACTTTGTTGTTAAACAGTTTTTAACAATATGTTGCTTAATTAGTATGCAATTAACAAGGCGGGTAGTTTGCTAAGTATTTGAATAGCAACACCTGTTATGAAAATAAGAACTATTACCATTTTGGTGGTTAATATCCGGTGAGCTCCATATAACCAGCGCCAGTGTGGCTGCCCGTTATCGAAATAGGACCCTCCCAATAAGTGATAGAAAGCGGCATTTTAGCATTGGGGTTGAGTGGTGAAATATGCAAGTCGATGGCCTGATTGTCGATACGAACCTGCCACTCAACCGGGTGTGGCTTACCATCTATATCGTGCCAAGTGGTTGGCGACATCTGTATTTCATCGGAGGTAATGGTCTCACCGCTGCCGTCGGCATACATGCGCCTGCCGCTGTAGAAGTGGTTACTGGATACCTCTTTATCATCCCCCCTGAGCTGAAACAGCATTAAGGTTGAGCTGTCATCGAGGCGCAGGGCAAACCAGTCCCAGCCCTGTTGTTGCTTAGTCAGAAACTGTGAACTCCACTCTCTGTCGAGCCAAGCCTGACCTGCGACATTAACCAACTCGCCGTCCAGCATCACTTGGCCTGTGACATCGATAAAGGGTTGGCTGTAGTAGTACGAAGCAACCTCTGCATTGGCACTTTTCACACTGTAGCCGCCATCGCCTTGCAACTGATAAGGCGCTTGTGTTGACAGCTGCAGTCTGTAATTAACCTTGTCGCTAGCAATATTCAAGGAGGCGGGAAACAGATCTTCGCCTTGGCTCAGCCATTGCCAATTGTCTAGCTGAATTTTCAATGGGCTGGGGGTGACGGCTGCAAGTTGTGTATGGCCACGAGACCAGCGTTCTTCGGCGAAATGCTGCGTTTGGGTTGTGATGGCGCTATGAGCCATATAGAGCTGGTTACTCGCCCAGTTTGACGTTGAGCTTGGGGGTTGTGCAGATAATGCCACTCTAAACTGGGTCCATTGCAGTCCAACCTCTATACCGGTTTCAGTGGTGAGGTTTGCCGTTAAGTACCACCACTCTTGACGATAATCATTGTGGGCTAAATGATCGTTTGGAAAGCGAAATACGCGCTTAGGTACCACCTCGGTAAAGCCCGTTTGAGTTTCTCCCATTAAGCCACCCATACCACTCGATGTACTGTGTTGTGGTTCGCTGCAGCCCAGAAGTAAGACTGAGGTGAGGCCGGTGAGACTCGTCGCGGTTAATACTGAGCACGCCAGTGTCCTTGCCATGGCGCAGTGCTTGATTGTCCATCGTCTTAATCTGTTCATAACACATCACTCTGGAGACTACTTATTAGTGGACGACGGGTTTGTCGGTACAAAGGCAGTGCTACGGCCAATGCGCTGGCGACAAGTGCCAATACCACAACATCAAAATAGGCTTGCCAATCCCAGACCATGGCGATACTCCACCCAAAGGCTTGTAAGGTTACTTTATGGATCAGTAAATAACCCAAAATTGCCCCCGTTGGCAGGGCAACTAGGCAGGTGAGTAAAACCATGAGTAGCATTTGCGTCGTTACCATGACTGTTAACTGCTGCCGATTAACGCCTAAAGTGTATAAACGCGCAATGGGAGCCATACGTGCTTGGGTCAGCATATAGCAAGCACTGAATAAGCCGATAGCGGCTACCAAGAGGGTTAAGGTGTTAAGTACCTGCGTAATCGAAAAGGTACGCTTAAACATCTCTATCGCTTGGGCTTTTATCCGCGCCTGACTATAGATGAGCGATTCAGGCAGGGCGAACCTTTGTTGCAGAACCAAGCCATAGGCATCGAAATCGCCACTATAAGTAATAGCGATACTTAAGGGCTCTGTATTGAGTTTAGCCTGGTGCCATAAGGCGGGTGGAATGATCACCTCACCATAAGGGTTACCATAATCATAATAGATGGCCGCAATGATGAGCTGGATATTGCCTAATGCGTCGACCGTAATGCTATCTCCTACGTTGAGCTTTTGTTTTATGGCGAAGGGCTCACTCACTATCACTTGTGGGGTTGAGGTGTTTGCCGCATCAAAATAGCGTTGCCATAGCTGGTCGTTAGATGCTCCATTTGCAGCTTTTATCACTGTGGTGTTTTCAATAGAGTAGCGGTCGCGAGTCAGTAAAAATATCGGCGAGTGCTGGGAGGTTGTTTTGGTCAGCCATTGCCTGTAGATGCCGGTGACCTGCTTGTCTTGGCTTAATAGGTGCTGAAGTTCTGCCATCTGATTTTTGGGTGGCCGAAGGTAAAGGTCCGCATGTAGGCGTGCATTAAGCCACTGCTTTAAGGTGACTTCGAAGCTGCCGACTAGGCTATTCATGGAGATATTGGCCGTTAGCGCCAGCAGCATCGCCATCATGGCCAATGAGAGCGGTGGTATAAGCTCTTTGGTTTCGGCAATTTGGTAACCCATCAGCCCTTTGGGGCTGATGGCGGCGATGGCATTGATCAGCCGTACCAGCAGCCAAGGTAGCGACAGTGGAATGGCTAACACCACCAAGCCGAGCAGTCCCATGGTAATGCGGTAGTCTTGGCTAATTGGCATAAAAATTAATGCTATCAGGGCTAATGTCAGTGCCGATATCATTTGCCATTTTTGCGCGCGGTGGGCATTTTTCTGTTGACTAAATTGCCCCGAACTCTGGGCTAAAGGTTGGCGTAATAACTCTACAAATAATGAACTGCACGCCAATAATGCGGCGGCTAAGGTCAATAGTGTTGCTTGAGCTAGCCATTGCCAGCGCCAGATACCGGGTAAAATGTTGGCGCCATACAGCTGCTCTAAGGTGACTGAAACCATAGGCTGCAACCAGTAGCTGAGCTGTAAGCCTAAAACAAATCCCACCAGTGAGCCTACAAGCACGAGCAACAATAGCTCACTGCCCAAGGCCGTCATAATCGCCAGCTTCATAATGCCTTGCTGCTGCAATTGAATAATGAGGCGTTTACGTTTGAGCAGGCTATAACGCACACCGTTGTAAGCAATAAAAAGACCGACAATAAATGCCAACAAGCTCATGGCGGTGAGGTTGAGGTGAAAGCTGTTGGTCAGGGCTTTCATGCTGTCCCCATTATCGCTTTCACTGAGATTTCCCTCGGTGGTTAACCATTGCTCTATAGCTGATTGTTGGTGGCTAATATCGCTGAAGATGGCGATGTAGCTCAACTGGCCAGGCTTATCTAGTAACTGCTGCGCCAGTGAGATATCGACCAATAGCCGGTTCCCAAGATTAAAACTATCGTCAACGGGCACAACCTCAAGTGTTGAGCCGCTCAATACTAAGTGTTTTTTCGCTAGGCTTTGCGCGGCGCTTTGGCTCATTAATACCAATGGATCGCCCGCTATGATGCGCGCCAGGGGGAGTGAAAATGCTGCAAAAGGGGAGCCTTGGGAGGCGGCATCGTCTGCGGTGCGCAGTGCGCTAATGGCAGCGATGATATCGCTACCTTGCAATTGCCAGCGTTGTTGGTTGTCATCGGTTACCCAGCCTTGCACGACTGCAAGGCTCTGATTAATCCCCAGCCCTCTTAACTCAATATAGCGCTGCTCATCGAGACTCTTTTGCTGCGCCGCTGGCGTGATTAACCACTTGGCTTGCTGACTGAGGAGTTCGGTGGCACTGCTGTAACTATTGATGGCATTTTCATTGGTGGCTCGCACACCTGTGAGCAGCGTAACGGCTAAAATGATGCCGACAATGATGGCGCCAGCTTGCAGCGGCGATTGGCGATAATGGGCCAAAAACACCTGCAGGCAGATGTTGCTTCCTCTAAAGAGTGGATTACTCATGTACAGTGCCTAAGTCTAAATGCCATCGACGCTGCATAAAGTCGGCGCACTCTAAACTGTGGGTCACCATGAGTATGCTGGTTTGATGCTCTGCGGCGAGCTGACACAATAAGGCCATCACTTCTAAGGTGGCCGATTGATCTAAATTTCCTGTCGGTTCATCGGCTAATAATAGTGATGGTTGATGGGCCAAGGCTCTGGCAATAGCGACCCGTTGTTGTTGACCCCCTGACAGGGTTTCTACGTGCCGCTTACGCAGTGAAAGCAAGCCTAAGGTCTCAACGAGATGATCGCACCAGCTATTCCAGCGTTTGCCATTTAGGTGCAGCGGGAAAGCGATATTGTCTTCAACGCTAAGGGGGGTGAGTAAGTTGAACTGCTGAAACACCACGCCCAATTGCTGGTGGCGAAATTGACTCCAGCGTTTGTCGTCCCAATGGGAGGTGGGTTCGCCGAGCAATGAAAGTGTGCCTGAAGTGGGCAGTTCAAAACCCGCGATAATGTTGAGTAGGGTACTTTTACCACTGCCGCTGGCACCGGTGAGGGCGACGGATTCACCTTGATGCAGGCTAAGTGCGACATCGTTAAGAACACAATGGTGTTGTTCACCATCGATAAACGTTTTATTGATGCTATTGAGCTCAACAATCAGCTTGGTCATCGTGACTCCATCGGCATTGTATCTGAATGAATGCCATACCGTTTCCATGCGTTATAGCTTATACCTTAACCCATAAGCGGGGTAACGTGATACGTATTTTGAGGATAAAACGATCAGATTTTTTATCCAGACTGAGTGTAGTATCTCTTTAAAATGGCGCAATAAAAAAGGCGCTAGAAGCGCCTTTAAGATATTGTTGTGTCGTGTTATTCCACTTCATCTAATGAATAGGGCAGCGGCCGAATGGTTAAGCTCGATGCCTCGTCGCCTTCAACGCGCAGCGCTGCATCATTTTGGGTATCATTAGGCAGTACTGCGGTTAACACCACATGCTCACCAGTCTGAGCTACTTCGATAATGGTACCAGTTTTCTTGTAGCCATCTTCAAGGGCGAGTTCTAACTTAGTCTCAAGGGTGATAGGGTCACTCGCGGTGCCTGTTAAGATATATAGCGCGCGTTTGTTGCCGCCGCGATACTTCATTCTGGCGACCGTTTCCTGGCCCATGTAACAACCCTTGTTAAAACTAATACCATTCACGGCTTGCAGGTTACACATTTGCGGTACAAATTGACCTTGATGACTCGCGGCGATATTTGGATAGCCAGCTTTAATCTCTAGAATCTGCCATAAAGTGTGGCTGTAGATAGGTTGGGTTATCTCGCTCAGCAAGATTTCACTGGCTTGTGTAGCCACGATGATAATGTAGCGTTCACCATCTTTAAGTACGACGCCATTAGGGATCTCGGTCAATTGAGCTGAGATCTCGCCAAACTGGGTTTCAACCCAAGTTTTTGCTTCTGCTCCGGCTACGCCTAGCATGGTCCACTCATCGCTCGCATCAGTTAGATCTGCTTTGCTAAATACGGCATATTTGGCTAACTGTGGCAGATCGACGGCCAAGGTATCTTTAGGTTGCATCAGCATTAAGGCATCGCCCATGCTAAAGGCTCTAAAACTGGCCAGCATTTTCCCTTTAGGATCGCAGTGAGCGCCCCACATCCATTGCTCAGCGCTAAGTGAAGTGATATCTGTGGTCACTTGGCCGTGGATAAAGCTACGCCCCTGTTCGCCGGTGACACTTAGCAGGCCTAAGTGGGATAGATGGCTGAAAACGAGTGCGGGCATCTCCTCAGTAACACTCCACTGAGGTTGAGAAACGGTAAGTGTCATATCTTGTTCCTAGGCATTGGCTAATCGATTGAGGCAATTGTAACGCTATTACCTTATTACGCATAAATATATGGGCGATATGCTGAAATTAAAGGGGGCGCATACCAATTAGTATAAATATGTGAGTGCTAAGTAAGTATTTAACGCTTCTGAAGTAAGGCTCTGGGCACTCGCATACTCGGTAACTGCTCCATGCGTTGCCCTATCTCCTAAATCCCTTTAGTCGTGCTTCGTCCTAGCGCCTCAATCCCCATAGTTATTCTAGGGTTATGCACGTTAATACTGGATAAGGTGTGCTAAAACTTGCTTTGCCGGCGTATTGTTGGCCGCCTACTTATGCCCTGAATACCCCTTCTATAAAACAAGCGTTACCCAATACATTCGCCTTAAATGAGTTGCCAAAAAGAGACGTTAAATCGAACATTTTTTGATACTGATTGGTATGCCTGTCATTTGATAATAATCAGTTTGAACTGCAGGGCTGAATATGGGGGTGACAAAGATGTCGATGGCAAGGCTATGTGGTGAAAATTATGATGGTGAACATTAGCGGTTGTTGAGATACATTGAGCGCCTATACTATTTATTAATCATTAAAGTTTGGGCTCCCCTGCGATGGTCTTGAAGCAAGTGCCGCTATTGAAATTTTTATTGCCTCTATTGTGGTTGATTCCAGTATCGCTCCATTCTGCACCACTGGTTATCGCCTCCAGCGAAGGCCCACCGCATACCATTAACGATATTCATCATGGTATTGATCTCGATATTGTTGAGGCTGTACTGAACCGCCTTGGTTATGAGGTGGAGTATCAATTTATGGGGTTAAAGAGAGCGGAGCGTGAAGTCGTCACTGGACGAGTGGATGTCATGGCGCCCATTTTTATGAAATCGGATATGCCTGGTAGTTACATCTCACTGCCCATTGTTCAATATCAGCCCATGGTATTTTCGCTTAAGAGCTCAAATGTTATGCCTAAGACGATTTTGGATATGCAAGGGCATAGCGTGGTAACTTTTCAAGGCGCGCCAGGATATTTTGGTGCAGATTTTGTCAAGCTTTCTAAGGAGAGCCGCTATATGGAGCTTACCGATATGGCGACGATACCAGAGCTGTTAGTTAAGGGGCGGTATGATTATGCCGTGCTGGATAAATATATCTTTTATTATTTTTATCGTTTGAATGACAAAACAAGAGACGTCTCTCTTTTTACTGAGCATCGGTTAATCAATTCGGTTCCTGCCAGCGCAGCGTTTCATGATGTCGAGTTGAGGAATCAATTTAATCGTGAATTACCCCGCTTTATGGAAAGTGAGCAGTATAAGCAGATTTTTGAACGCTATTTAGGTGCTTCACTTTTGTCATCAGAGCCAGTCAATCACTTTAAAGTTGAAGAGTTACCCTTGTAAGCTTTTTTGTTATAAGTTAATGGTCCACAGTGTGCCCGCTCGGTAATACCAATCAGTATAAAGATGTGATCGCTCAGCGCTAATTTAGCGCTTATGAGGCAAGACCCTTAATTGCTCCTGCTTCAAGGGCATTCACAACATCCTTGTTGATAGCAACGAGTGAAGAGCATAGTTGAACTAGGGTCAAACTCGTTAACTATGGTGAGGCAGCCAAAATAAGGTATACATAAAAAACGCATCATAATGATGCGTTTTTTGTTAGCGGTCAGCGGCGGTTTAGTGCAGCAGACGCGCTCTAATTGTACCTTCGATGGCTTTCATCTCTTCGAGCGCTTCATCGGCTTTGTCTGAATCGACTTCCATTACAACGTAACCAATCTCTGCTGTGGTTTGTAGATACTGAGCTGCAATGTTGATCCCTTTTTCTGCAAACGCTTGGTTAATCTTAATTAAGATACCTGGGCGGTTGTGGTGGATATGCAGTAAGCGTGACGCATCTTTATGTTGTGCCAGTGAAACTTCAGGGAAGTTAACCGCAGTCATGGTTGAGCCATTATCCGAGTACTTAGCTAGTTTTCCAGCGACTTCAATGCCGATGTTCTCTTGGGCTTCTTGGGTGCTGCCACCCACATGAGGCGTTAAGATCACATTGTCTAAACCACGCAGTGGCGTGACAAATTCGTCATCATTCGATTTAGGTTCAACAGGGAAAACATCGATAGCGGCGCCTACAATGCGGCCACTACGAATTGCCTGTGCTAAGGCGTCAATGTCGACGACAGTGCCACGGGATGCATTAATCAGTACGCTACCTTCACGCATACTGGCTAGCTCCGCTTCAGCGATCATATCTTTGGTTTGCGGTGTTTCTGGTACATGCAAGCTCACGACATCGGCGAGAGACAGTAGTTGCTCAAGCGAGTGGATCTGCTGTGCGTTACCTAGGGGTAGCTTATCTTCAATATCAAAAAATATGACGCGCATCCCTAAGGTTTCAGCCAAAATACCTAGCTGAGTACCGATATGACCATAACCGATCACCCCTAAAGTTTTACCTCGGGCTTCATAGCTACCAGCGGCGCTTTTTAACCAACCACCACGGTGAGCTAAGGCGTTACGCTGCGGAATACCACGTAACAACATGATTATTTCGCCTAATACGAGTTCTGCTACACTGCGAGTGTTTGAGAACGGCGCGTTAAAGACGGGAATCCCCAATTTCTCAGCGGCGCTGAGATCGACCTGATTAGTACCAATACAGAAGCAACCTATGCTAACCAGTTTTTCAGCATGATTAAGCACGGCTTCCGTGAGTTGCGTACGCGATCGAATGCCCACGAAATGTGCATCTTTAATCGAAGCCATCAATTGCTCTTCGCCTAGGGACGCTTTGTGGTACTCAATATTGCTGTAACCTGCTCGTTTGAATACATCTACCGCAGATTGGTGGACGCCTTCCAACAGCAGGATCTTGATCTTATCCTTGTCCAGCGAGTGTTTCGCCATGATTTGGGTACCCTCTTCGTCGGTTGTTGCTATTATGTGGTTGTTATTTTGTTTGTTGACTGCCATCGCCTCCACAAAATAGCACCTTTTTTAGCCAGTGTGGAGGGCTAGATGGCTAAAGTTATTATTCTGATATTAAAACAATATCGTCTAAGGAGTTCCTATTTTGAATAAAAGCACTATTTGGCTCACAATTTTTTTTGCCGTGCTTATTTGGTCAGGCATAGAACCTAAGGATTCCTTTACTTGGTTTCTTGAAGTCGTTCCTGCTTTGATTGCGCTGCCGATATTATTTTTTACGCGAAAACGCTTTCCGTTAACATCGTTGGCTTACGTGCTTATTCTGATCCATGCCGTGATATTAATGGTCGGGGGCCACTACACGTATGCAGAGGTGCCGCTGTTCGATTGGATTGCTGACTGGATGGGCAGCGAGCGTAATAATTACGACAAGGTGGGGCATTTTGCGCAAGGGTTTATTCCTGCACTGTTAGCTCGTGAGGTGTTTCTACGCTTAGCAGTGGTAAAGCCTGGCGCATGGTGCCACTTCTTGGTGTGTTGTTTCGCTTTAGCACTGTCCGCATTTTATGAATTGATCGAGTGGTGGGTTGCATTGATGACAGGTGAAGATGCCGAAGCATTTTTAGGGACACAAGGTTACGTATGGGATACCCAATCGGATATGGGAATGGCTTTAGTTGGCGCAATAGCAAGTATATTGTTGCTCAGTCGCTGGCATAATCGTTTACTGGTGAATTTAAAACGCTAATCGACATGATATTTACAAACCTAATTGGCGTTGTGCATAGCTGAATTATGTTCCAAACGCTATACTCCTTATAACTATTAGTGATAACAGATATGGAGTGGCTTCGCTAATATAGGGTAGGATTTTTTGCCAGTTTTGTGGTCTTTTTGACTGAGTGACTGTCAAAAGGAGCGTAGGTTCAAATTGATAGGGATAGATATTCAATTATGTTGTTTATTAGATTCGATACTTTTCAGGGAGAGAAGTAAATGAGCAGAATCGATGAGTTAGTTTTTTTACATCAAGATAGTACCTCTTGTCACCTAGCAGTACTTGCAGAATCAATTGGGCTCAAGACGCGTGTAGTAAAACAAGTGGCAGATCTGGAGCCTGAACGGGATCATAATTGCTTCTATTTAATTGCTCAGAAAGGTGCGGCGCTCGATAGTAAAGGCGTCCCCCTAATCGTCGCGAGGTTACTGCCACATGTACCAATCGCGTTATACCAAATAGAGCGTGGTAGCTTAGATCCTGAGTCGGCGCTATTGCTTGGCGTTCGTGGGTTACTGTTTGCCGATCAGCGTATGGATCTGTTGCTGACCGGTCTGCGTAAAATGGTCAATGACGAGCTATGGTTTGATAGACCGCTAATTTCTAAAGTATTTAGGCGTTTGGTTAATCGCCAAGATAGTGGTGTCGAATTGACTCAAGATACGGTGACTATGCTACAGATGCTGACAGGGCGTGAGCGCACTGTCATCCAACTGGTGTCCAGCGGTGCAAGAAATAAAGAGATTGCCGATAAACTATGCATTAGTGAGCATACTGTTAAAGCGCATATCTCCTCTATTTTTAGAAAGACTCAATCTCGAAATCGTGTCGAACTATTACGCTGGTCTCAAGCCAATGCGTGTCATTTTGAGATCTGCTCATAGAAATTTAGCCTTGAAAAGGCCCCCATAATATAGCCCAGTTGGATAGACTCAATCATCAAGGTACGTGTCGAGGAGATTGAGAAAAGCGCTGGGCACATCCTATCAGAATGACTTCTCAGTTTGTTGTTTTTAGCATGGTGCGCTTAGAAAGGGGCACCATCAAGACTTGCATCGCCTCTTTGGCATTCTAGGCCGTTTATTATCTTTAAAAAAGCAGTTGTAAAGCTTTAAAATTGGTTTTGCTGACTCCTGTTAGTTTGTCGTAGCAGGTTAGTGATCAAAATTTAGTTTTTCATAAAAAAAAACCTCCAAATTCCCACACCACTGTATGCAAAAAATGCCACACCTTGTTCTTGCTTAAGTGTCTGATTTTTTGGCCCCTAAAACCCCCTTCTTTTTACCCTGTTCTCTAGAGTGATTAATCTAGCTCTAATTTTCTATGTTTAACAAATGCTTATACACTCCAAATGTGATTAACCCTTCTTTTTTTTGTTATGAAACTCTGCAACAATCGCAGCGCACGTTAATAGAAATTAGCGACATTATTATAAAAATGGGGTTGATATATGAAATATGTAATAAAGGTATCGGCGATTTCCTCATCGAACTCACCGCCAATCTGACTAGCCAGCAATTTTAGATATTACGAATAAACATTTTTAATTTTGAGTTTGGCCTTCAAATATAGGCTGACAAATTACTAATCGGAAGTAACAGCAATGTTAAACAAATCAACAATTGCGATCGCTATCGTCACTATGCTTAGTGCGGGTTCAGTGAACGCTGTAATACTAGATGGTGACAGTCAAGGCGACCACGTTCGCTTATATGGCGAAGTGGGCGTAGGTGGGCATTTTGATACTCATCCAGATTACAACCACGATGAGTTCTATGATACCAAAGGCTATGTCGATGATAGCTTCGCCACCATGGGCGTAACGGGTCAACGTCAACAGTTTACCTATCGTCTTGAATTAGATTACCAGCGCCGTAACTGGCTGGGTGGTGATGGTGAGTTCGAATTGGCCATCGACAAATTATACGTAGGCTATGTCTTAACTGATCAGCAGTGGGTTGAGCTCGGCTTGACTGACACTGCATTCGATGATTACGACCACTTCGGTGATTTCACCTTCAACAAATCTGTTGAGACTGGTGAAGCGGGTGACCAAGAGAATACGGTTAAATACCAAGCTGAGTTTGAAAACCTAATTTTTGGTGCTTCTTACTCATACGACGGTGAACACAAGAGTGGTGCGCTACAAGGTGACATCATTAACGGATACATGGGGTGGATGTCTGATCTGCTGTCTGTAGTCGTAGGACTAGAAACTCGTGGCGGCTCTAACGGCATCAGTAAATATGGTGAGCAGAAGCAGATAGGTTTTGGCGCACGTCTGAAACTGATGCCTGAATTATCTATCGGTGTGAATGGCTTTGTAGAAGATGAAGACTTGTCTACACGTAAGAGCGGTGATGTACACCTAGATTACCAGACTTTCCGTAACCAAGGGCTAACAGTCAGTGCCAAGTACGACCTAAATGAACACTGGGAAATCATCAGCTCTGTAAACCATGAAGAGTACGAAGGTTGGGATTTGATCGGTCCGAACTATGACTACTCTAAGCTACCTGCTGAGTATGGAAAAGAGCGTCAGTGGGCCAGTTTAGGTTTCAACTACCGTCCTGCTCGCGACATCGTGCTGTCTGTAGAAGGCCGAGTTGGCGAAGCTCCTGAAGCTGGCTATGCATACGCGCGTATCTACTTCTAGTCCGAATTGAATTCAATTTTATAGAGTTTACTATGAAAAAAAGTTTCCTATCGCTGGCTATTGCCAGCACCATCAGCATGGGCGCCTTCGCTGGCGTTGAAGACCTGCTGATCACCGAAATGACCCAGAGTACCGATGCCAATGTTGGCGCGGTTGAGATCACAAACACAGGCTCTGATGCCTTCACCTTCACCGATGAAATTACCGCTTTCCAACGCTCAGGCGGTAAGTATGATAATGAGTTGCTAAACGCTGATGCTAAGCCGTTATTGACTGGCCATACGCTTGCTCCTGGTGCAACGATGGTGGTTGTTAATAGTCGATCTAGCGAAGAGTTTCGTAACGCTATTGTGACTCAAGGTGGCACAGTTGTTGTCTCTACCTATGACAGCAGTAATAAATACAACAACCTATTTATGACCAGTGATGACGGTTTCTTCCTGAAAAATGGTGATACTGTTATCGATCGTGTTGGCGCCGTGAATGAGACTAGCAAGTGGGCACCAAATACCACTTTACGTCGTAAAAAAGCGGCAGATGGCAACAATCCTGCTCAATCTGGTACGTTCGATGCGACTAAGTGGCAGAACATCTTACCAATGAGATTTGATGATTTAGGTAAATCAGACCTACCTGCTGCTGATGCTGCCGATATCATGGACATCTTCACCTGCCCAACAGATAAGAGTGAGATCTTGTCTCCTAGCGAAGTGCAGGGTACAGGCTTTACTTCGCCTTTGATTGCCGCTGGTGAAACCGAATCAGCTGAAAAAGTGGCCGTAGAAGGGGTTATCTCTGTTAAGGTCTCTATCCCTAACGAAGGCTTCTATCTTCGCAATCTTGTTTCTGATAACAACCCAGAAACTTCCGATGGTATCTTTGTTAGCTCTAGCGCCGCGGGCGATCTAAAAGTGGGCCAAACAGTTTGTATCGGTAGTAAAGTTGCTGAGTTTGAAGGTCAGACTCAACTGTCTGCTGATACGGCATTTAGCTGGAACGTTACTGATACTGATATCCTAACCCAGCCTACAGATATTGAAGTGATTAGCGCTGATAACGGCTCGTTCGATAAGACCCTTGAGCGTTATGAGGGTATGTTGGTTAATTTGCCTACCGATCTGGATCCTCAGACTGATGGCGACCAAGATATGCGTATTACTCGCAGCTTTAGCTATAACTACCTTTTAAGTAGCAAAGGCCATAACCGTAACAACATGGTAGCGGCTTATAAGCGTCCTAACTTACAGCCTAACCATTTGCATGTTGCAGGAAGCCCAGAAGCTAAAGCAGCTTATGAGCAAAACAATGACTATCGTTTAGTCATTGAAAGCTCGCCTAAATCAAACGGTACAGAGTTACCTTACTACGCTGGCTTTAACAGTGACCCACACACTAACTATATCCGTATCGACGATAGTCTCGTTAATGCGCAAGGTGTGATCAGTCAATACGAAACTGAGTTGATCCCAGGGACTGATAAGTTTGATCAAGACTACAGCCTGACGATAACCAACCAGTTGACGAGTGATAACTTCATTCACAACTTACCGCGTACTGATGAACCTGATCTGAAGGACACTGTGGCCGAAGATGATTTTGCCATCCGTGTTGCCAGTCAGAACTTGTTTAACTTCTTTAACTCTCCTTTCGGTGGCGACAATAATAACTATGGTCAGAGCCGAGGTGCAGATACTTACGATGAATACATCAACCAGAGAACTAAGCTGGTAGAAATTATTCGTGCTCAGGATGCCGATGTGATGGCCCTGATGGAGATTGAAAACAACGGTTTTGGTGATGACAGTGCTATTGCTGAGATTGTTAACCAGGTCAATATCCAATATGTAGATGAGCGTGCCCAAGATTACAATGGCCCTAACTCTACAGAAAACCGTTATGTGTTTGTTGGTTTCGACAACAACGGCAACCAAATGCTGGATAACCTAGACGCTATTGGTTCTGATGCTATTGCTACTGGTATTATCTATCGTCCAAGTAAGATGAGCATTGAGCGTACTCGCGTTATCCCAATGCCTCAGCAGAAAGCACCTACTATCGTCAACGACTTAGGTGAGGTGATCAAAGATCAAAACCAAGAGATCTTAGAGAACGGTCAGAACTACCATCGTGATGCCTTGGTGGTTACCTTTATCGTGAACCAAACAGGTAAGCGCTTGACGCTATCTGTTAACCACCTTAAGTCAAAAGGCTCTACTTGTTGGGAAGAATGGCAAGGTGTTGAGTTTGGTAATACCACGACTTGGAACAACCGTACCGCTCCTGATCTAGACTACCAAGGTTCTTGTGCTGAGTTCCGCGTAGCGGGTGCCGTGCACTTAGGCGAAGAGATGGAAGACATTCCTGGGGATAAGATCATCCTCGGTGATTTGAACGCCTATGGTAAAGAAGATCCTGTACTGGTTCTTACTGAGAACCCACGTAACAAGACGATCGTTACCGCTAGCCACACTTTCCTTGGACCTAAGCCTCAGTTTAATGAAGATGGCTCTGCAGCCACCATCACCAAGACTTATGGCTACATCGACATCGTTGGTGAAAAGTTCAAAGAGAAAGGTAAGACGCCTTGGAGTTACTCTTTCAGTGACGAAATCGGTTCACTCGATCACATTTTGATCTCACCTTCTCTAAAAGATCGCGTGATTGATGCCACTGACTGGCATGTTAATGCAGCCGAGACTGGCCTGTATGACTACCAAAACCGCTTTAAAGGGTCAATCGACGGTACTGGTACGCACAAGTTCTACAAGCCAGACATCTATCGCGCGTCGGATCACGATCCTGCACTGATTACCCTTAGCTATAAGCCAGGTGATGCGGATGCTAACGTGCCTCTAAATCTGCCAAAACTGAGAAAGCTGATCAAGGTTCCTTACCAGATCCCTGCTGATATTTCACCTCAAGTTGGCGATGTTGCGACTGTTAGTATGAGCCCAGAGGATGATGAACTGCGCTTAGATCTGACCCAAATGGTACTGCCTAATGTGGTTATTTCTAATGACGAGACTGCTTTGGTGAATTTCGAGGTATTTGGTGCGCCATCAGCTATCTACAACGTTAGCGTAAGCCTAATGCGTGATGGAAAACTTGTGGAAGGGTCTAAGCAAACTTTCCGTGCCAAGGTATCTAATCGCGACACCTTGATTGCTGACATTGTAGAAGAAGAAATCGATCACACTGGCGGTGATGGTGGTGCGGGTAGCACTGGCTTCATCAGCTTGCTATCCCTGTTCGGATTGGCAGCTATGCGCCGTCGCCTTCGCAAATAAGGCTGATCTCGATAATGAAGCGCGCAGCTTTCGGGCGGCGCGCTTCCCATCAAAGAATCAAAAGAGATACGATTATGAGAATTAAAATGAGTGCAGTTGCTACCGCGACTGCCATGGTTTTGGGCGCTTTTTCTACTGCGGCGAGCGCTGATTTACTGATCACTGAGTACATGGAGGGTGGCGGGTTTAATAAAGCTATCGAGCTTTATAACTCCGGTGACTCTGCACAATCTTTAAGTGGTTACAAGCTCGTTCGTTACAAAGATGGTGCAACCACTACGACAGATATGGTCGCATTTACAGATCAAGAAATACCAGCAAAAGGCATCTTAGTTGTTAGGCATACCGACGCTGTGTTGAACCTCGACGCTAGCGTAACTGAGATGATTGGTGGCCTTCAGCAGAATGGAACAGATGCTGTTGCACTGCTCAATGGCGACACGGTCGTTGATATTGTTGGCGCGGTACCTACCCCCAAAGATTGGGGTAAAGATGTCACGCTGCGACGTAGCGATACTACTAGCTCCATGGTCGCTAAAGATACTTTCGACGAGAGCGATTGGACTTCTCACCCCAAGGATACTGTCGACGGATTTGGCTGTATTGGTGAGAATGCCTGTAGTTTCGTTGCTGAGCCTGGTGTACTGCTTATTACTGAGTACATTGAAGGCAGCGCCAACAACAAAGCCATCGAGATCTCCAACGTCGGTGGCAGTGCCATCGATCTTGACGCTAATGTATATCAGCTAGCTAAGCATTCTAACGGTGCCGTAGACGCTGGTGATGCCGAAATTTTGTCTGGAACACTAGAGCCAGGCAAGAGCATAGTTTTCCATAATTCCGGTGCAGCCGATGAGTTTAAAGTCGGAACAGAGTCAAAAGTCACTTGGTTTAACGGCGATGATGCTATGGTGCTCACCAAAGATGGTGCAGTTATTGACAGCATTGGTAAGGTTGGAGAAAGGGTAAACTGGAAAGATGGTGACTTTTCCACGGTAGATGCAACCTTACGCCGCAAAGATTCTGTCAAAGTTGGTGATACTGATACTTCGGATACTTACCCTGGAACGTCTAAAGACCAATGGCTTGTTCTGCCTAAAGACACTTCTGATGGCCTTAATTGTGCTGGCGAGAGTGCCTGTGACGGTTCAGTAACCCCACCAGAGCCACCAAAGCCAGAAACTGGCCCTTGTACGGGTTGTGAGACGCTGACTCCGGTTGCCGATCCTGCTACGTTCAATGGTGAAATCTATTACTCAGATGTATTGAGTGGCGAGTTTGCCAATGCTGAAGAGCTTAAAAATGCACTGTCAGTTATCATTGCTAAAGATCATAAGCAACTAACTTACAAGCAAGTTTGGAGTACTCTGACATACGCTGACCAAGATCCTAGTGACGATAAGAAGGTTATTGAGATCTACACCGGCGCTTCTATTTCTAAGTACGACAACCAGACTAGCGGTAGCGGTGTTGGTAAGTGGAACCGTGAGCACGTTTGGGCCAAGAGCCATGGCTTCCCAAGCGAGTCTCAGTGGGGCTATACCGATGCGCATCACTTACGTCCTTCAGATCCAGGTATCAACACAGCACGAAGCAATAATGACTTTGGTGCGTGTAAAGATACCGGTGAAGAGGTAATGTTCAACGGTGTTGGTACAGGTAACTACCTGAACAAAACTACGGACTGCTGGGAGCCTCGTGATGAGGTGAAAGGCGACGTTGCACGTATGATCATGTACATGGATACTCGCTATCAGGGTACTGATACTGCTACAACGAATATGCCTGATCTGGTTGCCGTTGATCGTCTAACGACGACTGACGAGGATAGCGCTCCGCTTATTGGTACGCTTTGTACGCTGTATGCATGGAACCAGTTAGATGCTGTTGATGCCTACGAGCAGAACCGAAACAACCAGGTATACAAATACCAGGGTAACCGTAACCCCTTCATTGACCGTCCTGAGTTAGTGAAAGAAGTTTATGGTGCAGTCTGTGGAGACAATCCAAACCCTGCTTTAGAAGTTGAAGGTGATATCCTTGCTCCTGAAAGTGTTACTGAAGGTGCTGCATACACCCTAGACGCTTCAGCAATCAAAGCAGGTGAAGGTGTTACGCTGACTTATAAGTGGGAACAGATTGTTGGTGAAGAGAAAACGCTAGTTGGCGACATGGCAACTTTGTCTCTGACCGCACCAATGGTTAAAGCCGACGAGACGTTGAACTTCACCTTGACCATCAGCGACGGTACGTTGGAAACAACTAAAGCGGTTAGCGTAAGTGTGATCAACGTGCCTTTGGCGCTGAACGTAGAGTTTGCGGGTACAACTAAAGTAACTGAAGGTGAAAAGGCTTCAATTACTGCGACGGTTACTGATGCACCAGAAGGGACTACCTACAGCTGGAAACAGGTATCTGGTACCACGGCTGTGTATACCGCTGCAGGTCTGACACTTGATGTGACTGCACCTAGCGTCAATATTGACCAAGTGCTTGTGTTCGAGCTTATGGCAACGGTTGGCGAAGAAAGCTTCGCTAAGTCTGTTAGCATTGAGGTGACAAACACCGAAGAACCTGGTTGGACTAAGCCAGATGGCGCCGGTAGTTTGGGTGGTTTTATCACACTGTTGCTACCGCTAATGTGGTTGCGTCGCCGCCAAGGCTAATCATCAGTTAAGCCTAAAAAAGCAGCACCGGGATCGCTCTGGGTGCTGCTTTTTTTAACTGTACAGACGTTGTCTATATCTCTACTTGTGCACTGCGACGCAAACCCCTTAGGGCGAGTGACAACGTTTATCTGAATATTATTGAAGGATTATTATGAATACTTCACTCCGTCCTTCTTGCCTACTTCTTACCGGCTCAGCTATCGCGCTAACGTTAGCATTGAGCGGATGTGGTAAGGAAAAGGTGGAAAAGGCGCCTAAAACGACAGCATCAATTGCCTGCCAAGCCGCTGGTGATGACTGTAAGCGTTTTACCTTGCTGCATACCAATGATCACCACGGCCGTTTTTGGCATGGTTCTAGAGGTGAGTATGGTATGGCTGCACGTAAAACCATACTTGACCAAATCCGCAAAGAGGTTACTGAACAAGGTGGGGAGACGCTGCTGCTATCAGGTGGCGATATTAATACTGGTGTGCCAGAGTCTGATCTTCAAGACGCCGAGCCAGATTTTATCGGCATGAACCATCTTGGTTATGATGCCATGGCCGTAGGTAACCATGAGTTTGATAATCCATCGACTGTGATGGATAAACAACGAGGCTGGTCTAAATTTCCTTGGTTATCGGCCAATATCTATCGCCAAGTCGATGGTGAGTGGCAGCGCTACTTTGAGCCTTATAAGCTATTTGAGGTTCAAGGGTTGAAGTTGGCCGTCGTTGGGCTGACTACCGAACATACCGCTGAAATTGGTAATCCAGAGTTTGTTGAAGCGTTTAAATTCACCTCTCCTCAAGATGAGGTGCAAGGTATTTTGGCAGAGCTTGAAGAGAAGCATCAACCGGATCTTGTTTTTGGTCTCACCCATATGGGGCACTATGAAAACGGTGTACATGGCAGTAACGCCCCTGGTGATGTTGCACTGGCTAAAAGCCTAAAGCCTGGCCAGATTCAAGCCATCATTGGCGGACATTCACAGCTGCCCGTTTGTATGGAAGGGGAGACAGGTGAGTACGTAGAAGATTATGGTCGAGATGAGCCGTGTAAACCCGATCGCCAAAATGGCACTTGGATCATGCAAGCCTACGAGTGGGGTAAGTTTGTTGGTCGCGCCGATTTTGAATACTATGGCGGTAAGTTACACCTGGCTAATTACGAGCTGGTACCAGTGAATACCGAAACCAAATTCGGTTCCTACTATCCACCTCATATGCTGACCCCTAAGGATAAAGAAACTCTTGAACTGCTTCGCCCTTATCAAGCGAAAGGGCAACTGAAGTTAAGAGAAGAAATTGGTGTGGCCAAGGCGGATTTCATTGGTAAACGTAAAGTTGTTCGTTACCAAGCAGCGCCGTTAGGGATAATGATAGCTCACGCCCAGACTCAGCTCCCAGTGCCTGCCGATTTCGGTATCATGAACTCTGGCGGTATTCGTGCCACCATAAAGAAAGGGCCTATTCGTTACCGAGATGTGCTTAAGGTGCAGCCTTTCTCTAATAGTGTGACAGTGACTGAAATGGATGGGGCTGAACTGAAGAAGTATCTGTCTAAGGTTGCGCTTAAGACTCGAGGCTCTGGTGGTTTTGCCCACTTTAGCGGCATCAAGATGACAGTCGACTGTAAAGCTAAAGAGGTCGATATCAGAACGGTTGGCGACAAACCTTTCAAGTTAACGGATAACTATCGATTTACCCTCCCAAGCTATAACGCTGCGGGCGGTAACAAATATCCTAAGTTGAAGGAAAGGGCGAGAGACACCGGCTTTATTGATGCTGATATGCTTTATCAGTTTATCAAACAGCATGGCACCCTTGACCCTGTTGACTATGACAGAGCGAAAGATGTTCGGTATATTAATTCTAGAAGCTCTGATGGCTGCGGCAGTTAGTCTTATGCATTAACCCACAGTGACCTTAGTGTTTGAACAAGAGCCCACCTTTTAGGTTGGGCTCTTTTTTACAATGTACGCGCCGAAAAATCCCCAGCCTAGTTGTACAATCTAAAGTTATAAGTGGTTGAGGCTCATTAGTTTGAGTGATAGTCGCTATTGGGCAATCAAATGGCGCATTGGTTTTGGCTCTTTTTACTAAGCAGTAAAGCCTATCCTGATATTATCTCGAGCCAGTGGTTGCATCTTTGCCTGAAGAATAGTCAGAAAAGCAATATGATGGCACTGGCCGCTCCTCGTTTAATTAAAATAATGTAATTAAATTACCATACTGAATGTTATTGATCCGAGTTTACTCGGTTTAGTTTGATAATTCGTCACCTGCTAAATGTAATCCAATCGATCGAATATTACAGATTGTTGAAACTCCTGTGCTATTTGTATGTCGGCTGTGGTGTTTTGGTGGTGGTAACTTTATGGCTTTATTGCATTTTTTTGTGTGAAACCGCTGTTTTGCTCAAAAAAATCCCATCTAAATAATAATCTTTTTTTAAGTGATACAGATCGCTTGTGTCGCCGATATAGCGAGATAGACTGCCCGCATCTCATGATTTTTGTGGTCATAAATGTATGGAAGTTTTCATCAGTTTGCTGGGTATGTTTACCTTAGTGACTATCGCGATATTGCTATCTGAACACCGCAAGGCGATCAATCCGCGTACTGTGTTAGGCGCTCTGGCTTTTCAAGTGGCCTTTGGTGCGTTTGTTATGTACCTGCCGATGGGGCAAAGCATGTTAGACAGCGCCTCTAATGGTGTGATGCATGTGATTAGTTACGGCAATGAAGGCTTAGGTTTTTTGTTTGGTGATTTAGCCAAGTTTGGCGTGGGTTTTATCTTCGTTATCAATGTGCTCTGTGTGGTCGTGTTCATCAGTTCATTGATTGCAGTGCTCTATTACTTAGGCATTATGCAGCTGGTGATTGGCCTAATTGGTGGCGCGCTCTCTAAGTTACTTGGCACCAGTCGTGCCGAATCACTCTCCGCCACCGCTAACATCTTTGTTGGGCCTATCGAAGCGCCCTCTATGGTACGTCCATTTGTGAAGCACATGACCCGATCTGAGCTGTTTGCCGTGATGACGGGGGGCTTGGCATCGGTGGCGGGTGGCACCATGATTGGCTATATCCAGATGGGCGTCGATGTTAAGTATGTGCTGACCGCCGCCTTTATGACGGCACCAGCAGGTTTGCTCTTTGCCAAGCTGATGTGGCCAGAAACGGATACGCCGCGTAATGACATCAAGCGGGTGATGGATGAGCAAGAAGACAAGCCGACCAATGTACTCGACGCCGCCGCAGGTGGCGCTGCGATGGGGATGCAACAAGTGCTGAATGTTGCTGCACTCTTGTTAGCTTTCGTGGGGTTGATTGCGCTCGTTAACGGTTTGATTGGTGGTATCGGCGGATGGTTTGGCTACAGCGAACTGACCATGCAAGCAATATTGGGCTATCTTCTTGCGCCTCTAGCATGGTTAATGGGGGTGCCTTGGAGTGAAGCGACACAAGCGGCATCGTTCATAGGTCAGAAGATGGTGATTAACGAATTTGTCGCCTATGTAGATTTCCTCAAGGTCGCAGATAACTTATCAGAGAAAACCCAGATTATTATTAGTTTCGCGCTCTGTGGTTTTGCCAATATTGGCTCACTGGCTATGGTGATTGGCGGCTTGGCGGCACTTTGCCCTGAGAGACGTCAGGACCTTAGTGCGATTGGCATGAAGGCGCTTATTGCTGCTGCGTTAGCTAACTTAATGAGTGGCACGATTGCCGGATTACTGTTTAGTTTAGCGGGTTAGTCGCCTGATATGATAACGGCCTGCGCATTCTGTGCAGGCATTTTTACTGGAGTAAAACATGACCCCACATATTAATGCTGCCGTTGGCGATTTTGCTGAAACCTTGCTTATGCCAGGTGATCCTCTGCGGGCCAAGTACATCGCCGATAATTTTTTACACAATGCGCGTTTGGTGACTGACGTGCGTAATATGCTCGGCTATACCGGCGAATATCAAGGCAGAGCGATTTCGGTGATGGGCTCTGGCATGGGGATACCTTCTATCTCTATTTATGCTAAAGAGTTAGCGACTGAATATGGCGTTAAGAACATCATTCGTATCGGTTCTTGCGGTGCTGTCAGCAACAAAATCAAGTTGATGGATGTGGTGATGGCTATGGGGGCGAGCACCGACTCAGCCGTTAATCGTAGCCGGTTTGCTAATACGGACTTTGCCATGATCGCCGATTTTAATTTGCTACGTTTGGCCGCCGATGCTGCGGATAAGCAGGGGGCAAATTATCACGTCGGTAATCTTTACTCTTCAGATCTTTTCTATTGCAGTGATGAGACGCGTTACGACGATATGGAAAAATACGGCATTCTTGGTGTCGAAATGGAAGCGGCTGGACTTTATGGGGTCGCGGCCGAATATGGCATTAATGCATTAGCCATGATGACGGTGACAGATCACTTACGTCAAGGATTGCACCTTAGCGCCGAAGAGCGCCAGCACACGCTGAATGAGATGATTAAATTAACTCTCGAAGCGGTGAGTCATCTTAAATAAACCTGTTACCCTAGGTCTTCGAGTAGCCATCAAAGTGTGGCCGAGTGATTCGCGCAAGTGACACTTAGGTCATAAACAAAAAATTAAGGCTGCTCGAAGGCCACTCCCTTCGTTATACCATTTGGCCTGCTGCCGATACTGACACCTTAACCTATTTGTGTTTTACGCTTGAAGCAGTAGACTAACCTCCTCTAAAATTTGTGGAAATGGAATATCAAATGAGCATTTGGTTTCGACCCGTCACGTTGGAAATTTGCGAAAAAATGGATAGTGGCATGCATGGTAAAGGTACATTGATGCAGACCATGGGCATAAAGATATCTGAAATTGGCGATGACTATATGAAGGCGACCATGCCTGCGTCGCCCGCTATCCATAATCCATTGGGGATTGTGCATGGTGGGGCTAATGTTGCCTTGGCTGAAACCGTGGCGAGTTATGCTGCTAACTTTGTGGTTGATTTTGACAACTACTATTGTGTTGGCCAAGAGATCAATGCCAACCACCTTAAAGCATCACGTAATGGAGTATTAACGGCAACCGCCAAGCCTGTGCATTTAGGTAAGCGCAGTTCGGTTTGGGAAATCTTGGTGCACAACAGTGCAGGCGAACTTTGTTGTATCTCCAGAATGACCGCAGCCGTGGTAAAGCGTTAGTATAACGATAAAAACTGGCTAAATGCTGTCGCTTATTCCCGTTTTTGTCCATAATAAGGGCATACAAACTTTTACTCAGTGGAGAGCGAATGGATAACGCAACGATTTGGGAATGGGTGGGATATTTAGCGTCAGTGGTCGTCGCCATTTCGCTGATGATGTCGAATATTAAGAAGCTGCGTTGGTGGAACTTAATCGGTGCAGCACTGTTTGTCGCTTACGGCATGGCTATCGACGCAATCCCTGTAGCACTAGTGAACTTTTTCATTGTGCTAATTGATATCTATTATCTCGTTAAGCTATATCGAGAGCCCAGCGACTCAAGCACTAGCGAGTGACGCTAGCTCAATACTAATGATTGATAAAACCAGCGTAAGCTGGTTTTTTTGTCTCAGCTGTTAGCCTTTGCCCTTCAGCACGCTGCGCTCGTTTGCACGCTCTTTGCCGTTTCGCCCTCCAGTATTTGTAAAATCATTTAAGGTTATCGGTTTTAATCGTTTTATTTGTTTCTCTCGTCGCTTTATTCTTGACCCATACCGATTGCAAAGGAAGAGAGAGAGGAGTTTTCCTATGGCAACCATTTATGACGTGATTGAACAATGGCTTACCGACGCGCAATAAGCGCTCACACATTTTTTGGAGAGCAACAGAATGACGAATATGACCCAACAGCAAACACTAACAAGCCAAAGTGGCGCACCTATCGCCGACGACCAAAACTCATTGTCTGCTGGAGAGCGCGGCCCGCTGCTACTTCAAGATTGGCACTTAATTGAGAAGCTAGCGCATTTTAACCGTGAGCGTATTCCTGAGCGTATTGTTCACGCTAAAGGTACCGGGGTTTACGGCACTTTTACCCTAACCAAAGATTTAAGCGATTACACCATCGCCGATCATTTTAATGGCGTAGGTAAACAGACAGAAACTTTCATTCGCTTCTCAACCGTAGGTGGTGAAATGGGCTCTGCCGATGCCGAGCGCGACCCGCGTGGTTTTGGGTTACGCTTTTACACGGCGCGCGGTAATCACGATATTGTGGGTAATAACACGCCAACTTTCTTTTTGCGTGATGGTATTAAGTTTCCCGACTTCATCCATACGCAAAAGCGCAACCCGCAAACTAACTTAAAAGATCCACAGGCAATGTGGGACTTTTGGTCGTTAAACCCGGAAGCCATGCATCAGGTAACCATATTAATGTCAGATCGTGGTATTCCTGCCAACTACCGCCAAATGCATGGTTATGGCTCGCATACTTTCTCTTTCTGGAATGCAAAGGGTGAGCGTTTCTGGGTCAAGTTCCACTTTAAATCACAGCAAGGCGTGGTGAACTTAACGGGTGAGCAAGCTGATATTTTGAAAGGGATTGATCCGGACTCGTCACAACGCGACATGGTCGCTGCGATTAATGACGGTAATTTCCCACGCTGGACGGTCAACGTGCAGATTATGCCAGAAGCCGACGCTAACCATTATCATATCAACCCGTTTGACTTGACTAAGGTATGGCCGCACAGCGATTACCCCTTAATTGAAGTGGGTGAGTTAGAGCTTAATCGTCTGCCGCAAAACTATTTTGCCGAAGTGGAGCAAGTGGCGCTAGCGCCGAGTAACTTAGTCCCTGGTGTGGGCGCATCACCCGATAAGATGTTGCAAGCGCGATTATTTGCCTATGCCGATGCTCAACGCTATCGTATTGGCGCTAACTATAACCAGTTACCTGTTAACTGCCCGCATGCTACGCAAGCTAACCACCATCAACGTGGCGGTGCAATGGCTGGTACTCAGTGTCCATTCAGTGGCAGTCAGACCGGCGCCGACGCTAGCGCAAACTACGGTCCAAATAGTACGGCAGCAGCGCTAGTGGAACCGACTCAGTTTGTTGAGCCACCACTACGAATTGAGGGCGAGGCAGCACGTTACAGCCGTTATGAACAGGATGATTTTACCCAGGCGGGAAATCTGTATCGCATCTTCTCTGAAGCGGAGAAAGCCCGCTTAATTGCGACCATTTCGGGCTCATTGAGTCAGGCAAGTCTGGATGTTCAGCAACGTATGGTGGCACACTTTACCAATGCCGACAGTGACTATGGTCAGCGAGTTAAACAAGCTCTCGGGTTATAAGCGGTAAGTTAATGAAAAACCAATGGCTAAGCCATTGGTTTTTTTTGCTTGGTATTTTTCTCGCTCGTCGCCCTTAGAACAATAGCGTCACCACCCCTAACAGCGCAAACAAGACGGCACAACCGCGATGGATCCATTTCATCGGTAATTTATCGGCACTAAAGTGACCCGCTATCACCACAGGGACATTGGCGATCATCATGCCTAATGTGGTACCTATCACGACCAATCCTAGTGCATCATATTTAGCCGACAGCACCACAGTTGCCACTTGGGTTTTGTCGCCCATCTCTGCTAAAAAGAACAGAATGAAGGTCGCGATAAAAGGGCCCATTTTATAGAAACGGCTCTCTTCGCTGTCGACCTTATCTGGTACTAATACCCATAATGCAATGGCAAAAAAGGAGAGGGCAACCAGATAGGTTGCGACGCTTGGATTAATGAAGTTTATGGCCCACTGCCCAAACCAGGCCGCGGCAAAGTGATTGGTTAATGTGGATAGCAAGATACCAAAAATAATGGCGGTTTTATTTTTAAAACGTGCAGCAAGAATAAGCGCTAAGAGTTGCGTCTTGTCGCCGATTTCGGCAATAGCGACGGTGAAGGTTGATGCGAGTAAAGCTTCCATGATGTTTCCTTAGGGGGCAAAAAATCCAAGCACAGTCCGCCGCCCCCTAATTTGAGCGGTAACCGTGCTTAGGTCTTGCCTGGCAATGTGTGGGCATTAAATCCCGCTGATTGCTGTGAGCACCATGGCGTATGGCCAAGTATGTTGATACTCACCCGAGTCCCAAATAGAGACGCGTTAGCTACTCCCCTAAAGCAGTGCGCAAATTATACTGATAAGCCATGGCAAGGCAATATCCTAGATCACTAATTGAGTAATAAAAATGGCACAGTAATCAAGCTGTAGTCGGGTTATTTCCACATTGTTACTTGAATGTACAATCTTGACTTTGATTACGATAGACGCCTTGTGCACTGCGTTTGCCTCTGATATGGTCGCTAGCAGTCAAATTTATAGAGTAAGGTTGTGATGAAACAAACCTATCGATATTACTACCGATTTAGGCAGCCTCAGGGGCTTAGCTAAAGATCATTGGTAGATAAGGTTAGCTAAGCTGTTGAGGCCCACCAACGCGCACTAAGGCAGAGATGCATAGTTCGGTTAGGAGGCTAAAGCTTAGTGTATGTTTTATTGCTAAATCCCTCCTTTGCAGTCGTTCTAAATCTGACCTTCCAAAATAGATAACAATTAAAGACAGGACAATTTTGTGAACTTAAAAATGCTCGGCTCTATTGCCATTGTTGCGGGCACCGCAATTGGTGGCGGCATGTTGGCGCTTCCACTTGCTACAGCCTCGTTAGGCACCATTCCGGCGTTACTGCTTTTGATCGCCATTTGGGGTATCTCTATTTATACCTCTCTACTCATGCTAGAGATTAATTTACGCACCGGCGTTGGTCTCAATGTGCATGCCATCACGGGAAAAACCTTAGGTAAAGTTGGCCAGTTAATTCAAGGCGGCTCGTTTTTAAGCTTACTGTTTGCCTTAACCATGGTGTACTTGATGGGCGGCTCTTCGTTATTAGAGTCACGTTTTGAGCCGCTGGGTATTACCATGAACCATGAGTTCGCGGTGTTACTGTTTACCCTTGTATTTGGTGGGTTTATCGCCATTGGTGTGGCCTGGATTGATAAGGTTTCACGGGTATTGTTTACTGCTATGGTGGCTCTGTTCATTATTGTGGTGTTGTTTTTATTACCCGAAGTTAGCCCAAGCTACATGCTCAGAGAGTCGGCGACCGAGTTAGTGTCTAAAGGTGAATTGGGTAACCTATGGTTAGCCGCTATCCCAGTTGTATTTACCTCGTTTGGTTTTCATGTGTGTATTGCGACGATTGTGCGCTATTTAGATGGCGATGCCATGTCGCTGCGTAAAGTGTTAATCATAGGTTCTACCATTCCATTAGTGTGCTACATCCTTTGGTTAATGGTGACCCTAGGGACAGTGGGCGGCGCGACGGTATATGGGTTTGACGGCTCACTACCTAAGCTTGTGTCAGCGTTACAAGGCATCGCACAATCGGCTGTTTTGCAACAGTGCATTGACCTGTTTGCCAACTTAGCATTAATCACTTCATTCCTTGGTGTGACCATGAGTTTGTTTGACTATATTGCCGAATTGACCCGCGCACGTGATGATATTGCTGGGCGAATCAAAACCTGGTTGATCACCTTTATACCGCCACTGTTATGTGCGCTTTATTATCCTGATGGCTTTATTCAGGTGTTAGGTTTTGCGGCGATTCCTTTAGTCGTGATGATTATTTTCTTACCGATTGCGATGGCGCTTAGTCAACGTAAACAAAACCTTGGCGGTTACCAAGTCATGGGCGGCACGCCTGCACTATTGGCGTCGGCAGCGGTAGGTGCGGTGATTATTGCTGCGCAGCTGTGGGTCGCGCTGTGATCCTGTCACTAACAGTGCAATCGAACTGTGATGATTAAAGGTACACAGTTCGTTACAACTCAAGCGGTTAACTAGCAATGTTTGCCTGTGTGTGAGTTGGTAGGTTTTATGATAAAGTCGGGCTCTAGCCCGACTTTTTTATGCCTTAAATTTAAGGGCGCTAGCACCATCATATTAATCTCCATCACATCAAATAGATAAGGATCGGGTGGGGATTCGATGAGATAACGATAACAAAATGGACTTAACAAAATGAAGAAACTGATATTAACAGCAGCACTAGCGGCCTCGTTCACGGCGCAGGCTGACGAGGGGATGTGGCAGCCATATCAGCTACCTGCAATGGCAGATGAGCTGAAAGCCAAAGGGTTGGAGATTGATGTAAAATCTATCTCAAAATTAACCGAATTCCCAATGAATGCCGTTATCAGCCTAGGTGGCTGTACTGCATCATTTGTGTCACCCAAAGGGCTTGCTGTGACTAACCATCACTGTGCTTACGGCTCAATTCAGTACAACTCAACACCAGAGAAAAATTTACTGCAAGATGGCTTTTTAGCTAAAACTTATGCAGAAGAGTTGCCAGCTACGCCGGGTTCACGCATCTATGTTACCGAAGCCGTCACCAACGTAACTGACAAGGTTAAGCAAGGGTTGGCCGATAAGGTTGGCAACGCGTTTTATCAAGGCATCGAAGCCAAAGAGAAAGCCTTGGTTGCAGAGTGTGAAGCTGAGGATGGCTATCGCTGTCAGGTATATAGCTTCCATGGTGGCTTAGAATATTACTTAGTTAAACAACTTGAGATCCGCGATGTACGCTTGGTGTATAACCCAGCAGCAAGCGTGGGTAAGTATGGCGGCGATATCGATAACTGGATGTGGCCACGCCACACTGGTGATTTCTCCTTCTACCGTGGCTATGTATCAAAAGCGGGCAAGCCTGCTGACTTCAGCCAAGACAATGTGCCTTACGAGCCAAAGAGCTTTCTTAAAGTCTCGGCTAAAGGCGTGAGTGATGGTGATTTTGTTATGGTGGCGGGTTATCCAGGTCGCACTAACCGTTACCGCACCGCCAATGAAGTCGAAAACCAGTTTGAGTGGGCGTACCCAGAAGGAAAAATGCTGCGCGAACGCTTTATTGAGATCATTAAAGAAACCGCCCCTGAGGGCAGTGATGAGCGTATTAAGTACGAGAGCCTCATTGCTGGCTTGGCTAACTACGCCAAAAACTTCACCTCGATGATTGAGTTTTATGGCAAGTCGACCATGCTTGACGACCGTAAAGGACGTGAAGCAGAGCTAACGGCTTGGATCAACAAAGATAGCAAGCGTCAGGCTAAATATGGCGAGACCATGGCTGAGCTTGATAAGCTGATCAAAGAGAGCCAAGACAACCAAGAGCGTGACATCATCTTAGGTTACTTAGGCTACACCACCATGCTGCCAACAGCGCGTAAATTGTATCGCTTAGCCAATGAAAAGCAGCTTGATGATATGGCACGTGAGCCTGGCTACCAAACACGTGACATGACACGCTTTAAGTCAGGCATGGAGCGTATCGACAGACGTTATGCGCCAAGCGTAGACAAAGCGGTTGTGCTTGATTTGTTGACGCGTTATGCGGCGTTACCGGCCAGTGAGCGTATTCCAGCACTCGATAAAGCATTTGGTCTGGGTAAAAAGTTTGATGCAGCTAAGCTGAGTAAAACGCTAGACAAAATGTACGCTAAAACAGAACTTGGTAATAAAGAGTTCCGTCTCGCTTGGATGGACAAATCAGTGAGCGACTTTAAAGCCTCTAACGATCCGTTTATTAAGTTTGCGGTAGCCATGTATGACACCGATATGGCCCAAGAGAAGAAAGAGAAAGAGCTAGCGGGTAAGTTAATGAAGGTCCGTCCTCAATATATGGATGCCATTATTGCTTACAACAAAGAGCTAGGTAAGCCTGTCTATGCCGACGCTAACTCAAGCTTACGTGTGACCGTGGGTCATGTGAAAGGTTACTCACCACAAGATGGCTTACACGCTGTGCCATTCACTCGTCTTGAGGGGATTTTGGCTAAAGATACTGGCGCCGATCCATTCGATGCTCCAGCTAAGCAGCTAGAACTGATTAAGCAGAAGCAGTATGGCGACTTCTATATGAAGTCTATCGACTCAGTGCCAGTTAACTTCCTATCAACTTTAGACACTACCGGTGGTAACTCAGGCTCCCCAACACTAAACGGCCGTGCCGAATTAGTGGGTCTACTGTTTGACGGTGTGTATGAGAGTATTATTGGTGATTGGGGTTACGATACTGACACCAACCGCTCTATCCAAGTTGATAGCCGTTATATGCTTTGGGTGATGAAGTACCTAGATAATGCAGATAACTTGCTAGAAGAGATGGAAATTGTTCACTAATTTTAACGATTAGTGGAGGCGCTTTAGTTACTTTTACCAAGTAACAGGCACCCGTTATTGAAAGGGCTTAGATGAAAATCTAAGCCCTTTTTTCATGCCTTTAAATTGGTTGTAGTTAGCTTAGTGCTTACAAACGAGAGGCATGGACGCCGAACTGGCTTTTAGACATGGACGTTGTTCGAGCACTTCTATGTGAGCTCTACCGTGACATCTACGTGAATGGATTCACAAATGCCGCGATGACATGGATGTCAGAGAACGGCCATGCCTCAGAAGGTCACAACTGTGTTCGCACCGAGTTTTCTATCTCTTCGATTTGACCTTGCTGCTACGGTAATCACAAGTTAAATCGTTTCTGGACAAAAATAAGCTGGCCTTGGAATGAAGGGGCTGGCCTTTTTGTGGTTTAACATTTGGCTGAATTAGTGTTGGTAGAGTGTCTTTGAAATTTGTATCTTCACTTTAACTAATCGCCTGTCCGGCGTGGAGCAGAAGTATCTGCACATCCCTCGCCGGACAGGCGTTAGATGGCGATAAAGGAGCGACCTTCAACGTATTTAATAAATGAACATATCGTCAAATGTTAATCAAACAAACTATAGAAATGCCAGACGTTCATTCCAAGGCCAATCCACTTTGGGGCAAAAGCTTCTTAGATTTTAATTCTCAAGTCACACCAAATACGGTTAAATCGAAGAGAGTTAATAACCCAGTGTAAGCGCGGTTTTGGCCTTCGAAATCATGGCCAAAAATGTTCCCGACATTTTTCGGCATTCCCTACTTCCATGTAAGTCAGATGATTTCGCAGAGCCCAAAAGGATGTGCTCACAACAATATCCCTATCTAAAAGCCAGTTCGGCACCCCTGCCTCTCGTTCGTTAGCATGAAGCGATGCTTCACTCACCGTGCCAAAAGAGCGCTTGCACATTCCTCGCCGGACAGGCGTTAAGTAACAACGAAGGTATGACCTTCAAACACACTTAACAAATAAGATGCAGCCAAACGCTACTTAAGCTAAATGAAAAAATGCCAGACCTTCATTCCAAGGCCAACCCTCTTTGGGCAAAAGCACGTTAACTTTTTACTCGCCACTCACACCAAATGCAGCTTAATCGAAGAAACGTTAGAAACCAAGTGTAAACGCGGCTGCGGCCTTTGCCAGCAGGGATGCTGGCGTAGAGCCCACAAGGATGTGCTAGCGGCGTGTCGCAGAAGTGTTTGCACATAAGGTCACCGCAGGTGATTGATTGCTATGAAGGTACGACCTTCAAATACCCTTAACAAATAAGATGCGGCCAAACGCTACTTAAGCTAAATGAAAAAATGCCAAACCTTCACTCCAAGGCCAACCCACTTTGGGGCAAAACTAGGTTAGCTTTTAATGCGTTATTAGTCCCAAATGAAGTCAAATCGAAGAGAGTTAATAACCTAGTGTAGATGCAGCTGAGGGTATCGAAAACATGGCCAAAAATGTTCCCGACATTTTGTAGCATTCCCTATATCCATGTAGATCACCCATGTAGATCATCCATGTAGGTCAGCTGTTTTCGTTAAGCGGCCAAGGATGGCAAAGCGTCCCGAAGCAGTCTCTGCACATTCGCTCATCACGGGTGATAGATTGCCATGACGGTATACCTTCAAAAATACGGCTAAAATATAATGAAGCCTGCCGCTACTCAAGAGAATACAGATGTTTACCCTATGTTTGATGCTTGATCAAACCTTTGAGCGATGACTCTTCCGCATACGTTAGGGGGCGTAACTCTCCCTCTGTAAGGTTGCCCAGTTGCAAGGATTCGATAGCAATGCGTTTGAGATCGATAACTTTAAACCCAAGTGCTTGACTCATGCGCCGTATCTGCCGATTAAGCCCTTGGGTTAACACAATTTCAAACCGGTCAGTGCTTAGGCGCGTAATCTTACAGGGCAGTGTGGTGACATCCTTATAGCTAACGCCCGCAGCCATTTGCTGTAAAAAGGTATCGTCAAAGGCGCGTGCCACCTGTACCTGATAGTATTTTCGGTGGTGAAAGTCAGGGTGCATTAGGCTTTGGGTTAGCGCCCCGTCATTGGTGAGCAGCAGTAATCCTCGTGAGTCTTTATCTAAGCGGCCAACAGGATAGAGTCGAGGTTGTTTAGGCAATAGGTGGATAAGACTCGTCGGATCATGTGCCAACAGGCGGCAATCGGTACCCACTTTTTTGTGTAGCATCCAATACTGCTTAGTTTCAATTGGTCCAAGCGGCAAGCCATCCACCATGATGTTCAGCGCGGCGCACGGCTGAAGCTCTTGTGTTGTCAAAGAAAGGTTTATCTGGTCAATATGGTTAGCGATACGCCCAGCAATTGTCACGCGGCCGTCACGAATTAACCGTGTGGCGGCGCGTCGAGAGCAGTGCCCTGTGAGAGCGATATATTGGGCTAGGCGCATACTATGATCAATCAATAGGTCACAGACAGGCTTTTTGACCGCGAATCTTTATAACTTTGCCTTGCAAGCTTGTTCACCGTGAGCGCCAGCATGATACACCAGACCATCACTAAGTTGGTTTGGCACCACATTACAATCGCAACCATGCAGGGCATATCGGCTGGATGTTGGCATGGGTCAAAATCTAAGGTGCTCCAATTGAGCAGAGTGGCCAATGTGCAAGCGCAAATGAACCCCAGCGCGCTGACAATAAACAAGGGGGTGGGAAAGGCCACTTTATGGTTGACGCGTGCGCACATGGTCAAAAAGTAGAGCGCGATAGTGCCCACTAAAAAACTGGTCGAATAGAGCCTGTGCTCAAACAGATAATTGATAGGGTAGATACCGATAAGGATGATTGACACCCCAACCCAAATACCCGCTATTGAGATGTAGTTACCAAAAAGGCCCAATTTAAGCTGCATCAGTCCATACATGGCGAGCAGAATACAGCTTCCAGCCATAATTAGGCCCATATTAAAGATGTAGGCGAGTGGCGAGTTAACATAGTTGCCCAGAAAGTCGGGGCGCTGACTAAAGGTCGCTAATCCTATCTCTTGAAACTTGGCGAAGAGTGAAATTGAGATGCCTAACGCAGAGGCTAATGCGCCGGCCAAAATAGTGAAAACCACCATGCGGTGTAGATCATAATTGATATGTTGTTGTGGGGTCATAGGTTGCCATTTTCTTATTTTTATCAACATAAAAAAGGAGCACAGTTAGCTGCACTCCTTTGATGGTTGGCACGATCTCTTATGAGGTGTAATTCACAACATAGGTTGTGAGCGCCTCATTTAGCGCCTTTTGGTCATTTCCCTATGGCTACAGTTTAAGTGAAAATGGCGGCTTTGTGGTAGCTAGTTTTTATCCAAATGTAACATATTATTTCTGCCGGGCTGCCATTAATGACGCTTACGCAGTACGACAATTGCAATGGCTACCACAGCCAATACCATGCAATACCATGCGTGTGTGACCGCTTCTAATGGGCTAATGCTAAAGGTTGAAGCAATCAACAGTGCTTGGGCACCATAGGGAATTAACCCCTGCACAATGCAAGAGAAAATGTCTAAAATACTCGCGGCACGCTTAGGCGTTACATTGTGTTTCTGTGCCAGCTCTTTTGCGATATCGCCCGTTACGACAATCGATACCGTGTTGTTAGCGACGCAGGTGTTAGTGGCGGCAACAATACCTGCCATCCCCAATTCTGATGCGCGGGTTGATGCCTCGCCTTTGGCTTTTGAAAAACGAACAATCAATTTTTCAATCTGTTTGCTGACAAAGGCTAAGCCGCCTTGTTGTTGCATTAATGCCGCTAATCCACCGACTAACATGGAGAGAATGAAGATCTCTTGCATGTTACTAAAGCCAGCATAGATATCTTGACCAAATTGAATTACACCATAATCCATAGTGAGCAAGCCAGTGATCCCAGCCAGTAAAATACCTATGGTTAACACCACGAATACGTTAAGGCCTGATACCGCTAAGATTAAGATGGTGAGATAAGGTATAACTTTAACAAAGTCAATATCTTGTGCGGCTACATCAGCTTGACCTTGGCCTACCAAGGTGAAAATAACTAAGGTGATGATGGAGGCGGGAATCGCGAAGATAAGGTTTTCTTTGAACTTATCTTTCATCTCACAACCTTGGGTGCGGGTTGAAGCTATCGTGGTGTCGGAGATGATAGAGAGGTTATCACCAAACAGTGCACCAGAGATCACCGCACCAGCCATAATAGCAAGGTCGATTTGTGCTTCATTTGCAACACCAAGCGCAATCGGTGCAACGGCAGCGATGGTGCCCATTGAGGTTCCCATGGCGGTTGCTATGAATGCCGCTATGACAAAGAAGCCCGGTAACAGTAGGCTTGATGGAACAAGTGATAGGCCAAGGGCAACTGTTGCATCTACGCCGCCAGTGGCTTTGGCGACTGCAGCGAAGGCGCCTGCCAGTAAATAAATGAGGCACATAGCAATAATATTGGCGTGGCCAATACCAGCAATAAAGGTTTCAATGCTTTGATTAAGCTTCTGCTTAGAGATGATCAGCGCGAAAATAATGGCTGGCAGAATCGCAATCACACTCGGCAGCTGGTAAAACGCAAAGTCTACCCCTTGGCTTTGGAAATAAACCCCCGCACCAATAAACAAGGCTAGGAATAAAAACAGTGGTAAGAGTGCAATAAACGATGCGCTGGGCTTTGCGGTTGAGGTTTGGGCATGTGTAGAAGTAGTCAATTTGGTCTCTCTTTTCTCATAAACGGCTCTATAGCGGAGCATCTCAATATAACGAGATACGAACCTTAGGTTCCCATGCCCTCCTAGCTGGAACCTGCCGCCATCAATGGGCAGCATTGGTTATCTCAATAGGTGAGAGGATATGAGATTGGAAGACGTCTGTCAATTTAGACGTCTAGATGTTTTTACTTCTATATGTATCCGTGACGTTAAATTGCGTGTTAGGTCACCTAAACGGCTACTGATTGGCATCACTTAACTTGCCAAGATCGATTGAGGAGATCAAATCTTTTGTGGCGAACACCTGGTGAGTCTGCCAATAGAGAGCGCCCCATGTTAACCTTGTGGTAGAAATTGCAATCAACCAAGAACCCTAATGCAACTGATTGATATTGATAAAACCGTCTACCGTAAACACCTCAACCGTGTGATCACGGTTTTTGTTGCCAGCCTTGCCATACTATCTGTGTTACTGGGGCAATTACTGATTCAGTTTTTTGGCCAGACACAGGTGGCCAGTGGCGAGTCGACCGGTAATCTGCACCTTAATGTTTTAGGTGTCCTTGTTGCGGTCATTATTTGTGCTGGCACCTTATACTCGCAACGAGAGCATATTTATTTTAAAGAGGTGTTTTATGTTTCTCGGCTTAAAGCATTGCAAAACCGGATTTACCGCAAACTAAAATCGATTAAACAGCAGGCCGAAAAAGATGATGTCGATGCCCTGATCACCCTAAGCTTTTACTATGCAAGTCTGAAATTCGTCTATCTCTTGGATGACAACACTCTAACGTTGAATCAGGTCGACAGCGACTTTTTAGCCATTAAGCAGCAAATTCAAGTTCGTGGTCTTAACGTCGATGAGCGTGATTTTAAAGTGGAAATGCTAGAGGGCTTGTGACTTTTCATCAATAGCATTAATTAACCCGTAGGTTTGATTAATGCTATTGGGCTCCATCGGCGCTCCGTGTTTTTCGTGTTGTTATTTTCTCATCTTGCGCCAAGGCTATTCCTGCGACAGCGAGAATACCTCATTAAATGCTGCCATGAGTAGCTCCACTTTCGCACTTTCGCGAGCGGACTGCTTTACCACCATAGAGAGATTAAATTGGTAGCTGGCTTCCTCGCCATGAATAATTTTCATCTCTTTAGCTTCAAGCTCTTGCTGGATATAGCTGAGCGGCAGATAACCTAAGTAGCACCCCGATAAGATTAAGGTTTTACGTGTATCAAACTGATATGCCTTTGCGGATAGATTTAGGCGCTTAAGTTGTTCTCGGCCGTCGGGGTCGATATCCACGCCCGGATGAATAGAGGGGGTCTTAGCCAGCATCTCAGCACTGATCTCCTTATCTTCTAGTAAAAAATAGGGATGCAGGTGGCTGCAACAGAGATAAATCGGCTCACTGAAGATGGTTTGATAGCTCAGACCTTCGACTTGTTGGTAGCTAGGCAATAGGCCAACGTGGGCTTTATCTTGTAGTAGCGACTTCTCAATATGGTGCAGTGCTTCGCCATCTAAAATCAGGTGCAATTGCGGTTGGCGTTGATGAATGTAAGTGATCACTTGCGCGAGCTTTTGCTGCATGGTGTGGTCAAGTTGATCGGCACAAAGTATCACCAGTTCTCCAATTAACTCTTCACCTAGGTTGTTAACAAACATAGAGAAATCATTGAGTGAGTCGAACAGTTCGATACAGGCATGATACACGGCTTGTCCTGCTTCGGTGAGGGCAAAACCGCCACGTCCTCGACTGCATAACTTCAGTTTCATGCGGCTCTCAAGGTTGGACATATGCACACTGATGGTAGAGCGTGTCACACCTAGCTCATTTTCAGCTGCCGCGAAGCCACCGTTTTCAACAACGGTGCGAAATATGCGTAATAATCGCAGGTCATATTCGGTTACGGCTTTAGGAATAATGGACTGTTTACTCATTAGTTTTACCGCTATAAAACTTATTGTTGATTATTTTGTATTTAACCTGAGATAGTTTTGCTATTCAATAGAGAAATATGCCCGTTAACGTCAACCCTTTCGATTGGAGTATTTATGCAGGGAATAAAAGACAGCCAGTTAATTAAACTCGCCTCATACATTGATGGTAACTGGTTTCAAAGCGATAACCGATTTGCCGTCATCAACCCGGCCAATCAACAAGTGGTGGCAGAAGTTGCCGATGCGGGAATAGAGGAGACTCAAGCTGCGGTAGTCGCGGCCAAAAAAGCGCTCCCTGCTTGGTCAAAAAAATCGGCCAATGAGCGCGCTGCCTTGATGCGTAAATGGTTCAATTTGATGATGGAACACCAAGACGACTTAGGCCGACTACTCACTTTAGAGCAAGGTAAGCCGCTTGCTGAGGCTAAGGGCGAAATTGCCTATGGTGCAGCCTTTATCGATTGGTTTGCCGAAGAGGGCAAGCGTGTTTACGGTGACACCATCCCAGCCCCAGCCAATGACAAGCGTATTTTGGTGATTAAACAACCTGTGGGCGTAGTGGCGTCAATTACGCCTTGGAACTTCCCTAACGCGATGATTGCCCGTAAAGCGGCGGCGGCCCTTGCCGCTGGTTGTACCTTTGTTGCGAGGCCATCCCCTCTCACGCCACTTTCAGCCTTGGCGATGGCAGAACTTGCCGAGCGCGCGGGCATTCCGGCTGGGGTATTTAACATTGTGGTGGGTGAAGATGCAGTTGGTATGGGTAAGGTGCTGACTCAACATCCAGATGTAGCCAAGTTTACTTTTACGGGCTCAACAGCGGTGGGCAAGATTTTATTGGCTCAGTGTGCGACGAGCGTGAAAAAGGTCTCCATGGAGCTCGGTGGTAATGCGCCGTTTATTGTGTTTGACGATGCAGATATCGATGCGGCGGTTCAGGGCGCGCTTATCTCTAAGTATCGCAATGCGGGCCAAACTTGTGTGTGCACCAACCGTATCTTTGTACAGCGTAATGTGGCAGAGGCATTTACTCAAAAGTTTGCTGCTGCGGTAGCAAACCTGAATGTGGGTGATGGTCTAGGCGATGGGGTGACCGTTGGTCCAATGATCTCTAAAACTGCTGTCGACAATGTACTTAAGTTGGTTGATGACACAGTCTCTAGCGGTGGAACAATCATCAGTGGCGGCCAGCGCAGTGCGTTGGGTGAAAGTTTCCTTGCTCCGGTGATTGTGACTGGCGTGACGAATGAGATGCCTCTGGCGCGCAATGAGATTTTTGGACCAGTCACACCTATCATCACGTTTGACAGTGAAGATGAGGTGATTGCCATGGCCAATGATACTGAATATGGGCTGGCAGCCTATTTCTATGCCCGTGATATTGGTCGTATCTTCCGCGTCGGAGAGGGGCTTGAGTTTGGCATGGTCGGGGTCAATGAGGGGATCATCTCTAATGCGGCGGCACCTTTTGGCGGGGTGAAGCAGTCGGGTAATGGCCGCGAAGGTTCTAAGTATGGGCTAGATGACTACTTAGAGATTAAGTATTTGTGTCTTGGTGGGTTAGATAAATAACACCGACTTTAGTTGAGTAAAGGATAAGTAGATGAACAACGCGAATTTACAGGCTCGTAAAGTGAACGCCATAGCAAGGGGCCAAGGCAACGCCTATCCCGTTTATGTTGAGCGGGCGAAAAATGCTGAGCTATGGGACGTTGAAGGAAACCGTTTTATCGATTTTGGTACCGGGATTGCCGTGTGTAACACAGGTCATAGCCATCCCAAAATTGTCGCCGCGGTCAAGGCGCAACTGGATAACTTTAGCCATACCTGTGTCATGGTTAACCCTTATGAATCGGCCGTTGAGCTGGCAGAAAAGCTGACTCAAGTGGCTCCGGGTGATAGTGACAAAAAGGCAATTTTTGTCACCACAGGTGCCGAAGCGGTAGAGAACTGTGTCAAGATTGCTCGCGCGCATACTGGACGTCGTGGGGTGATCGCGTTTAACGGTGGCTTCCATGGTCGCACAAATCTAACGATGGCACTGACGGGAAAAATAAGCCCGTATAAGCATCAGTTTGGCCCGTTTGCGGGAGATATTTTCCACGCACCTTATCCAATGGCCCTGCATGATGTAAGTGTAAAAGATGCCTTAAAAGCGGTTGAAAATCTGTTTAAAGTCGATATCGCCCCGTGTGATGTCGCAGCGATTATTGTAGAGCCAGTGCAAGGCGAAGGAGGTTTTTACGCTGCTCCTGCTGAGTTTTTACAGGCGCTACGTCGTATCTGTGATGAGCATGGTATCGTGCTGATTGCCGATGAGATCCAAACTGGGTTTGGCCGTACAGGTAAAATGTTTAGTTTTGAACATGCAGGAGTTGAACCCGATTTGATCACTATGGCCAAAGGCATTGCTGGTGGCTTCCCAATTGCAGCTGTGGTGGGTAAGAGTGAAATCATGGATGCGCCGCTCCCAGGTGGATTAGGTGGGACTTATGGTGGATCTCCTGTGGGCTGTGTTGCCGCATTAGCGGTACTCGAGGTGATGGAAGAGGAAAACTTAGTTGAGCGTGCAGCACAGATTGGTGCGATCTTTAATGAACATTTAAGTGCATTGCAGCAGCGCTACCCACAGCTCATTGGTGAGGTGCGTAATCAGGGCGCAATGATTGCCATAGAGTTAGTGATTGATGGCGATTGCGAGCAGCCCAATACGGCGCTAACCCAAGCGATTATCGCTAATGCGGCTAAGCATGGATTAGTTTTGTTAGCCTGCGGTTTCTATGGCAACGTGATCCGCTTCCTACCTGCGCTGACCATTAGCGACGACATCATTCAGGAAGGACTAGGGAAGTTCAATCAGTTATTTGCTGCAGTAGCAAAGTGACATGCTAACTAAAACAAGGGTCTAACAGTTTTAGCTGTTAGGCCCTTTTTTATTCTCTTCTGTGCCATAAATGCATCGTCTGGCCTTGAATAACATCGACGAAGCGCGTAAAACTGCCTGTCAGCAGTCGTTGTTTTATTAGTTGGTCACTTGGCCAGTGCAGTTTGGAGCAAAGCGTTTGAACCATATAGTTTGGAATATTGATCCTGTGATGATCTCATTCATGGGGTTAACCGTGCATTGGTACGGGGTACTGTTTGCGGTGGCGATTGCCAGCGGTTTTCAGGTGATGAAGCGTATCTATGTCAAAGAGGGCTTAGATGTTGAGTCGTTAGATAATCTACTTATCTATTGTGTCGTCGGGATTATTGTAGGCGCGCGTCTGGCGCACGTGCTGTTTTACGACCCCAGTTATTACTTCTCTCACCCAATGAAAATATTGGCCATATGGGAAGGGGGGCTCGCTAGTCATGGTGGCGGACTCGGCGCGATTTTAGCGCTCTATTACTATCAGCGTAAGGTGAAATTACCTTTCCTATTTTTGCTCGATAGACTCGCTATTGCGACAGCCATATTTGGCTTTTTTGTGCGTATGGCAAATTTTGCCAATTCAGAGATCCTCGGTCTACCGAGCGACAAACCTTGGGCGATTGTTTTTGAGCGCGTCGACATGTTGCCACGCCATCCTGCGCAGTTGTACGAGGCCATTGCGTACCTGCTGATCTTTATCCTGTTGTGGTTGGTTTATAAAACGACTCAGATGAAGCAGAAATACGGTGCGATATTTGGGTTGTTCCTGGTGTTGGTGTTTAGCTCACGGTTTGCCATTGAGATGGTGAAAGTTAAGCAAGCTGCCTACGCCCAAGATTGGACCATGAGCGCAGGACAGATGTTAAGTGTTCCGTTTTTGCTGGTGGGGGTCGTGTTACTGCTGTTGCCATACCTGAGAAAACGTTAGTGTTTGATTGATATTTTTTTGGTAAAGCTCAACATCTGTTGAGCTTTTTTATTGGAAAGATAAAGTAATTTAATCATGAGTTTATCTTGATTAAGCGTTAGCTTGTTTCTGCTATAATCATCACAGCAAAGGCTGTGCCGTTATTTAACGTCGCTCATAAATGTTCACAAGGGAGCTCTATGTCATACGAAATTATTTTACTCGGTGTTGCAGTGCTTATTGCGGTGGGGATCTTGCTTCATCACCCTTCTAAGACATTAGGGCTTCCATCCCTGCTTATCTTTATGGGAGTCGGCCTGAGCTTAGGCAATGGCGAATTTGATTTTGTGTATGACAACCTCACTATCACCTCGACTGTTGGGGTCATTGCGCTGAACATGATTGTTTTTGTCGGGGGGATTAATACATCAACTGAGAGTATTAAGCTGGCCTATAAAGAGGGGGGGGTACTCGCCACTTTTGGGGTTTTTTTTACCACAGTGATTTTAGGCTTACTCTTGTACCCACTGACAGACTGGAGCCTAATCATCTGCTTACTTTTTGCCGCGGTGGTGTCATCGACCGATGCTGCAGCGGTGTTTTCGATTTTAGAGTCTAAGAAGCTAAAGCTCAAAGAGAAAACCGATACAGTATTAGAGTTTGAGTCGGCGACTAATGACCCTGTTGCCTTGGTGATGGTGATGATTTTAACGGGGATTGCCCTTGCCCCTGAGCAAGCGATATCAACCTGGGATATTGGACAAACCTTAATTCTACAAATTGTACTCGGCATTGCTGTGGCATTTGTTGTGGCCAAAATAGCTGTGTGGGCGCTCAATTCTATCCATTTAGAAGAGTATGGCCTGATCCCTGTGTTTGTTTTGGCTTGCGCCATTATTGCGGCTTACGGCGCCGAACTGGCTGGCGGCAATATCCTTATTGCGTCCTATGTTGCTGGCGTGATTATGGGGAATGGTATGAAACGCGGTGGCGAGGTCACCAAACATTTCTTCAATAGTTTGTCTTGGTTAGCGCAGTCGCTGATGTTTATTATTTTAGGTCTGCAGATCTTTCCTCAGACGCTATTTTCCGTTTTTGCTCTGTCGATTGTGCCAGCGGCATTATTGATGTTGGTGGCTAGGCCGCTGGCGGTGCAGCTATGTTATCTACCGTTTACGCAGGCAAGCTGGAAAAAGCGTCTATTTATCTCATCCATTGGCTTAAAGGGCGCAACGCCGATTGTGTTCTCACTGATCCCCGCTGCTGCAGGCGTTGATGGAGCCATTGAACTGGTGCATATGGTGTTCTTTATTGTGCTGTTTTCGGTGGTATTGCAAGGTGCTGCGATTGAGCCACTAGCGAAAAAGCTTAAGCTTAATATCGACAGTTAAACTGAAAGACTAGCGGGCTATGAGCCCGCTTTTTACTCGCTATTGTATTTGTGCCCTCAAAGCGCCCAATGTTCTACTGTCCCATCTGAGCTGAGTGTGATTAGTTCATCTGAAGAGACCTGAGTCATCGCCATCACTGTTGAGCCTAAGTTATACGCAGTGATATTCCAGTGCTTCAAGGCCTCACCAGTGTTGACATCCCAACGCGTAACCGCTTGCTTTGAGGTGGCGGTTATTAACCCTTGGCCTTGGTCAACAAACAGTGCTTGGCGAAAATAGCGATAACGTTCTAGGTAATTAAGGCGGGATACCTGCTGTTGCGTTTGGGGGTCGATAACTTGATTATTATCCAGTGCATCGGCAATAAATAGACGGTGGTTTGCCGCATCGAAACTGATACTGGTGATCCGCTGTGGCAAGGAAAAGTCTCGAATGACTTGCCCATCTAAGGTCTGCCAAAGCACTGCGTGACCATCGTTACCTGCCGACAATGCCTTATCCGACTGAGTGGTAAATTCAATGTGGTTCACTTCGGCGTTGTGCAGTTTAAACATGGAGAGTTTCTGGCTGCTGCGATTGACGACGATAACAGAGCCTTCATTCATGCCAATCAAGATGGCGTTGCCTGTGTGATTTAACGCTATGCGTGAGATGGTTGCGCTGGCATCAAAGCCCTGAGCGCGCCACGACAGTATTTGTTCACCGCTACTAACGTTAATTAGCGTTAACTGCCGTTTGCCTGCGGTCAGCAGCCATCTATGATCACCTGACAGCGCAGTGAGGTAAACGGGGTCTTCAAAGTCTTGTTCATCCCACTGGTGAAGTAATTGATGACTTGGCAAGGCCCACAATGAGAGGGTGCGACTACGGCCAAGTGTTACGGCTAACGTGGCATCGCTTGCGAGTTGGCCATCAATAATGGACTCGGCAACTAAACGCTGTGTGCTCAATGGTTGTTGAGTCGGAGCTTGACTGCAGGCGAGCAAGCTCTGCAGTAGACCAAGGATTAGTAGGAGTTTAACAAGAGTTTGACTTGGCAATGAGCTCTGCTTCATAGTGATACCATAAGTGTTAGTCATGATATCACAGTGATTGCTCTGCAGTGGATTCGCTACTTCAAACGGAATACCACTTCAACGCGGTCGCTTATTGTGGTTTGTGCCTGCTGATAGCTCTCACCTACATCTCCTTGCGCTGCGGCGTTGCGCTTGTACATCACAGGCTGCACATTGTGCTGGTCAAAATAGCGTATTTCCCATACACCATCGATTTTCTCTCCAAAGCCTTTGGCTAGTGATTTGGCTTTTTGTTGGGCGTCCTTAATGGCCAAGGCTCTTGCTTGTTCAATCAACTCTGCTTCTTTGCTGGATTTGTATGAGATATCTATGATGCGATTAATTCCCTGTTCCAATGCCGTATCAAGCACTTCGTTAAGGATGTTGAGATCGTCAAGTGTTACAACCACCTTGCGACTGGCGTTGTACCCCACCTCATTATTGGTTCGGGTTTCAGGATCGTATTGATGGCGAGGATGCAGTGACAAGTTGGCACTTTGAATGTTATCTCGGTTTATCCCCGCCTGCTTTAGTCGTGCAATAAAACCTGCGACTGCCTGATCTGATGCGGACTTGGCATTGGCTGGCGTATCCGCTTGGGTGTTAACCTCAACAATCAGTTCAGCCATATCTGCGCTGATCACCACTTGGCTAGTGCCGATGGTTTCGATATGGGCAAAGCTGAGTTCGGTGGCCTGAACATTTTGGCTAGCGAATGGCAAGGTGGTTGCGAAAAAACTGCTAGCTAAGAGTGCGGCGAGAATGGTTTTTTTCATGAAGAGCTCCAAAATTTTGTCGGTAAAGTGTCGCTATGGTTACAGGTATAAACGGGCCATATTTTAAAAGGGGTTAATTGTGGCAATATTTTTTATGTGAGTGCTGCGGTAGCGCTTGCAGCCCGTATGGGCATTGGAATCGATGCTTGATTTAGAGCACTAGTGGGAAAAGAAAGGCCGAGTGTTCTGCATCCTGCACAACACTCGGCAAAGCACCTTTGGGGAGTGCTGTGGGGACCACCTGACAGATCCCCACTTTTAAATGGTTGATGTGAATGATGACTGCCATTCGGCTTAGGCTATTATTGATGTTGCCCTCTCGCCACCAATCACTGCTTCCTGCGACCACTTATTTTTTGACGAGTGAGATCCTTCTGCTCGCCTGTTATTGATTGGTAGCGGCGCTAGTCTTGGATCAGCTTTAGTTCACGCATGAGGTAGTTGAGCTGCATCGTTAACTTGTCAATTTCGGTACGAAGTGTACTGGCTCGGCTGCCTTGCTGCTCGCTCTGCCTAACCAGTTGGTAGACGGTTTTGGTCGATACGCCAAACTTCTTCGCGACTTCCGAGAGCAGCGCGTCGTTGCGCTTAACCTCTTCAACAATGCGCTGCGCTAATTTTGGGGTCATGCTTTTAGTCACTCTACTCATCTTCTACTCCTTAATGATGGACTCATCCCGATTTCGATTCATACTGGCTGGCAAAAATAATGCTCAGCTAACCCTGTATTGCAGTGCTATTCGACATCCCACTGGCTGATGCCGAGCTGCATGAAGAATCGCCATTGCTGAGAGAGCCGATAACCGAGTTGGCTTAAGTTTTTCATGGTGAACTCCTTTAATCACAATGCTTAACAGTGTTATTACTTACTTGTAGGTATGTAAGTTTCATGCCACATTTTCTGCGTTTCTATCTTTCTGAAAAATAACAATTTTAATTTTAACGCTTGATGTTTTGGGAACGGAAATAGTGCTAATGTTCACCAAAATGAAGCGGCTTGCATTGAGATAGTGCAGTCTTGTTGCGGTGGATTGTCACGGTGAATCGTCAGTGCAGAGTTAAGATGGCAGAACCGACACAAGGAGAGTACGGGTGAGCCGCGCTGGGTTGTGGATATGATTGTGTTTGGTGGCTTTGGCACTCGCGCGATTGAGTTAGCTGCATTGAGAGAGTTGTTGTGGCCGCCAAAAACAGTAGCCATGTTTACCGCTGCGTTTAACTTGATACATGGCGATATCGGCCCGCTCACAGCAGGTGGTGAAGTTATGGGCAGCATCAAAGCAGTAGATTCCGATACTCAGTCCTATCTTTAACCTATTGCCATCAATGGCAATTGAGTCTTGATAGGTGCTAAGCAGTGATTGTGCAATTGCTTCAATCTGTGCCTGGTCGCGACTAGGATGCAAAATGACAAATTCATCGCCCCCTAAACGGGCGATGTCGGCATCTGTGCCAGCACAGTGTTTTAAGGTGTTGGCCACGTGAATGAGTAACAGATCGCCAACCTTATGACCGTAGCGGTCGTTAAGTTGTTTAAACCCATCGAGATCAATAAAAAACAGCGCGCCGTTGTGCTTACTGGCTTGGTGCGTTTCAAAGGCTTGGCTGATTGCTTGACGGTTCATTAAGTTCGTCAGCGGGTCAGTCATTGCCAGTTGTGACAACTCAAGCTCGTAGCGTTTTTCTTGGGTGATATCGATATGAGTTCCCATCATGCGTAATGGTTGGCCATTGGCGTCGCGCTCGACGATTCGGCCTCGGTCTGATACCCAAGTGACTGAGCCGTCTTTATGGATCATTCGGTGCACAGCTTGATAGTAGTCACTGTGGCCAGCGACATGGTCTTCAAACGCCTTAATCACCCAAGCTTTGTCTTCTGGGTGCAGGTTCTGTTTCCAGCTGTCCACATGGGCGGCTAGCTCCTCACGACTAAAGCCTAACAGTTCACCCCATTTCATGTTAAAAATCGTTAAGTTACCGCTGGGGATATGCTGCTCCCATAGGCATAAGCCATTGCCATCTAGTGCGGCAAACAGCTTCTCTTCGGCGCGGGCATTGAGTAATTCCAGCTTAGCATTTTCGCGTTTAAGCGCTGCAAGTTCTGCTTGTAATTGCGCGATGGTAACGCTTGGGTCTGTTGGCATGATTTATTACCTGCCAAGTCCAGCTATGGGAGGGGGAACTTGTATGGGGTCATTCATCGACAGCACTATCCCTGTTGTTTGCGCTTTTTAGGTAAGGTTTAGTTAACCACTAATGAAAAAGCGTATCAAGCCGTTAGAGGGTGATATGCGTGGCGTACTGGCAACAATGGTGTTTTACAGATAATAAATAGCGATAATATCATCAACAAAAAGCGTGTATATATTTTTAGTCACTGCAGGGAGTCGGTTTTGCCGCTTAATTTGTATATTGATACTGTCAGTGATTGGGTATAAAAAAAGAAGCCGATTAACGGCTTCTTTCTAGGTGAGAGAGAGGGGAGAAACTAGAGTACGGGCAGGTAAGTTAATACTCGCTCATCGCGCTCAATAATCGGATCGACAACCAATTGCTGGAACGTTTCACCGTCGCGGTTCATGACATGTGCCATCAACGCTGGCGAGCTCGCTTTCAAGGCGTTTAGTGCCTTGATCTGATCAATAAGCATGTTGGCCAAGACGTTCTCAGTTGTTGCGGCGTAGTTTTTACCGCGTAGCGCGATGGTTTGCTGCGTATCAATGGCGTCGCTTGAGAGGTGGATCCCGACATATTCACGCCATACTCTGGCTTTTTCTTCGCCGCGATAATCGCTATCCACTGAGGCCAGTACCACCTGTTTTAGCATCATCTGTAGCAGGTTACTCTTGCCTTTCATGTCGTAGCTGGCTTGAGGGAAGCCAAAGTAACGTCCTAGGGATGTCGCGTAGCTTGGCAGCGCTTCGATCTGTTGGTCGGCGTAGTCTACATCGTTAACATAGTACTTAGGATCGACCGCCTGACATTCATCCTTCAATACAGGGTTTGTGAGGTAGCCATTGATTTTACTGACTGTATTCCCCATGGTCATTTGACATAACATCCCTTGCAACTGCTTTTTGACCTCAGGCGCATCAGCCAGAGCATAGTAAGTGCGACCCGTTGTGCTGCGTGGTGATTTACGCGTGAGTAGCTGACGCATCGCTAACAGCTTATCTGGCCACATACCTAATACATCGCGCTCATTGACGTATGGATGGTTAGGGCTAGACGCCGGAGCTTTAATACCGTTTAGCAGATGGCCATTGTTAACGCTGACGTCGGCATAGACCAGATCTTGATAGGCTTCGACAATATCGGCTTTCAGCAATAGCTCTTTGAGTTTATCGCTGTCTTGATGGTAATCGGTGATGATTTTACCCAACTCGAAACCTTCATCTAGCTTGCCCGCATTGAGACGATAAATCCGTGTGAGGATATCTTCTAACGAGTGAACTTTAGTTAAAGCACGGCTGTCATCGCTGTTCATTCTGTAGGTGACATGCAAGTAGACATCGTTGAGACCTGCTGCGGTGAGGAAGGTGTCAGATGCCTTATCTACTGCGCGCTGTGAGGCGCAGAACCAATAGTTTTCATGGCCTGGGCAGAACTCGGCTAACTCATTTTGGCTGAATGAGAATAGCTCTTCAACGGTGGCGGTATCTTCGACAAATTGACGGATGTCGTGGAAACCACGGAGACGATTGATGGTATAAGGCAGGATATTATCTTCGAATAACGTCTGACGGTTATGACGCACGTTCATGGTGTCATAGCTGTCATGGTAGCTGTCGATATAATATTGCACGATATCATCGTTATTGGTGCCTGCATCGAAGCGGTTACAGTTGCTGTTAAGCGTGACATGGCCGTCGGTACAGAATGCAAAGTAACGAAGATCGTTTTCTGCGGCGATATTATGCAAGGCGCCATATTGGGTGTCACCCGTGATATTGCCTTCGCTAAGCTCTTGGCGACGTTTAGCGTCTTCGGCGCTTAATGACACTAAGCTGCCATCTTGAGTTTCAACCTGACGGCCGTAACCAAAACGCAGTGCGGCGAGATCATACTTTTGGAAAGTGGTCGCAAACCTGTCGGCGTTATAATCCATTTGGCTAGAGAAGTCTGCTTTAACCGATAGGTTAGGGTAGCCTGCTTCGGTTAAGGCCTCGCTGAACTTAGTGATCTCTTGTTCGTTAAAGAAGTTTGCCTGATCGCGGCTACCCGCAAAGTTGTGTCTTAGCCCTAATGTATGACCTAGCTCATGGGTAAGGGTGCCAGCAAAGGCTTGTGCGGCAAGTTTGGTCACTAGGTTAGTTTGGAAGCCTGTTGGCATGCTTTCGATATCTTTAAGCTTACCGCCCACCACGCCGTCGACCCAGAAATTACTGTCTTTCCAATCAATCTCGTAGCCTTTAATACCACGAGGTAACTCGCGTAATGCCCCGCCCGTTAAACCAAAGGCTTTATCGACACTCATTAGGTTATGCTCAGCCCAAAATGCTTCGGTTTTGCTCTGCTGCGCGACTAACTCCTCAAAAGGGGCATTATCGACATCGGTAGTCGACAGATCTGGGATGACGGTTTGTGCCAAGGCTTGGTTTCTTGGCTGATTAACCATAGCATCGTCACTGTCACCATTTTGTGCAGCAATCAACTTGTTGGCCGCCACTGCATTGGCACGATTAACCGCTTCCTCAGAGGGCGTGTAATCAACGCCAGTGAGGGCTTTGACTGAATGAGCATCTAACATGCCACGGTTGTAGTCGAGCTGCACGCGGCGATAGTAACGTGTTGAGCCTTGCTCAAGGTTTGCACTGTATTGGTCTACACGGCCACTGACTATCTCACCGGTGAACGGGTTGGCCGCAGAGGGGCCATAGCCGGCAAGGCCATTGTCGAGCGGTTCGTCGAACAGGGTGATGTTGCTGTAACGCAGATCACCATGGCGGTGCGTGCCAGCTTGTGCCAGCTTAAGCTCAGGTAAGCCAGTTTTGAACACTTTATTTTGAACATTGATCGCGGTGATACTTTGTGTGGCCGCGGTTAAGAATGGCTTATTCTTGGGCTCATAGAAGTTGTTGCTTAGGTAATAGGTGATTGACTCCTTCTTAGGGTTAAAATGGTTGAGGTACTGACGTACGTATCCATCTTTGCCCGCAGCATGGTTGCCATCTCGGTATTGATGTTGGGTTCTGAAAAAGCCAAAAGTGCCATTTTCATCTTCGCTATAGGGGACGGCTTCAAAGTCACTGCTTGCCAACTTGTCGAGTGCCACAACAGAGATATATTCGGTGGTGGTGAAAGAGAGGTTGTCAAAGTTACCTTTGAAAAACTTACCGAAACAGGCGGGGTTAGCTTGATAGGTGTGTTCAATCTCAAAGTTAAGCACGCCATTGGCTAAGTCCATTTGGTAGCCTTTCCAGTCACCATCTTGTACCAAGTGTGCAGACTCGGTTTCTGTGGTGCACTGTTTAAAGGTCACGAGATCGGTATAGTTTTCTTCGGCTATCTGTGCCGCTTCAAACTTAGGAATAAAGAACTTCTTTTTATCCCAAGTAATGTTGCGATCGTTTACTTCCTCTTCTTTGTTGGTACAGTCGCCCCAATTGTCCTCTTGGCATTGGAAGTCAATGTAGTTACCAGGAATGGTGAGCACGGGGGCCTTGTTGTACTCGTTGTCGTAACGAGAGTCATGGCCTAGACCAATGTTATCACGGTCTATCTGTCTAAGCTGAATGCCATTTTCTGTCATTCTAAGTGTAACCAGCTTCTCCTCGCCTTGAGAAAAACCATGAATAGGCGCTGAGTAGCGCGGCGCTTCACCTAGGCTACGAGTGTACAGAAACAGGCGTTCGGGTTGCTGGGTTGCTAGCTCTGACAGGGTGGAGGCTGAGGTGAGCTTATCTGTGCCCGCGTCAACATTGGTGGTGGCATCTTTAAAGTCTTGTACGGCGATCATTCGCTCATCTTTTTTGACTTCTTGATACGGCTCGTCTGTGCCACAGGCACTTAATCCTATCGCGCTTAAAATGGCGATAGCGACACTGCTCTTATACATAAAAACCTCCTCTTTGCTTAAATTTATAAGTATTTTGTGATTGATAGATAAAACACCGAACTGCGCTCGTCATAGACTTCAAAACCATGAGAGGCACCGCGATCAGGGTCATAGAGATAGCCGCTGTTATTGTGTCCAATTGCTGCAACCCAACTGGAAGCAAACGCCCAGCCTATCTCTTCGCTAAGGGTAAAGCGGTTGTCGTAGCGGTTGGTGTTAAAGGCTTTAGCCATGGCATAAGAGCCATTGATATCGAGGTACCAGTTATCGATAAACTGCCAGGTCATATCGGCGAGAAGATCGATACGATATTCTACGAAATGCTCGCCATGACGGCCTGATTCATATTGGTAGGCGTTGTACTTTACGCGTGGCGAAACATAGAAGTTCCAATCCTCACTAGGACGATAAAACAGGTAGCCGGCCAATCTCGGCGCGGCCCTAAGTTTGTTCTCTTGACTGGTGTGGCTGGTGGGGAGGTATACCCCAGCACTGCCGATGTAGCTCCAGTCGCTCCCCAGTTGGCCGGTTGGCGTGCGGTATTCTAAAAAAGTATCGTAGAAGTAAGATTCATTATGATGTGTTTCTACCTCCCCTCCAGATGACAGGCGAAGGCTCCCCCAAGTATCACGATAGGCAATACGGCCATTGCCGCTCAGAGCTTGATAGGAGCTAGGGGCCGACTGTTCAAAGGTATTACTGGCCGCAGATGCACTGATATAACCAGACCAATGTGAGGTATTGTTGTCGATTGCTGCAGCAACATTTTCATTATCGGCCGCAGCTGAGTTTGATAACAACGCCGCAAATAATAAGCCTGTAGATATCACTTTTCGGCGTGTACTATTATCAACGCAGCCGTAGACACTCAGACAGCTTGAGTTTTTATAAGTCATGTAAATAACCTAATTTAGATAAGTTTTTAGAAACTGACCAATAGACCTGAGTAATGGTATATTCGGTTGGCTTAGTCGTGTTTGAAAGTTATTAACGGCAAACGCGGTTAATAATCTGGGGTAGATAAATTAAGACGGAGTGCCTTTGATAGGTTTAATCCAACTTATTAGAAGTGATGTGAAATCTAGTATGTTTTTCGGGGTTTTATACTTTTGCGATTTATATGAAGGTAAGCCCGCACAAAGGAATAATAGAAAAAATAGAGTTGAAGTTAACGTTAATGAACTGAAGTTGATATCTTCCACTTCAGCGGGAATAACATTTAGGTGCTGTTTACCGTATTGTTCAATGTAATCCCAGTACAATGAATGTGTTACAGTTTCTTTTTTTTTCGCGGCAGTGGTTTGTTGTGAAGGCGTTGAACCATGGGAAAATTGATGGCCTATTTCAGAGCTGTTTACTAAAAAGCAGGCACTCATATGTGTCAGTAGTATGATACCAACAAATAAAATGAAGCTTGATAGCGTGGCAGAACTTTTTTTTAACATACACTCATCTAAATGAATTTCACGTTTAATATGTATGATACAAATCGATACATTTGTTTTTAAGGCGAAAGTCCACTGTATGAAATACACAATTTTTATTCAACGCTAAAATAACATTCGCATCAATAGTGAGCGCTTTATCACATCTAAATTATGAATTTAGCCATGAATGTAAAATAAATTAACTTCGCGTTATCCTTGTGGTTACCTTGATGGTCATCGTTATTTACATTAATCACTTGTATTAGAAAAAGTTTATTATTGTGCTGGCTAATTATTTCGTGTTCCTGCTACTTTTTATTTTACCCAGATAACAAGGGAGGCACAGCTATCACTTCTTCGCTACGGTTAATCACAGAGTTTGATGGTTGAAGACACGATGTCGAAGACTCTTTCACCATGATCGATTAAAGTGATATCAACATCTATCTTTAGGACTAGGCTATGTGGAAAGTTAATCTGTTCCAGAATAGGCCACATAAAAGAGGTTATCTACGATGATTCGTTTGTTAATGCTTGCTGCTGTCATCATAAGTATCGTTATTCTGGCGAGTACTTATCGAGTTGGTGACACCGAGGGTGAGAGGCAAAATGTTGCACCAACTGATGACAAGATGCCTCTTTTCGCAATCAGTGCCAATGAGCTCGCCACTCAGCCTGATTCCAATCAAACGCAGGCCAGTTTTAAAGCGGTATCATTGCAGCGTCCAACTAAGCCTGCAAAAGATGTGGTGATTAATTCACTCGATGATCTCAGCGCGCTGTTTGATCAACTTAACTACAACACAGAAAGTTGGCAAGCGGGTAATCGAGAAGTGCCTAGGTTAACCTTTGAGTCGGTGGGCGAGCGCTGGCAGCAGACCTCTAGCCAGTTACCTGTACAGTTAAAAAAAATGGTGTTTTTCCGCCTGATGGCACCTTTAATTTTGGTGGCTAATGAAAATATTTTACTCGAACGTCAGATAATAGAAACGGCACCCATTGATGATACCCAACTACGTGCTTTGGCGGTTAAATATCGAGTGCTTAGCGCAAATGACAATGACAAACCACTGAGTGAGGCACAGCGGCAAACCTTACTTGAAGGGGTGGATATTATGCCACCATCACTGGTGCTTGCGCAGGCAGCGGAAGAGAGTGGTTGGGCTACATCGCGCTTTACGGTTGAAGGTAATGCCTTTTTTGGCCAATGGGACTTTAGCGGTAATGGCATGATCCCGAAACAGCAGCGTAAGGAGCTGGGCAATTACGGTTTAGCACGTTTTGATACGCCGCTGGCTTCGGTCGAAGGCTATTTACGTAATCTCAATACCAATAATGCTTACCAAAAGCTGCGTACGTTGCGCGCGCAACTCAGAGCTGAAAATAAACCGATCACTGGTTTAGAGCTGGCGGGAACCTTGGACAAATATTCAGAGCGCGGTCAAGCGTATATCGATGGGATCCGTGGCATTATCACCTTCAATAAGTTGCAGCAGGTTGATGAGGCTTACCTCAGCGATAACGCGCCGCTGCATTTAATCTCTGGTAAATAATGCCTCCGCCACAGTAACCTCTTGGATGAGGTCACTGTGGTTGAATGGTAAGTATCACACGCCAGTCATCTGCCCGGTATAAAGGATAAAGTTACGTAATAGGAATACGCCAATAAGGCTAAAGCTGGCAGTTACCGCTACGTAGGTAAACTTGCGATCGGCGGAGACTTTCATCCACAAATTAAAGGCTAATGGCAAGGTTAAGCCGATACCGATAACGCCGCCCCAAAATATCCAGCCCCAAAACCCATAGCCCAGCGCATTGAGTGCGGCGACTTGGCTTTGGCCACCTGATAAAATTAGCCCTGCAAAGAAGGTGAAAAGTAGGCCTATCTCCACCAAGATCATAGGGATCTCAATACCGTGGATAAAGCGCACTTCAATCCCATTAGGGTTACCTCGAAGTAGCACGCCACCCAGCAAGGTTGCTGCCGCACCGGAGGAGAGTCCGGAGATTAAAAATAACAGCGGCAGTACTGGGTTGTTAAGCAGTGGGAAACCGATCAGTGCTGATAACAGAAAACCTGTGTATGCGCCTAATGAGATAGAGAGGATCACTAAGATACCTGTGATGGCCGCCTCCTGTCTGACTAGCATCTGGATAAAGCGTGTGCTTAAACGACCTATTGCGCCAAAACGACCGTCTAGCAGACGCGTTAAGCCTTGATGGAAGATGCAGCCAATCCAAGCAAACAGTGCCACTTGATAGGCCATTAGCACCAATACGCCCATCGACATCACTGAAGTGGTGTTGTAAAACACCAGTATCTTCCAGAAGTCCAATGGCTTGGTCAGATCGATAACCAAGATCCCTAGGCCGCCAAATACTGCTAGTGGCGCGATGATTGCCGCCGCCTGCACAAACGGGGAGTGATAGGCTTCACTGGCTAACTTAAAATGTTTAAGCATGATGGCAAAAAATACCGCACCGGCAGATAACCCTGCCAAGAACAGATAGATAGCGATCGGCCAATGCCATACCAGGCCTTCAAAATGAAAAGCACTCATAGCATTACCTCCCCATCGATGGTTTGAATATGGAACAACTTTGGCCGGGTACCAAGATCCACTTTGGCGCGATACGTTGGCTTGGTTTTAAGTAACTTAACTAACGCTGAGTCAGGATCTTTTAAATTGCCAAAGGTCAGCGCTTGAGTTGGACACGCCAGGACGCAAGCAGGTTGCAAGCCTTTCGATAACTGGGTTTGCTGACAAAAATCGCACTTATCGGCAGTGCGCGTCTCGGGGTTAATAAACCGCACCTGATAAGGGCAGGCAGCAATACAGTATTGGCAGCCTACGCAGCGGTCGCTATTGACGGCAACGATACCAGTGTCTTTGTCTATATAGGCCGCACCTGTTGGACAAACACGTACGCATGGCGCGGCTTCACAGTGCTGGCAAGACACACGATTAAACCGATAGCTCTGGTTAGGGTAGTTCCCAAATGGACCTGTGCGCTCAATTTTGACTCGCGTCACACCGTCAGGCACATGATTGGTTTCACGGCATGCTTCAACGCAGGCGTTACAGCCGATACAGGCATTTTCGTCATGTACCATGGCATATTTAACCTCTGTTTGTGACGCATCTGTATTGGCATTTTCAGCCAAGGGAGATTTAGTCACCGTATAAACAGAGATCCCTGCGATCAACGCACCGCAGCCTTTAAGAAATTGTCGTTTTGATGTTTCCATCACAAGCCTCCTAGTGTTTGACCTGATGGCAGGTGACACATAACTGGCTATGCTGTTTGCTGTCTAATGACAACATTGGGTCGTATTCTGGATGTAGCTGGTGACATAGGGTGCAGCTTACGCGTGTCGCATGCACATTATGTGTCCACTCGGTGTTGGCCAGCGTTTGAGGATCATGGCAGCTTAGGCAGACCGCCACTTGCTGAGTCACAGACATTGGACTGTTAGCGCCAAAGCGATTAATACTTGAGCCTTTTTTCGGATGACTGCCTTTGTCACCATGGCAATCTTGGCACTCAATGGCTAAGGCAGTACTTGCGTGTACCCCATGCAGTTGGCCATTGCGCTTATGGCATTTAAGGCACGTACGGGTATCGTTCACGGTCTGGGCGGCCAAGGTGATGGTCGGCAAGGTGCAGAAGATTGATGCCGTGATAAGGGTAGTAAGCACAATTGAGAGGCTGCGGCTAATCTGACACATACCGACTCCTTACACCTTAAGGTGAACATGATTTCGGTGTTTAATGAGAGCGCCAAGTTGTCTATTTGACGCTCGGTTGGGCTGTGAACACTTGGATAAAGTGTGCTTGGATTGGGGTTGTTCGAATGCGTTTAGCCATTAGGCGGCGAGTGCAGTTCGTAACAAGGCTTCATCGCAATGCTTATCTTTATCTAGCTTAATGAATTGCACACCTATGTAATCTAAACATTTTTCGACAAATTTCATCTGTTCTGGTGAGCTCGTATCAGGGTTGCTAACCACTAATTTGACCGCAGAAGACTCGTTGTCAACGACCACATAGTCTAGGTGGCAATGCTCCATAAAATCTTGAACCTCTTCATGGTTTTTTACTGAGTCATCAATATCAACCACATTAACCAAAGACGCTCCGTACAGCACATCGTAGCGATTGCTCGCGATAGATTTTAAGCTTTTTAGAAAATGCATAGATTCTTTGTCGAGCAGGTGAGGTTTGATACTAACAGCAGCATCGACCATCTGAACCTCGCTTGATCTGAAGAACTTGATGCACGTCATTACGAAGGTCACGATGACGAGAGGAACAATTATGAATAAAACAAAATACATAAATGCATAACTTAAAATAACTGTAGCGGTGGCGTTCATGATAAACCTCCAAAAGTACTTCTGTTTATAAACTCTCCATTTAATTATTACTTTATGCGGAATATTTACAACAATTATCGAAATCAGTTTATTAAAATTTAGTGGCAGATCTGATAATTGATTTTAACTATTTCGAATTGTAGAAAATCGATATTTGGATATCCAGTTTATGATTTGTGTATATCTGGTATTTGTTTGTTTTTAATTTTAAACTTTTTTTAAATTAGTTTCTTACCGCTTTGTTGTAAAATGTTGAAATTTAAAAGTATGATCGAGATCTGATTTTTATATCTATACATTTAATAAATAATAATATGGTAATTATGGCTGGGTTAACTATAATTCAAAATGGTATATTTGATGTCGGTAGAGGTATTTTACAATGAAAAATATAACTCTAGATAGTTTGGATATGCTTAGTGCTAATATATTGGTTAATTTGTATGAAAAACATTCTGCTTCATCAGTTGCTAGCGACATGAATATTCCAGCTCCTAAGGTGAGTCGCTGCCTACAGCATGCGCGGGCCATTTTTAATAATCCGCTGTTTATTCGAAAAAAGCATGGTCTTGAGCCTAATGAATTCACCCGCCAGCTTTACCCCATCGTTAAGGAGTTAGTACAGTGCGCTGAACACCTGTATCAATTAAACCAGCTGAATCCATTGGCGTTAGAATCGGCGATGGTGATCTACGTCAGCGATCTGTTGATCCCGCATTTGCCGCAGCAATTAAGTGCGGCCATTAATGAGGCACATCTGCCCATTAGTTACGAGCTCCGCAGTGGCTCAGATGATCTTTTACAAGATACAGCAAACGGCCTTATTGATGTGGCGATTCTCTGTGAGTCTGACGCAGTCCCATTGCAAGCTGATCCGCGTTTTGAAGTGATACCGCTTAAGACGCTAGAACATCTCTATCTGTTGTGCGGACTAAACCATCCTATCCTGCAGCAGGAGATCAGCTTAACCAATATCGCTACTTACCCCTATTTAAGCGCTTTTAGCCTACTAAATAAGAGCGCTCCAGACCCTTTCCAGGCTTTTTGCCGGCAGCAAAAGATCTTTTGCCATCAGGCACCTAGCGATAACATCCAAACCGCGCTGGGCTTTCATGATCTCTATCGTTATTTGTCAGACAATCAGACACTGAGCCTACTGCCCTACAATAAGGTTTATGAACAGAGCCATCTTTTACCCGGTTTACACGTGTGCTGCCTGTCTGCTATCGACACTGAGCTGCTGTACCAAGCACAGCCATATCCGAAGTTGTATTTGATTAGCGCCAAGCATCATCCGAGTCCACATATTGAATGGCTCAAAGAGCTGGTCACAGGGATAATCAACCAATATGTGCACTAAGTTAACAGCGCCCTTATGGATGCCGAGAATGGCGAAGGCCTATTGTGAGGGATTGCAGCATTTTAGTGAAGAAGGCTCGGGTGTACTAGCGTCCTTACACATAGTTATCTGATGGTGGGTTAAATTACGATGCCGCGCCGCTTCATCATAATGGGCCTGCATCTCATCGAGTTTCTCTGTGAGCAGTGTCTTTAAGCAGTTGGCTAGTTGATCTTTAATTCCCTTATGGCAATTTAAATAGTAGCTGTCGCAAACAAGTTCGTTGGTGTCACGCCATAGTGATGACACGTCGATAAATGACACATCGTCACGGCTTTCAAAGTAATACATAGACATTGCCGAAGAGAGTAGCGCAACATCATCGCCATGACTCACATGGTCAATTAACATGCGTAGGCTTGGACTTTTAAGTGCGATGCAGATATCGAGCTCATGTTCTCTTGCATAGCGCTCTATCGGGTGGGGTTGATCATGTAGATTAGCATTGACTAGGGCAACGTGATAGTCAAACAGATCGATTAAAGGTTGATTGGAATTCAAAATGGGGTGCCCGTTTTTGGCCACAATAAAGAAGTGAATAATGTCGCCGAGTTTGTAGTTATTAACCATAGAATGATTAATAGGTTCAGTGGAGACACAGCAATCGATTTTCCCCTGACACAAGCGCTGACTAATATTGTCTGACCAAGGTTGAATATTGATACTAACGCCGCCTTCTAAACAATGACAGCTAGTATGTACGTAGTTCATCACCATTAGTGACCACTGCTCAAAGGTTGCCACACTTAACTGAAAAGGTTGTACGCCTTTGTCTATGGTGGTGGCGACTATTTTGTCGTACTGCTGCAAAATGGTTTGCACCATAGGGGTGATCTTAATGGCGATTTGATTGGGTTCGAAGCCATATTGCTGACGCACAAACAGCTCATCTTCTAATACTTCACGTAGGCAGGTTAGGCTACGACTGACTTTAGATTGGGTGGTGTGCAATCGCTCAGCTACGGCGCTGCCATTTTTTAGCTCAACCAAGCCGATAAACACTTGTAGTGTAAAGTAATCTAGGCGGCTCACTTTTTTCAGCATAGCGATATCCTTGTGCAATGACTGCGCCTTAGTTGGCTATTATTACAGGTATAAATTATAGATCTTCTGTTTAAAAATTAGTCAAAGGTAACTTCCTCTTTTAGCATGTTCGAGTTTAAAAAACTGCGCATTGGATCACACATAATGTCGGGTTTGTTAGGGGAGTGTTACCGTGGATGAGTTGCTATTGAGGTATTTGTCATAGATGGCTTGATAGCGGCCAGAGCTGATGAGGAGAGCAAGGCCTTGATTGAAGTCATCCCTGATGGCCGCATCATTGAAGATGGGGCGGTAGTCGAGTGGATCAACGTCTGTAAATTTATGTTCTTGAATGGGTTGAGTGACAAAATTTTTGCGTGATTGCAGTAATTGGCTGAAATATTTGAAAATACTTCGGTCACTTAACACCAGATCATAGCGACCTTTATTTAAGGTCAGCACCTGCAGTAACTGGTTGTTCTGTTCAAAGTAGCGCCCCGACTGCTTCACTGGGGTTAACCATTCGGGATAACGTTTCACGGCGCCCACAAATGAGATCACGCTCAAGCCGTTGAGGTCTTCCGGTTTATTGATCTGAATATCACGCGCTTTCAAAGAGATAAATACGTTGTGATAGATCACTGCAGGATCACCATAAAATCCGCCAAATGGCGTCAAGTCCTCCCCCAGATCTGTCATCGCGGCATCGACCGTTTTATTCTTAAACTCCACCGGAATACGTGCGAACGGGAAATAGAGTGGCACTAACGCATGTCCTTTAAACGCTAAGGCCTCCCGGATGATATCAACTTCAATGCCAGAATCAGTTTCTGGAAAACAAAATGGCGCTATCTTTTCACCAAATGCCATCTCGACAGTAGCAGCGACGGATGTGGCAAAAGGGCAAAGGCTAATGAAAAACAAAAGCGTTAGGGTAAACAGTATTTTCACTCAGCCTCCACATAAGAATACAAATCAATACAATTGCCTACCTTACGAGATTGGTTTCATTGTTAACAGGCTAAAAAGTGCCTTGGATTAGATGGACCTTAATTACTATAGGTAAGAAATAGACCAAGGTAAATGACACCAAGTGAGTAGTTTGCCAGGAGTGACCTAGGGTTGTTTAAACCAAGTGTGGAAAATTCTCTTATGTCATACAGCAGCAAACTGGCGATAGCCACGAAATAGTTATTTAAACCATTGTTAACTGACAATGGCATTTCAAATCGATAGAATACCAACAGATTATTCCTCATCTAGAGCCAACCCCATGCATGTACATATTCTTGGCATCTGCGGCACCTTTATGGGTGGCCTTGCACTGCTTGCCAGAGCCAATGGTCACAAGGTTACCGGCAGCGATGCCAATGTCTACCCGCCCATGAGCACGCAGCTCGAAGAGCAAGGTATTGAACTTATTCAAGGCTTCGACCCCAGTCAGCTTGGTCAGAACGAAGATGATGCCCCTGATCTGGTGGTGATAGGCAATGCGATGAGTCGCGGCAACCCTTGTGTCGAGGCGGTATTAAACCGTGGGCTTAAATATACCTCAGGGCCGCAGTTTTTGGCGGAACATATTTTGCCAGAACGCTGGGTGTTAGCGGTATCGGGGACTCACGGGAAAACGTCGACTTCGAGTATGTTAGCGTGGATTCTACAAGATTGCGGCTATGAGCCGGGCTTCTTGATTGGTGGCGTGCCGCAGAACTTTGGAGTGTCGGCGCGGCTCGGAGGCTCGCCGTTCTTTGTGGTAGAAGCCGACGAATATGACAGCGCATTTTTCGATAAGCGCTCTAAGTTTGTCCATTACCAGCCACGCACCTTAGTGATAAACAATCTTGAGTTTGATCACGCCGATATCTTTGATGACCTAAAAGCTATTCAGCGTCAGTTTAACCACGTAATACGCACAGTACCGGGCCAAGGCAAGATTGTTTGGCCTGTAGGCAGTCAAGCGGTGCGAGATGTCATAAGCATGGGCTGTTGGAGTGAGCAGGAAACCTATAGTACTCATCAAGCTGAAGCGGGCTGGTATACCCAGGTACTGAGCAACGATGGCCACAGGTTTGAGTTGTTTTTTGATGGTGAATCACAAGGTATCTTAGACTGGCAGTTGATTGGCCAGCACAATGTGGAAAATGCCACCATGGCGATTGCTGCGGCGCGTCATGTAGGGGTGAAACCTCAGGCAGCGATTGAGGCATTAGTGAAGTTTGCGCCGCCCAAGCGTCGAATGGAGTTGATTGGTTCGGTCAATGGCGTCGAGGTGTATGACGATTTTGCTCATCATCCAACAGCGATTGCCACTACTTTGCAAGGTTGCCGCGCTAAAGTGGGCGAGGGGCGTATTTTAGTGGTGCTTGAGCCACGTTCAAACACCATGAAACGCGGCGTACATAAAGAGACTTTAGCGGCTTCGATGTCTCTAGCCGATGCAGCGTTTTTATATCAAGCCGATAATATCGACTGGGATGTAGAGGCAGCGATGGCGAAGGTTAGCCTGCCGATATCTGTGCTATACCAGATAGATGATGTGGTCGACGCTGTGGCTGCTGAAGTTAAACCAGGTGACACTGTTATTGTCATGAGCAACGGTGGCTTTGGCGGTATCCATGGCAAGCTTTTACAAAGGCTTGAAGGCGTTTCCACTTTCTAGCTTTAATTAAAGAGATTTATATGAATTATCCAAGAAAGGCCAAGGCTATTAGCTTGGCGTGGACCGGGGCCTCTGGGGCACCTTACGGGCTGAAGCTACTTGAGTGTTTGCTGGTGGCCGATTATCAAGTGTTCTTGATGATCTCTAGCGCCGCGCGGGTGGTGTTGGCCACTGAGCATGGCCTACAACTGAGCGCTAATGGCGACAAGGCGAAAGCGCAGTTACTGGAGCTGTTTGCACAGCAAGGCAGTGATATCAGCGGTGAGTTATATGTGCTGGGTAAAGAGGAGTGGTTCTCACCGCCAGCATCGGGTTCTGCTGCGCCTAAGCAGATGGTGATTTGTCCATGCAGTACAGGTACCTTGGCGGCCGTTGCCACAGGGATGAGTAACAGTTTACTGGAGCGCGCTGCCGATGTGGTGATAAAAGAGCGTGGCCAATTAATTCTGGTACCACGAGAAACACCCTTTAGCAGCATACACTTAGAGCATATGTTGTCACTGTCTAAGCTGGGGGCGACCATTATGCCTGCGGCACCGGGGTTTTATCATGATCCCAAATCGGTTGAAGATCTGGTAGACTTCATGGTCGCGCGGATTTTAGATCATCTGGGCGTCGACCACGCGTTAACCAAGCGTTGGGGCTATGATAAGCACAGTGCCAGCAATAGCGACAATTAAGACAATTTTGAGAATAGTATGAAACACACCATCGAAGTGATGATCTCGGCTGAAGAGATTGAGCAACAACTAGACATTCTTGCAGAGAAGATCAACGCCCATTATGCCAATAGCGAGCGCCTGTTAATGGTTGGCTTACTCAAAGGCTCAGTGGTCTTTATGGCCGATTTGTGTCGTCGTATTAAGGGCCATGTAGAGATCGATTTTATGTCGGTATCTAGCTATGGCAATGCTATGAGTAGCTCTCGGGATGTGAAAATCCTAAAAGATGTCCAGTCTGATATCGAAGGTCGCGATGTGTTAATCGTTGAAGATCTTATCGATTCGGGAAATACCTTAAATAAGGTGCGCGACATGTTGCTACTGCGTGAACCCAAGAGCCTAGCGTTATGTACACTGCTTGATAAGCCTGAGCGTCGTGAAGTGGATGTACCGGTTGATTTTATCGGTTTCACCATTCCTGATGAATTTATCGTAGGTTATGGGATCGACTACGCAGAGCAGTATCGTAACTTGCCTTATATTGCCAAAGTGGTGCCCTTGGATTAATGGCGAATGCCGTTAAGATTATAAACTCCTGCCATGTGCGGGAGTTTTTGTTTGTTTTTGATATTAAAGTGGATGTATTGCATGGCGAACAGTAATTATGCGCTCGAAATTGACCAACTAAAGAAAACGTATAAAGGCGGTGTCGAGGCTGTAAAAGGAATTAGTCTTAACGTTGAGGCGGGGGACTTCTTTGCGTTACTGGGACCTAATGGCGCGGGAAAGTCGACCACGATTGGTGTCATCTGCTCCTTGGTACAAAAGAGTGCCGGCAGGGTTAAAGTATTTGAACATGACATCGATACCCATTTAGAGCTGGCAAAAATGTCTATTGGCCTAGTGCCGCAAGAGTTTAATTTTAATCAGTTTGAAACCGTTCAACAGATTGTGGTGAATCAGGCCGGCTATTTTGGCGTATCCCGTGATGTGGCCCTTGAGCGTGCGCAGAAGTACTTGAGTCAGCTAGATCTGTGGGAGAAGCGAGATAGCCCTGCTCGTGCGCTATCTGGTGGCATGAAACGCCGTTTGATGATCGCCCGAGCCTTGATGCATGAGCCAAAGTTATTGATTCTCGATGAGCCAACCGCTGGCGTCGATATTGAACTGAGGCGTTCAATGTGGACCTTTTTGACTGAGCTCAACAAGCAAGGGGTGACGATTATCTTAACCACCCACTATCTGGAAGAGGCTGAGATGTTGTGCCGCAATATCGGCATCATCGACAAAGGGGTGTTGGTGGAGTGTACTAGCATGAAATCTTTATTGAGCCGACTCAATATGGAAACCTTTATTTTGGATCTACGTGGTGATCTCGACGCCGTGCCAGTGCTCAGCGATATTCAGTGCCGCCTGAGTGATGCTCACACCTTAGAAGTGGATGTGGCTAAAAGCCAGAGTATTAATAGTGTGTTTGCCCAACTCAGTAAACAGGGGATTGAGGTGTTATCGATGCGCAACAAGGCAAACCGTTTAGAGGAGTTATTTGTGGAGTTGGTGGAACAAGGTAAGGGAGCGCAACGATGAGCAATGCCAGTGTCAATATGAAGCATGTTTACTTTACAGCGTTTAAGAGCATCTTGATAAAAGAGATCACCCGTTTTACCCGCATCTGGGTACAGACTCTAGTGCCGCCAGCGATTTCGATGACGCTCTATTTTCTGATTTTTGGTAACTTGGTCGGTAAACGGATTGGTGAAATGGGCGGAGTTTCCTACATGGAATTTATCGCGCCAGGCCTGATTATGATGTCGGTGATCACTGCATCCTATTCTAATGTGGCATCATCCTTTTTTAGCGCTAAATTTCAGCGTAATCTCGAAGAGTTGATTGTTGCGCCTGTGCCTCACTATGTGATGATAGCTGGCTATGTGGGCGGCGGTGTGGCGCGCGGTTTATGTGTCGGCACTATCGTTACCTTAGTGGCAATGTTCTTTGTCGATATTAGCTTGCATCATGCGGGATTAGTGGCCATCACTGTGCTATTGACCGCTATTTTGTTTGCCCTTGGCGGATTGATTAATGCGGTATTTGCTAAGAGCTACGATGATATCAGTATCGTGCCGACCTTCGTGTTGACGCCGCTGACCTATCTTGGTGGGGTTTTTTATTCGCTGAGTTTATTGCCTGAGTTTTGGCAAGGCGTGTCGCAGCTCAATCCTGTGGTTTATATGATTAACGTGTTCCGTTATGGCTTCTTAGGTTATGCCGATATCAGCATCGCTTTGTCGTTTGCCATTATGCTAGGCTTTTGCAGCGCGTTATGGGCGATAGCGTATTATTTGATTAGCCGTGGAATAGGGTTAAGAAGTTAATTACTTTAGTCCCTATATCAATAGTCCCTATGGCCTAAGGTAATAGGGACTAGTTTTCTTCTAAGTAGCGCATCATTTCAAATACCTGCTCTATGGTGTTGGCGCCCATTTTGGCGGTGCAACAGTGACCATTGAGGCTAGCGTGGGTACGTACCCAGTCCAGCAACTGCGCTAATGACACGGGCTCATTCGCTAGCATAAACTCGCCACCATCTGCCGTTGCGCGCCAGTGGTAGCTTAGCCCTTGGCTATCGATAATCATCATCTCGTCACTTGGATTAATTTCCAGCTCTGCCAGCCACAGCTGTAGGTTGGCTAATAGCAAAAGGTGGTCATCATGGGGATGTTTTACCAGCAGCGGCCACGCGATCATTTGATTGAGGCTTGTTGGCTATGGGGGCGTTTTTTAAGCCACGGAAAGCGTGTATCACACTCGATTGTTTGATATTGCTCTTTTTTGTCTATGTAGTGATGGCTGAGGCCAAAAGCGTAGCCCTTTAAGTAAACCAGCAGATAGAAGGCACTTTGGTCGCCACTATCAAACGGTGTGAGCTGCTGATTAAGATTAAAATTAAGCTTCATATTATCAATCTTATAACCCATATCCATGGCCAGTTTGGCGCAAATTAGCGGATCGATAACTTCCTTTTGCTGTAATAATTGGCTGGCATTGTTCACAAACCCAGACATATCCATCCCACCGCGACTGGCGATGATCTTTTGCAGTACTAGGTAGCTCAGCAGTGTGCCGAGCAACAGGCCGATAATAAAGAGGGTGATGTAGGTGAGTTTACGCATGGGGTTGGCCTAGACCGAGTTACGGGTTTTTCGTCTTGTAGGTTTCGGACTCATCTGCCGACTCCGCTTCAATCTTACTTTGGTGTTGCTTAAGCAGATCGATTGAGTGCTGGTTTAGCTGCTGAAGCTCATCAAAGTATTGATTCATCTCAGTCACTTGTTTCACAAACTCAGGATCATTCTCATCTTGTTTTTGCCAATAGCGTTTGCGATCGAGCTTTTGTTGCTCACTGGCGCGCAGGATATCATAGTAGCTATTTTCTTGATTAAGACGGTAAATCTCACTGCCAATTAGTTGCAGTAGCTTCTCTTTAGATATGGTGCGTTTGTTAAGCAGGGCTTGTAGCGGATCGTCAGGCGCTTTACGCTTGTCACTGTCGGTTTCAGTGGTGATCCCGAGCTGATATTTTATCTCATGCTGGCGAAAGTCTTTCGGGCAAGCGGTCTGGCTAAACACGATTTTATCGTCTTTGATGCATTTATAGATACTGTTTGCCTGAGCAAGGCCTGAAAGCATCATCGTCGCTATGACAAGTAGCAGTTTTCCCATCTGGCGATATATCCTCTATCTGCCTCGGTTGATTTATTGATAGCCGTTGACGCCATCATTGATAGACTTACGAGGAAGCTATTCAGCTTCGCTGTACATCCTTTTCTCTCGCAATACTGCTCTACTATGGCGCATGTTACTCATTAACACCAGTTTTTTACTTGTTAAAATTACCTATTTATCTTGTTAATTGATGCGAGATACAGTGTCATTGATGCCCTGTGCGCAACGGAAAATAGGAGGCGAGCCCTTATAATAAAAAACCGCGATATGAAACCAGTCATATCGCGGAGTTTGCTTGGGTGGGGTTATCTAAAACCTAAATCATCTTGAGTCGCTGTTATTAACGGCTGCACTCTTCTAACAAATATGCCAAATGACGATAAGAGATGCCACTGTGATGTGACAGACCGACTTCGCACATACGGTTGGCGTAGTAGCCCTCTTTGATATCAACAGGGATCAGCTTTTTGATGTTGCGCAGTGCACTGGCATTTATCTCAGGCTTATATAAACCTTTCTCACCAGCATAACCACAACACTCGATACCTTCAGGTAACTTTACGCCAGCGCTGCAGGCATCGGCCAAAGCTTGCATCTTAGGCTCAAGCTTCATCTTACGAGCGCTACAACCAAAATGCAGCGCAATGTTGACCTTCTTTGTAAATGTCAGCTTAGGTAAGATCTTGTCGTGCATAAACTCAACCAGATCGGTGATCTCAACCTTTGGATTACCAGTGAGCGTGCGGTAGGTACAAGAGAGTGCATCGACCACGACAGGTACTTTACCGTTATCACTGAGGGTGCTTAAGGCATCGATTAACTCGTCGCGCTTAGCGTCGGCATTTTTAAAGTCGCCTTTCGACTCCCACATCTGGCCGCAGCACAGATGACGAGTATTGTCGGGGGTGACGACGTTGTAACCTGCGCGCTCTAGCAGGGTAACCACAACATCAGGTAACGTGCGGTTATCTGGGTCTAACGGGGTTGGACCAAAGGTACGTCCGCCACAAGCTGGGAAGTAGACGATGGTCTCTTTATCTGGTGACGCAGGAGATGGCGTAGGCAGGTTAGCGCCTTTAGCAAAGTCAGGATTCCAGTAAGGTACTTCCTTAGACACCATACGGCCAACTTTCATGAGTCCATCGGTGACGCTGTCACCCGTGACTTTATGAATGATGTTAAGCACATTAAAACCTGTGCTTATTACTTGGTTGACCGCGCCAAAATGTTTGGCTTGGAAATCCAGTACTTTCTGTTCAGTCGTAGTGATATAAGGCGTACGCAACTTACGCACCAAGTTACCCATGCTGTTGTCTACGGGACAGGCAATGGTACACAGCTGACAAGCAGCGCAGGTATCAACCACATCGTACTTGGCGGCTGCGCGCATCTCTTCTGCTGCTTGCTTGTCGCCAGATTGTTCGAGACGAGCAATTTCACGCAAGGTGGCAATACGCTGACGCGGCGTGAAGTTAAGTGCAGAGGTTGGACAGGTTTTTTCGCAAAAACCACACTCAATACACTTATCGACAAAGTCATCAACCACAGGACATGGCTTGATATTCTTCACATGCACATTGGCATCATCGTTTAAGATCACGCCTGGATTGAGTAGACCTTGTGGGTCAAAAATCTGCTTAATGCGCTTCATTAATGTGTAGGCATCAGCACCCCATTCCATCTCAACAAATGGCGCTACCGCACGGCCAGTACCGTGTTCAGCTTTCATTGAGCCGTCATACTTGTCTATCACCATTTCGGCCACGTCTTGCATAAAGGCATGGAAACGGTCGATATCGCCTTGCGAGGCAAAGGTTGGTGTGATGATAAAGTGGAAGTTCCCCGCTAGCGCATGGCCGTAGATCACGCCTTCTGGGTAACCGTGCTTATGGAACAGTGCGGTGAGATCGCTGGCGGCGTTAGCTAAATGCTCTAGCTCAAAGGCCACATCTTCGATGATAACTGAGGTGCCTTTTGGACGCTCACCCCCGATGATGGGGAATAAGCCTGAGCGCATTGCCCAATATTTGCCATAGACTTCTGGGTCGTTACTGAAGCTGATAGGGCGTTCAGTTTCGATATGTGCAAGCTTGGCGATGACATCTTTAGTGTAGCGAGCCAGCGTCTCTTCATCGTTGGCACGTGATTCGATCAACAGAATGGCAGCCCCTTCAGGCAGTTCACTTAACCAATCTGGCATCCCTTTCTTGCCGGTGACAGACTTAATTGATGCCCAGTCTAGCAGTTCAGCGGCAGCAACACTGTCGCTTTTAATCGGAGGGATCGCACGTGCTGCATCTTCCATATTGAAAAATACGGCCATGGCAGAGGCCTTAAACTTAGCTTCATCGACGGTGTGGTAGGTTACCTCTTCGACGAAGGCTAATGTCCCTTCTGCACCTACAATCAGGTGGTTGATCAGATCGAACGGATCGGTGAAATCTACCAACGAATTGATACTGTAGCCAGTGGTATTCTTGATGGAGTACTTCTTACGAATGCGGTTGGCTAACACTTCGTTGCCACGGGTTAGTGCAGCAAGTTCGGTCAGCTCGTCTAATAATGCTTTATGGGAACTGGCAAAAGCAGCTCTAGACTGCGGACAGCCTGTGTCTAGCTCGGTACCATCGGCAAACAGCAGTTTGGCTGAGTCGATGGTTTGGTAACTGTTTTGCGCCGTACCACAACACATACCAGAAGCATTGTTTGATACGATGCCGCCCACCATGGCTGATGCCAAGGTGGCTGGATCGGGGCCAATCTTCTTATTGAGTGGCTTGAGTGCCATGTTGGCATCTGCGCCAATCACTGCCGAGCCTAGAGAAATCTTTTGGCTGTCTTCGCTGATCTTGATATCTCTAAAGCCATCGTGACCCAAAATAAGCAAGATGCCTTCGCCAATCGCTTGGCCTGAAAGGCTGGTGCCAGCGGCGCGAAATGTCACTGGCGCTTGATGCTGACGAGCGACCTCTAAGGTCTGTTTAGCTTGGGTAAGGGTTTCAGCATGAACCACCACTTCCGGTACAATACGGAAATAGCTAGCATCGGTAGACCAAGCAAAACGGCGTACAGGATCATCGGTAACGGCGTCAGTGCCAAGGATTGCACGTAGGTCTGTAATGACCGTGGAATAGTTAATCGACATAACATTACTCTTCTATTTAACCAAGGATAAGGGCGAGTTCATCACTGCTCGCCCACCTGTGTTTGGGTTATAAGCCGCCCCATAGGGCCGCGATAGTACCTGCAACCATTGCATAGCCGAGTGCGACTGGCATGGTCTTACGAATAATCTCTGATTCACGACCCGCCATGCCTACTACTGTAGCGGCAGCAACAACGTTCATGACGCACATCATGTTACCTGCGTTAGCACCAATACCTTGCAGTGCTAGCGCTAAAGCATGGTTCATGCCTATGTTGTCGGCCACACTGTATTGTAGACCCGAGAACATCATATTGGAGAAGGTTGCTGAGCCTGATAAGAAGGCACCAAAGATACCCACAATCGGTGCAATCCAAGCCCATACTGCGCCCATGGAGTTTGCGAGCAGGTCGGCAAGAGCCACTGGCATAGATTGCAACCCAGCTTCGTTTGAGCCTGAATTGAGGAAGATTTTCACCATAGGCACCGAGGCACCTAAAGAGATAATGGTCGGTAGCATAGATTTACATGACACGGTGATCGATTGCTTAATCGCTGAAGATTTCATCTTAAACAGCACGAAACCTATCAGACAGACCAAAACAAAGAAGGCACCAGGGGCGTAAAGGGTAGCAAAACCAGCTTTAAGCTCTGTGCCGAGTAAACCTGTCCAGCTAATATTAAAGCTCGTCAACCAAGTTTTAAGTGGTGCTACTGTGCGTGATAGCACTAACAGCGCAGCCATAATGATGTAAGGAGTCCATGCGGCAAACTGAGAGAACTGGGCTTTAGTTTCAACAACCGCTTTCTCTTGATTGTCATTTTCAGCAAAGTCATTCCAAGGCGTTTTAGGCAGTAAGTAACCTTTTTTCGCCACAGGGATCACGAGGGCCATACCTACTAACGCACCAATCACCGATGGGAATTCTGGGCCAGCAAAGTAGTTGATTAACCAAGCGGGAATCGTAAAGGCGAAGCCCGCGAACAGGGCAAACTTCCAGATGGCCAAGCCCTCTTTAAAGGATTTGTTACGACCAAAGAAACCGGTAAGTACCGCAACGAGCACTAATGGAATTAAAGTACCTGTGATCAGATCTATGGTGATCATGTGTAACGCAATGAACTGGGCATAGTCGGCGAAGTTACCACCGTGCTGAGCAATCTGCTCTGATGCCATGCTCACACCACCTTGCATCAAGCCTTGTTCCATACCAAATAGAACCGGTAAGCCGATAGCGCCGAATGATACGCTGGTAGAGTCGGCGATAAGTGCTACAACCGCAGCTGCAATAGGTGGTACACCTAACAGCACTAGCAGTGGTGCGCCAATGGCGGCGGGTGTACCAAAGCCTGCAGAGCCTTCGATAAAGGATCCAAATAGCCAGCAGATGATGACCACCTGTACTCGCGCGTCACCACTAATATTGGTAAAGCCTGCCCGAATAGTGTCCATTGCACCGGAATACTTAAGGGTATTAAGTAAGAATACTGCACCAAAGATAATGGTCAGTGGTGTTAAGGCCGATAGCAAACCTTCCACCACTGAGGCCGCTAAGATGGTGGTATCCATCTGCCAGATAAACACCGCAGCAAGACCGGTTACCACCATAGAGATGGGCATGGCACGCGAAGCTGGCATTCGTAAAAGTACCAAAAAGAGCATCACGCTGATTACTGGCGTTAAGCTGGCGAGTAGTTGAAGTAGGGTCATAATTGCCTCTTACTGTCTTTACTTTAATATTTCTAGTTATGGTTGGCGCTGAGTCGTTTGAAACAGTGCTGCGATGTTGTTGCTTAGTGGTAAATTTTTTTGACCAACTAAGTCGTGATGCGTACTAAACGCTAATTCACGTAAAGCCAATATGATCTAGATCATATTGTATCTAATATGTGAGGTGGGGTTAGATGGCTGTGACGTTAGTCTGAAGTGATTAAATGGTTTTGTGACGCGCGTCACGCGACAAGGGGCTGGTATATAACAAAACAGTAGTGAGTTAGCATTTTTTAGCAAAAAACGATGATTTTAATGACGTATTTACTCTAAGTTTTGCTGTTTTTTGCAAAAATCTGATCTGATAATTTCATTTCTGAATTAAAAAATGTAATGACTAAATAATTGTCAATGTGATGTAGATCGCCTTGTTACTGGGTTGTGCTTTCTTTGAATTGGTAAGATCAATTTAACCTTCAATAAAATAGACCTTTATTACTCAGCGCTATTTTAGCCGTTGTGATTATGTTAAGCCTTATAGGGCCTAACTGATCTTGCTCACAATTCAATTTTGGTGGTTTATTTCTATTTGATGGCCACTATCGACGCATTTTAAATGTACGTCAGTACTACTTAATACGTTAAAAAATAACACATTAAGCGGCAGTGTGTCGCTTAATGTGTGCTAAAAGTTATTCTCGGTTAAAGCAAAGGTTATCAATTAGGCGGGTATTCCCCATATATGCCGCGGCAAGGATCACCAGGTGCTGGTGGTCAGTACTGACTGGGTCTAAGGTATCGGCACAGCGTACGGCAAGATAATCGGGCTTAAATCCAGCGGCAGCCAGCTGCTGAGTTGCGATTGAAATAGCCTCTTCAATCATTCCGTCTGACTGAATGGCACTAGCCATTTTATCCATGGTCTGCTTAAGCACTGCTGCAGCGCTTTTTTGCTCGTTACTGAGATAGCCATTTCGTGAGCTCATCGCAAGGCCTGAAGCCTCTCTGATGGTCTCAACGCCCACTATCTCGATTGGCATAGAGAGGTCGTCAACCATGGTTTTGATCACCATAAGTTGTTGGAAGTCTTTTTTACCAAATAACGCGATATCCGGCTGGACGATATTAAACAGTTTGCACACTATGGTCGCGACACCGCGAAAATGCCCAGGGCGACTCGCCCCACACAGTTCGTCTGAGATAGCCGGCACCTCAACAAAGCTCTGTTTGTCCATCCCTTTGGGGTAAATGATCGCTGGCGTTGGGGTAAAGAGTAACTCAGCACCTGCATCAATGAGGGCAGCCTTATCGGCGTCTAATGTGCGTGGATAAGCGTCTAGATCTTCATTAACGCCAAATTGCATTGGGTTGACAAAGATTGACACCACAACGTGATCGGCGCGTTTAACGGCTTCTTTTACTAAGGTGATGTGACCTAAGTGCAGGTTTCCCATGGTCGGTACAAAGGCGACGGTTTCACCTTGACGTTTCCAAAGGCGAACTTGCTCACGGATGTGAGCGATATCTTGAGTAGTAAACATGGTTATAACGACCTTTTTAACAGCTCTTAGGATTAGCTAAACGTATGTTCGCTGCTTGGGAAGATTCCTTTATCCACCTCTTCGATATAGGCGCGAATGGCGCTGCGTATCTCACCAGTTTGGGCAAGGTAGTTTTTCGAAAAGCGTGGAATGTAGCCGCTAGAGATGCCTAATACATCGTGCATGACTAAGATCTGGCCATCGGTGTCAGCGCCTGCACCGATTCCGATCACTGGGATAGCGAGTGCTTCGGTGATGGTTTTAGCCAGTGCGACTGGAATGCACTCAACCACTAATAGCTGCGCGCCAGCGGCTTCTAATGCTTTGGCTTCATTTAAAATACGCTGGGCGTTGTCGGCATCACGACCTTGTACTTTGAAACCACCAAAAACATGCACCGATTGCGGTGTAAGGCCGAGATGGGCGCACACAGGTATCCCGCGTTCGGTCAGCTTAGTCACAGTGTCGAGTAGCCAATGTCCACCTTCGACTTTAACCATGTTGGCCCCCGCTTGCATCAGCGTCGTGGCGTTGGTCATGGCTTGTTCTGGTGTGGCATAACTCATAAAGGGCATATCGGCTATCAGTAGCGCCTGCTTAATACCGCGACGCACGCAACGCGTATGGTAAGCGATATCGTCAATGGTTACAGGTAAGGTGTCATCATGGCCTTGGAGTACCATCCCCATCGAGTCGCCAACAAGCAGGACATCGATACCTTCACTATCGAACGCGCCCGCAAAACTGGCGTCATAGGCGGTGAGTGAAGTGAACTTTTTTCCTTCCTGCTTAAATTTAAGCAGGGTAGAGCTGGTTATCTTGGACATAATGGTGGTCTTAAATCAATTTATAAAAAGGAACTCGGTACACACTAGTGTGCTTTATATGCTAACTGGGCGCCAAGTTCAATGATCTGGGCCGAGTTGTTGCAATTGCATCGCCAGCTCATTGTTAATTAGGCTCGCTAATGGCGTCCCGCAAGGAAGGATTAATGCCGGTGCAATATCTGCAAGTGGGATCAGCACAAAACTGCGTTGTTTCATGCCGTAATGTGGAACGGTTAATCTTGGCTGGTTTATCGTTTGATTACCGTAAAGCAGCAGATCGAGATCTAAGGTTCTGGCGCCCCAGCGGATATTGCGTACGCGGCCTTGCTGGTGCTCAATCCCTTGCAGTGCATCGAGTAGTGGGATGGGGGCAAGGTCGCAATGAAATGATGCAACAGCATTAACATAGTCGGGTTGTTCAACTTCACCCATAGGAGCGCTGCGATAATAGGGGGAGACGTTGATAATGCCATCGCTGGCGATCAGCTTGAGCGCTTTAATCGCATCATCAAGTTGAGCAGCTGGGGACTCAAGGTTAGCCCCCAATGCGACGTAGACATAGGTCATTATTCTGCTGGCTTGCTGGTTTTCTTTGGGCTGCGACGACGGCTATTACTGCGATTACGATTGCCTTTGCCCTTGCTGCCACTGCGTGCGATGACACTGCGTTGTTCTTCACTGCCTTCAACGAAGCTTTTCCACCATGCGGCAGACTTGGCCACATTGCCACCTTCGGCTTCTGCGCGCAGTAGCAAGAGGTCATAAGCGGCTCGGAATTTAGGGTGCTCGATAAACTTAAAGGCGCGGGTGCCCTGATTACGGTCAAAGCGCAGTTGTAGTTGCCAGATATCTTTAGCCGGTGTGCTAAAGCGACGAGGGATGCTGATGGTTTGGCATTGCTGCTCCATCACATCGCCCATGGCAGCGTAAAAGGCATCATATAAGCTTAAGCCGCTTTCCAGTGCGATATCGTCGGCTCGCTGACTCAAGGGGTACCACAACATTGCCGCGTAGAAAAATGCAGGAGTAACAGACTTCTCTGCGTTTACTCGCTCATCTGTATTACGCATAATGGCGTTGGCCATCTTGGCAACAGGGCCTTTAGGATCATCCTTTAATAAGGTTTCAATTAATGGGAATAGCGGCTCAAACAGGCCGAATTCACGCATCATGGTGAAATTGTTTTGTGCTTGACCGTTGAAGAAGAGTTTCAATATCTCTTCATACATGCGTGCTGCGGGAATATCTTTAAGCAGCGGCGCCAGCTCATAGATAGGTTCTGACGCGCCTTTATCTATGCTCATGCCCAGTTTTGTGGCAAAGCGCACGGCTCGAAGCATACGCACAGGATCTTCACGATAGCGCTTCTGTGGATCGCCAATCAGGCGCAGAGTGCGCGACTCAAGATCTTGTAAGCCGCCGCCATAACTGTGGATAGAGAAGTCACTGATATCGTAATAGAGTGCATTAACCGTAAAGTCACGGCGTTCTGCATCTTCATCAATGGTGCCATAAACATTATCACGCAGCAGACGACCTTCAGCGTTGGTCTTAGAAATCTTTTCACCGCTATCAACATGGTGACCGCGTAAGGTGGCCACTTCAATGACATCACGACCGAAAACGATATGCGCCAGACGGAATCTACGGCCCACAAGGCGACAGTTACGGAACAGCTTTTTGATCTCTTCGGGAGTGGCGTTAGTCACCACATCGAAATCTTTAGGTTCGAGGCCTAATAAAATATCGCGTACACCGCCGCCAACAAGGTAGGCCTTAAAGCCCGCTTTGTGCAGTCTATAGAGTACTTTTATAGCGTTTTCGCTAATCTGCTTACGAGAGATAGCGTGATGTTTGCGCGCTACAACTTCCAAGCTTAGTCCCGCTTGTGTGGTTTCTGTGTTGTTTTGATTGTCGTCAAAAAGCTGCTTACAGAATTGACTAATACGGCGAAAAATAGGACACCTCGAACATGGATCTAAAGTTAGCGATAAAATAAGGCCGCTATCATAACTCAAATACAGCTTAAAGAGTATACCCTCAGGGAAGCGGTTAGCTGCCAATGATCACGGCGCGAGTGTCATAGGCAGCGATGATTGCCCTTAACGTTACAGGACAATCTCCTGCTGTTTAGGTATAGCGTGTAGCGTAAATTGGCTGATAGCTTGAGTGAGCATAGTGCGCGGATCATCGATATCGACACTAGGTTGACCTAAAAAGGCCAGCGCAGATTGGATACTTTGCTGTGGCGCCTTACTGTCTATGGCTGGCGCATGGTTTTGCTTTGACAGTTTTAGCCCAGGCTCAGCGCAAACGAGTGGCAGATGTAACCATTGAGGGCTGGTGAGTGAAAACTGATTGAACAATGTTGCTTGGCGCGCACTCGAGGTCAGTAGATCACAGCCTCGAACGACTTCGGTGATCCCTTGATAAGCATCATCCATGACGACCGCAAGCTGATACGCATAGAGACCATCTCGGCGTTTAATAATAAAATCTTCGCTGGCAAAATCGGCATCGACATCGATCTCTCCCATTAATTGATCAGTAAACTGGCATACGGGACTGGTGTTGCGGATTCTAATAGCGCCTTGGTTTAGTTGTGGGTGTAGCTGGCCGCAGCGACCATCATAATGGCCACCCATAGTTTTGATCAATTTGCGGGTACATTGGCAATAATAAGCGTCATTCTGACTCAGTAACTGTTGCAGCTGCATCTCATAGGCGTCGAGCCGACTGCTTTGGTAAAGCTCTGTGTCATCCCAGTGCAAGCCGTAGGCGTCTAAAGTACTTAAGATGTGGCTACTGGCACCGGCAATTTCACGAGGAGGATCGATATCTTCGATTCTGACTAGCCATTTTCCCTGTTGAGCACGTGCTCGCAGGTAACTGCCAAGGGCAGCAATCAGTGATCCGAAATGGAGTGGCCCCGAGGGTGAAGGAGCGAAACGACCGATATAGGCTTTAGAGTGCACGTTGCAGCCTTTGCAAGAAGCAGATACTAAAAAGCGGGGATAATCCCCGCTTTCATTAAAAAGTCAGATTAACCAGCCATCTGCTTTTCTTTAATCTCAGCAAGTGTCTTACAGTCGATACACTGATCGGCAGTAGGACGGGCTTCGAGACGGCGAATACCAATTTCGATACCGCACGAGTCACAGAAACCGAAATCATCATCTTCAATTTTCTGTAGCGTTTTTTCAATCTTCTTGATCAGTTTACGCTCTCTGTCACGGGCACGAAGTTCTAAGCTGAACTCCTCTTCCTGCGCAGCGCGATCCACTGGATCGGGAAAGTTTGCCGCTTCATCTTGCATATGACTAAGAGTGCGGTCTACTTCTTCGCGAAGTTGGTTGCGCCATGCATCGAGAATCTTTCTGAAATGACCAAGTTGATTGTCATTCATATACTCCTCGCCAGGTTTCTCCTGGTAAGGATCTACACCTGCGATAGCGAGCACGCCAAGTTTTTTAGTGCCTTCAGGCATAACGCATCTCCTGTTAATCATTTGCGTTGTAGGGCGTCTTTCATTAAAGGCCGATATCTATATCAGAAACTGATATACCACGCAAATTTTTTATGTTGCCATCTCTTTATCTTTTGACTATGTCCTCTATTTAGCATTAATTCAACTTTTACTCGCCTTTTAGAGTTTGACAGGGCAGGATTTAGCCAAGAAAGCACTGTTTGGTGATAGTTGCGCACGATAAGCCAAGATTTCTACGCCAGCTTGAGCTGCCTGTTGGAGTAAGTTGGCATAGTCAGGGTCGATGTGACGGGCCGCTGTGACCGAAGTAATGCCGCTGTGTTGCACCACAAATAATAGTACCGCTCTGTGGCCTAAACGCACCATCTCCATTAGCTCTCGTAAGTGCTTTTGGCCGCGAGTCGTCACGGCATCAGGAAAGTAACCTTGACCCTCTTCGAGCAGAGTGCAACTTTTGACTTCAATATAGCAATTCGGTCTATGCTCATCTTCAAGAAGTAGATCGATACGACTATTTTCACTGCCGTATTTAACTTCGCGACGCAGTGATGCATATCCGCTTAACTCGCTAATCACCCCTTGAGCGATCCCTTCGGCGGCTAACTCGTTTGCACGGCCCGTATTGATGCCAATAATGTCTCCTACATCATTATGGGCTTGTTCCCAAGTATTGGGGTACTTACGTTTGGGATTGTCTGAGGTGGAATACCAGACTTTTTCACCCGGAAAGAGGCAGTGACGCATCGACCCTGTATTAGGGCAATGAATGGTGATTTGTGAGTCGTCGGGCAATTGGATATCAGCAAGAAAACGTTTATAGCGTTTGATTAAGGTGCCTTGTTCAAATTTGGGATCAAAAAGCATACTAAAAAATCATCAAATAAGCGGTGGCAGCAGGTTAGCAGAAAGTACGGAGCGAGCCTATTGGCGGATCAGGTTTTATCCTGATTAAGGTTTGGGGTTATACTTGGGCGCAAAAATGAAGACTCGATAATAATGCCTGTCAGATTAGCGCAAACAAATAGGGCGTTAGCAAGTGTAAGAAATCATGCTAATGATGACCTCGTGAGCTCTGTTTTTGCCATGACAAAATCTGATTAAGATAATTGCTGTCCAAACAAGGAATCGATATGAGCCACGCGATGAAGATTATTCTGACCAATGATGCACCTGCCGCCCACTGGGGAAAAGCCGATGTGACTTTTGAGCAGGGGCAAGCCTATATTCACCTGCAAGCCGGTGATCATTTGCGCCAAGTGCAACAGGCCGCCCGTAAACTCCGCAGCCAAGGGCTTTCACAGGTTGCATTGTGTGGTGAACATTGGGAGTTACACACTCAATGGGCGTTTGCTCAAGGTTTCGCCACGGCAAAAGGTGCTGGTGAGATTCAATGGACAGGCGATGAGAGTATGCAGAAGTTGTTGACTGACCGCCTAGCCAGTGCCAGCTTTGCACGCCAACAAATTAATGAAACCCCAGAGAATTTAGCGCCGGTAACATTAGCTTCTCAATCGGCTAAATGGTTGGCTGAAATCGGTGGCGATAAGGTGAGCTATCGTATTATTGAGGGCGAAGAGTTACTGCAACAGAAATGGATTGGTATTCATGCAGTCGGTCGCGGTAGTGAGCGTCCTCCAGCGATGTTAGAGCTTGATTACAATCCTTTGGGTGAAGACGCGCCAGTTTCTGTGGCCTTGGTCGGTAAAGGAATCACCTTTGACTCGGGCGGCTATAGCATTAAAGCGTCTGAAGGAATGTTGGGAATGAAGTGCGATATGGGCGGTGCAGCCACCGTTACTGCAGCACTTGGTTTAGCTATCAAATCAGGCTTAAACAAGCGTGTAAAACTCTTTTTGTGCTGTGCTGAAAACCTAATTAGTGGCCATGCTTACAAGCTGGGCGATATATTGACCTATAAAAATGGTGTGTCGGTGGAAGTGGTTAATACCGATGCGGAAGGGCGTTTAGTACTGGCCGATGGTCTGCAAGCCGCGTCGGAAACCGGGGCACCATTAATCATCGATGCGGCAACGTTAACTGGCGCAGCCTTGATGGCCGTTGGCACCAACTATAACGCCATTTTCTCTCCAAGCAGCGAGTTACTGGCGCGCACTCAAGCTAAAGCCGCAAGTGTGGCGGAGCGTGTGTGGCCATTACCGTTAGATCCTTGGCATAAAGAGATGTGTCCATCACCGTATGCCGATACCGCAAATAGTCGCCCAGTGAAAGGAGGCGGCGCTGGTGGAGCCTCTAACGCGGCAGGGTTCTTGTGGCACTTTGTGTCACCTGATGCACAGTGGCTGCATGTGGATTTAGCCGCGGCATTTGCTGACAGTGCTAATGGACTTTGGGCCGCCGGTGCAACCACTCACGGTGTATTGACGGTAGCTGCACTATTGGAAGACTAAGCGTCTTAATGACTTAACTCTATCGAATACTTAAAGCGGTCTCATCATGAGGCCGCTTTTTTATCTACGCTCACGGCTCATCTATCAGAGACCATGACGACACGATGGGATAGCGCACGCCATTGTGAGTGGACACCGATTGATACAGATGCAAGGTATCAGGGGCAAAGTATAAGGGGGCTGGTGGCGCAGCGGTCAGCCGCTTGGCTTTGCGATACAAAGTGATGTGGGGGATAAAGTCATGCTCGCTGCAGTGCAGGCCTATATCTGTGGCCAAGGTGACGCTTCGACGTTTAAGGTCGATTAAATTGGGATCAAGAGCTTTACCTATTAGGCAGATGGCGCTGGCTTTTTGCCAGTGAACGAATTCATTAAGTATGACGTTAAAACGCTTGAACTTAGCGGCAGTAGAGTGATGATTGAGTTGTTCAATGAGGCAAGCTTGTTGGTACTCATTTACTTGGCCAAGGAAGGCCAACGTCAGATGTAAATTAGCTGATGGCACTCGGTTACCATCGCTTTCAATAGCATTTTGCTCACCGAGTAGTTGTGTGGTTTGTACCTCATTTGGACTGAAACCTAAAAAAAGTCTCTTTAACATAGCGGTCTACTCTTCTACGGATTGCGATGAAAGCTAAATGTCATTGATGAAATTGTATTATTACTGATTAACACTTGAGTGTGTTACGGATTTGTTGTTAACTAATTTGTATACAAAAATTCGCGTGATAATCCCTGTTACTCATGAGTCAACGCATTGTATTAATTTACGATACTAATAAGCTCTTTCATATCGTATTAGCGTGTGAATCGTTGAAATAACGGGGTCATTGCCGTATCCCTAGCTATAATTTTAGTGTCGTAAGCCCGAGTCACCAAGGAAATTAGCCCTATATGCCTAATAGCAAGCAGCATCAACCGTATCTATTACAACAGGTTTTGGCCTATTTGTGTGATGGTGGATTAGATGATGAGCTTGATGCTGTATTAGAAAATCTCGCCGTGGATGTCAACTGTGATGGACTATTTTTGCTGCGTGTTACTCAGCAGCGACGTCATCTGGTGGTTGAGGCGATGAGCCAGACACAGGGGGCGAAATTAAGCCGCAAAGATGCGGAACGATTATTGACTCGGCTGGCCAACCATCGTCGTTTACACTCCTATGCATCACTCAAAACGCCCTGTATTGTCGATGATCTCAACACCATTATCGACGACGACCTAGCCATTCAGTCACAATTGGATGCCGTGCAGATCCGCAGTGTGTTGTTGATGCCAATTAGTGGTATTGATACCTATATATTGGGAGCCTATCGTTACGATTGTGACGAGCCATGGCACGAGGATAAGATTGAAGCGCTTCGATTAGCGAGCCACCTGGTCGCGTTTAAGCAAGAGTTAATTCGCCAACGTTCGATTGTTAGCAATAATGAACTGGTGTGTGCCGAACACTTGTATCGATTGCCGATGCCCTGCGCGCATATTGATATTGATAATAAAGTAGTGCGTTTTAATGTGAGTGCTGAAGAGACACTGCATCTGCAGGCGATGCAAGAGGTGTTGACCTTGGTTAATCGCCGTGACGAAGCATTACTGCTTGATACCATGCAGTTAGTGAGAGGCCAAGTTTTAGAGCAAGCTTCCTGTGAACTGGTAATAAAGCCAAGTCCTTCCCCTGCACCGTCACGACTGACTTTTTTGTCGCTCTCTGGTGAAGAGGGGCCACTATTGATGTTTATTGAGCCTATCGAAGAGCAGCTTGCCACGGCCCCACCCATCTCCTTGCATTTCGATGGGCTAACAGGACTGCCTAATCGTAGCTATTTCGAAGCGCTATACACTCAAGCTAAGCCTAATCGTCAAGGGCGTTCTACCTTCGTTGCGTTTATCAATTTAGATCGTTTTCAGATCGTCAACAATGTCAGTGGCCACAAGGCGGGTGATCGCCTGCTTTGTGAAGTGGCGGCACGACTTGGGCTGTTAGTGCGCAAAGATGATGTGGTCGCACGTCTTAGTGGCGATGAATTCGGTATTTTGATGCCAGATATCGACATGGCGATCGCCCAGCAAGTGGCGCAGCGTATCTGTCATGCCCTCAGTGAGCATGAATTTGTATGGAATGAGAGAAAACACAGTGTCAGTATCAGCTTGGGCTTAGCTCGGTGCGATGTACCAGAAGAGTCGATCTCCGAGCTGTTAAGAAGTGCCAGTGCTGCGTGCCGTATTGCCAAAGAAAAAGGGCGTAACGGTTGGTACTTGTATCAGGCGGATGACCCCACCTTAGATAGACTTAATACCGATATGAGTGCCTCTGTGGATATTATCGGAGCCTTGTCCAAGGACCAATTTGAGCTTTATTTTCAGCCGATAGAGCCGTTAATGAAGGAGTCAGAAGGCTTACATTTAGAGATATTGCTTCGAATGATATCCGATGATGGTGAGCTGATTGCACCAGGGATTTTCTTACCGGCAGCCGAGCGCTTTAATTTGGTCTCAAAAGTCGATAAATGGGTGATTGATCATCTATTGCGCTGGGGGGCTGAGCATTTATCACTTTGGCAGGCGATGTCTATGATATCGGTGAACTTATCGGCGTTATCGATAGGCGACAAAGAGTTTATTGACTGGTTAGAGATGCGTCTACTGGGTGAGCCTGAGTTGGTGGGTAAACTCTGCTTTGAGATCACCGAAACCGCAGCGGTCAGTCAGTTAGATCATGCAACCGAATTGATTAACTTAGTAAAGCCTATGGGGTGTAAGCTGGCCCTTGATGATTTTGGCTCCGGTTTTTCAAGCTTTGCTTATCTGAAATTACTGGATGTGGATTTTGTCAAAATTGATGGTCAATTTGTGCAAAACCTATGCGAGGACAAGGCAGACCAAGCCATTGTTAATGCCATTGTGCAGTTAGGTCGTGATATGGAGTTTGAGATCATCGCCGAGTTTGTTGAATCAGTAGCCGTTGGTCGTCACCTTAAAGAGCTTGGCGTGGACTATGGACAAGGTTATGGTATCGCTAAGCCGAGTTCATTGAATGGCCTGACGTCGGGCAACAGTTTAGCCTGGTACCAACAACTCAGTTAGTGAGTTGCCGTCGCACATCAGTTTTGTTTTGTTGGCTTTCCTTGTACACTTGTCGCAGTTTTTAGCGATAGAACGCCACCTTTGAATCAGTTACCTATCCATCAGCTCCTTAGTCGCATTCAACAAACATTAGCGGCCCATGACCAGCTCATTTTACAAGCCCCTACCGGTGCCGGAAAGTCGACCGCCTTGCCTTTAGCAATGCTCGATTGGCCTGAGATATCGGGGAAAATCCTGATGCTCGAACCAAGACGCATGGCGGCAAGAAATGTTGCCCGCTTTATTGCTAAGCAGTGCGGCCAAACTGTGGGCAAGCGGGTGGGTTACCGAGTAAAAGGCGAATCCAGAGTCAGCAAAGAGACTCAGTTGGAAGTGGTGACAGAAGGGGTTCTAACGCGGATGATCCAGCAAGATCCTGAGTTAGCAGGAATTGGGCTGATTATTTTCGATGAGATCCATGAACGTCATCTCACCACGGATCTTGGTTTGGCCCTAGCGCTTGAGCTGCAAGCTGGTTTCCGTGAAGATCTTAAGATTGTCGCCATGTCAGCGACATTATCCGGTTTACCGCTGCGTGCCTTAATGCCCAATGCGGTGCTACTTGAAAGTGAGGGGCGTAGTTTCCCGGTGGAGATTGAATATCAAGCGCCTGGGACGCAACAAGATTGGTTGTTACATATGGCAAAAGTTATCCATGATGCGCTCAATCAGCATCAAATGGGGTCGCTATTAACTTTCTTGCCCGGACAGAAAGAAATCAATCGGTTAGCTCAATATCTCAATGAACGTCTGGATACAACCAAATACCTTATTGCGCCGCTTTATGGCAGCTTACCTGCTGCGGCTCAAGACAGCGCTATCGCTCCAGCACCGACCGGAATGCGAAAAGTGGTGCTGTCGACCAATGTTGCCGAGTCGAGTTTAACGATTGAGGGGATCACTTTAGTCATCGATTCGGGTTATAAACGCCAAGCCAGTTTCAATCCTAAAACGGGCGTAAGCCGTTTGTCACTTAAGCGCATTAGCCAAGCATCTGCGGCGCAACGCGCTGGTCGTGCGGGTCGTCTGTGTGCTGGGCATTGTATCCGCTTATGGGGACAGGAGGAGCACGGTCGATTAATGCAAGCCGATGATCCCGAAATCCTTCATGGCGATCTGACCGCCATGGTGCTCGACGCGGCTTATTGGGGCGTTAGCGCATTAGCTGAGTTACCGCTATTAAGCCCCGCCAATCAGGCCAATGAAGCGGTGGCTTGGTCGCTACTCACCCAGCTCACTTTGGTTGATGACCAACGTAAAATCACCCCCCATGGACAAGCGGCTTATCAATTGGGATGTCATCCGCGTTTGGCACATATGCTGCTTCAAGCTCAAGCGTTTGATAAAGGTGATAACGTCGGCCACCACTTGGGCTTAGCGGCGGTATTGGCGGGTATTTTGGAGTCTCGCACTCTGCCGCGAAGAGGCGCAGATATCAGCAGCTATTTACGTGATGCACGTCAAGGCGAAGTCGCGCAACTGGCTCGAGGTTACCTACAACGGGTGAATGGCGCAAACCATATTGATGATGAGGTTTATCAAAGTCATCCCGACGAGATGGCGCTGTTATTAGCGTTGGCATATCCTGACCGCATCGCCAAAGGACGGGGTGATCATCGTTACCTACTCGCCTGCGGTGTTGGCGTGAGTTTGAGAGAGCATGAAGCGTTAGTCGCGACGCCTTGGTTAGTCGTTGCCGACTTTCAAGAGTCGCAGGGGCAGAGCAGTGGTCTCGTCTATTTGGCTGCTAAGTTAAATCCGCAGACTTTGACCTCTGAGCTTCGCCATTGTGTGAGTAATCATGTGGAGTGTGGCTGGGATGAGCTGCAGGGGCGGTTTGTTGCCTTTGAGCAAAAACGGATAGGTGCTATCGTTGTTGAGCAGCGTCAACTACAGCAACTTGATAGTACACTGATAAAGCAAGCAATTTATGGATTACTCCGTACTAAAGGGCTATCGATATTGGCATTTGATGATAAGGTAACCCAGCTTCGTCAACGTATTGCTTTAGCGACCCATTATCAGCTAGCGGGTACTTGGTTTGATGTGAGTGAGCAAGGGCTATTGGCTCAGTTGGAGCAGTGGCTCGGCCCTTATTTAGATGATGTTCGTCGTATCGGACAGCTTAAAAGTTTGGATTTTTATGGGATACTGTTCAACCGTTTACCGTGGGAGCAACAGCAGCAACTGAATGAGATGTTGCCTACGCACTGGTTGATGAAAACAGGAACCCGAGCGAGAATTCGTTACGAAGCCTCTGGTCGAGCCTTATTGAGCGTGCGACTGCAAGAGGCTTTAGGCTTGGCGCAAAGCCCACAGATCGCGCAGGGAAAGTTAACGGTTACTATGGAGTTACTGTCGCCTGCTCAGCGACCGCTGGCATTGACAGCCGATCTGGCCAACTTTTGGAATGGCGCGTATGTTGAGGTGAAAAAAGAGATGAAAGGCCGCTACCCTAAGCACCTATGGCCCGATGATCCAGCCAACACCTTACCGACCAAATTCACCAAGAAAAAGACATTAAATAACGGCCAGTAAAACGCCGTTATCGATTTTTAATGGAATTGTAATGACAACGAAAGAGACACCAAAGAAGCGCGCACCACGCAAGCCTGCCAGTAAGTCAGCCAAGGCCAAATCAAAGCCTAAGAAGGGCGTGGCGACCTCCAGAGGGTGGGGGCGTAAGCTCTGGTCGATAACTTGGAAATTAGCGCTGATTGTTATGGCCGCGTTGACTATCTACAGTATCTATTTAGATCAGATTATTGCGCGTAAGTTTGAGGGACAGAAGTGGCACCTTCCAGCGCAGGTATTTAGCCGTTCGATGGCACTGTATCCAGGGGCTGCCGTCAGTCACGGACAGTTGATTGCCGAGCTAAAACTACTTGGATATCGTAAGGTGGCCAATCCTCGTCAAGTGGGTGAGTTTTCTGCGTCTAAAACTAAAGTTGATCTATGGCGTCGCCCCTTCCTACATCCACAAGGCTCTCAAGGTGAGCAACGAGTGATGATCACTTTTGATGGTTTAGGGGTTGAGTCTGTCGCTCGCCATGATGATAAACGTCAAATGGCTGTGTTTCATCTAGAACCTGTGCTGCTGGACCGCATGATCACTGGTGATGGTGAAGATAGGTTATTTGTGCCGACAGAAAAGATGCCGCAGGCGATCGTAGATGCCTTAATATTGGTGGAGGACAGAAGTTTTTATCAACATCACGGCGTGAACCCTTTTGCCATTGTGCGAGCGGCGATGGTGAATATCAGTGCTGGTCGAACCGTTCAAGGTGGCTCGACCTTAACCCAGCAGTTGGCGAAAAACTTCTTCTTATCCAGTGAGCGCTCACTTATCCGTAAAGTGCGAGAAGCCTTGATGGCGATCATTATCGATTTTCGCTATGACAAAGATGAGATCCTTGAGGCGTACTTAAATGAAGTCTATATGGGGCAAGATAAGTCGCGTGCTGTTCATGGTATGGGGCTCGCTTCTCAATTTTATTTTGGTCGCCCGATTGCCGAACTGACTTTGCCGCAACAGGCATTTTTGGTCGCGGCGATTAAAGGTCCTTCCTATTACAATCCTTGGCGTTACCCTGCGCGCGCGCAAGAGCGTCGTGATCTAGTGCTGCGTTTGCTCATGGAGGCGGAGCAGTTATCGGTGGCGCAATATAAAGCGGCAGTGGAATCACCACTGGGGCTGCGTAAGTTTGATAAACCTGTGCATCAGAAGTTGCCAGCATTTTTTGCAGTAGTGAGACATGAATTAAATCAACGTTTTGGCAATGCTTTGCTGCAGCAGTCGGGTATTAAGGTGTACACCACCTTAGATCCAATGGCGCAAGAGGCGGCTGAAAAAGCCGTGGCTTCGACCATGAAACAGTTGAGCCAACGTGATAAGGCATTGCAAGTCGGTATGGTGTTGACCGACAAGTACTCCGCGGGCATAGCTGCCATGGTCGGTGATAAGGTGCCAAGCTACCAAGGGTTTAATCGTGCCGTAGAGATAAGACGTCCCATAGGCTCCTTGGTCAAACCCTTTGTCTATGCAACAGCTTTGTCTCAGGGGAATAAATACACCTTAGCGACCCCCTTGAAAGATGAGCCTATTACCCTTAAAAATGGTCAGGGTAAAACTTGGTCACCCCAAAACGTGGACAAAAAGTTTACCGGACAGGTGCCGTTATTAACCGCTTTTAAACGTTCGATGAATGTGCCAACGGTTAATTTGGGTATGGCTATCGGCACTAGTGCGGTGGCGACGACACTAGATAAAGCTGGTTGGACTGACAAAATTCCTGAGTACCCATCGATGCTATTGGGGGCTATTAATGGCTCACCTTTGATGGTGGCACAGGCGTATCAAACCCTTGCCGATAATGGTCGTTACCGTCAGTTGAGTGCGGTGACTCATGTACTCGATATGGACAATAATCCGCTGCAGGGCGCGGGGCTCTCTTCATCACAGGCCATTGATGTTGGCAGTGACTTTTTAGTGCAGCATGCCATGACTCAAGTGGTCGCGTCGGGGACGGCGCGGCGGCTGGGTCAGGCGTTTCCAGGTGTCACCTTGGCGGGTAAGACCGGAACCAGTAACGACTCTCGTGACTCTTGGTTTGCCGGTTTTGATGAGCGAAATGTCGCGGCAATTTGGGTCGGTTTAGATGATAACGGCAAAACAGGCTTGTATGGCAGTAGTGGTGCCATGGCGGTTTATCAGGCGTTCTTAAAAAATAGGGCGCCTATTAGCCTAAGGCGAACACCTGTAAATGGTGTGGTGCAGGGCTATTTTGATGCCACATCTGGTGCGGCAATGGAGCGTGATTGTGGCAATGTGATGGCGCTGCCGGCACTGGCAGAGAGTTATCATCCAGCCAAAAACTGTGGTGAGCCACTGTCGTGGTGGCAAAAACTGACTGGCGGTTAATGCTTACCGGCTTAGAGAAGGGATCTTTTTCCCTTATCTAGTCGGTTAGCAGCTTAGTCTTAAACCTGAACACTGGAACATCTCAGCCGTCATATGCAGGTAGTACTGTTGCATATCGACCATTTCGTTATGGGTCGGCGATAGCCGCTGCTGCGCTTCTTTAATCTCAAACCCTAAAGAGAGTAGGCTCTTTACCGAGGGATGATTGTCACAATTGACGTAACAATATACCTCGTTGAGCTGGAGTACGTCGAAGGCGATGGTTAATAGCTGCTGTTTTATATACTTATTGAGCCCTTTGCCTTGCTGATCGCCAATGAGCCAGGTTCCAGTCTCTGCACGGCGATGATCAAAATCCATATTTTTAAGTCGGGTAAAGCCGATGATCGCATCGGTTTCTTTAAGCCGTACACTAAATAAAAAGCTGCCTTCATCTGACAATACGTTGGTAAAATAGTGGTTAAAGCTCTCTGGTGTACTCTTTGGAAACCGTGCGAAACGCCAAATCCTTGGATCTATGCCTATTAATTGCATGAACTCGGTATCTTGGTCTACTAGCGGCTGAATATAGGCGCCGCAATCACTCTGTTTAAATGAGCGACTAAAGGATTGAGTTAGCAATGTGAACTGGGCTAGGTTCGTCATAAGTTCGCCTTATTTAACGTCAATGTTAATTAGCGTATTGCATGGGTGATAAAGCGGTTGACCGCATTGGCCTGTACCGGTTGTTTATAGGAGGGTGTAACATACTTGGGTTCAATCAAAACGCCTTTGCTGATTAAACGTGAGATAAGTGGCAAATAAGCCAGTGATGTTTTTCCTGTTAGTAGGTGATTAAAGTTAGCCTCCGTTTCATAGGCATTCAGTATCATACTGAAGCCTTTGAGGTAGAGGTGGTCTTTAGTGTAACCGCCCCCACGATAGACCCTTACTGTGATGGTATAAGCTAGATTATCTTCGACACCATATTGCTCTTTAAGCAGCAAAAAGGTGGAGCGAAAATCTTTATCTTTAATCATAGAGGCTACCGCCATGACCCGTAACGCCAATATTTTTAGTCGTTTTAAGGTAAGGTTTCCCGACAGATATTCACTCAATATCGCCAACCCTTCTTGGGTCATGGTGTTGAGCGGACAGCCTAATGAGAGCACATTTAATGGCTGGCTTTGTGCATTTAAGGAGGTCACTAAGTGCACGCCTAGTTCATGGTGGGCTAAAGCCAGTGAGTCGGTGTGAGAAAGTATAGCGCGGCTATTAATGCGCACTTTGGTGCCTGAAACTAGCGCATTCGCCACCATAGAATCGTCCATTTGCAACTGCCAAGTATAGCCTTCTTGAGCTGCCATCGATGAGAGGATCTGGCAAATGGCTTGTGCATCTTGCAACTTACCGACGTTGTCATCGGGATCATCGGGTAGATGCAAAATGAACTGTGCATTATTAATATCTTTTTCGCTTGGCTCACCGTAATAACGCAATGAATCATATAAAAAATCCGTGCTACCGATCGACTTGTATTGATCGACTTTGTCGACATAGGAGTCGATAACATCTAGGTATAAAGTGTAGAGATCGTCATCCTTTAAGGTTTCTAATGGCAGGTTAAATAGGGCGCGTTTGAGTTTAAACGGATCGATATTCTCTTTGGCGTAAATGAAGGAAGGTTCCACCGAAAATTGATTATCGAAAAAGGCTTGTTTTTGTTCAACATTATTGAGAGGTTTTACCGCATCAAGTATATCGATATCTGCCACTAATTGGTGCAGTGGGGCGTCAATGTTTGTCTGCAATGACTTAAGGGCTGGCGATGCGAGTGTAGACATAGTTGGCAAACCTCGAAATAAGTAAAGCAAGAAGGTGATATTCACCTCTGCTGGCGTAGTGCCCTTTTCTAACCGCATAATAAAGTGTTGGCGGTATTTGGCTTAAGCTAACTCAGGACAGTGTTTTTTGCTAGAAAATCATCTTCTCTAAAGGCAGATTTTTTTGATGGTGGTGGAGATTTTACTATTTTTAGTTATATCAGCCTGTTAGCTTAATACTTTTGTAAGGATAACAGGCTGCTGGATGGGACGGTTGTGGCGGTCATTAGGGGCGTTTGCTGCGCTTTTTAGGCTTAGCTTGCTGCCACAGGTACAGGCCTGAAAATGCCATAAAGATTAATGATAGTGCCACTAGATCCATAAGCCATTGGCCAGACAAACCAACAATGCGACCGCTGTGAAGGTCAAGTAAGACACGTTCCCAGGTCAGGTTATTTGAGCGCGATAAAAGGGAGACTTGGGCCTTGGCTGCTGTGATTTTTCTGCCATCAAGCCCTTGTTGCCAAACTAGCGTAGGCTTGACTGTTGTGGCTGCCCACTCAATGAGTTCGGCATCTGCCACAAATTGGCCCTCTTGGGTCTTAAGGAATAGCCGATCTTTTTGAATGGCAATGGCCTCGATGTTGTCAGGCAGACCAGTGGCTCTGCTTTGTTGTTCGAGTAATTCCCCCTCAGCAGAGAGTATATAGAGATTACTTTCATCAATGGCGACAAACATTTGTTGATAAACCATTGCACTGATAAGTGGTGCGTTCGCCTCAAGGATACGTTTGTCATTGAGCCATAATAGGTTATCAGTGATGGCCAACAGTGGTTTAGTTTGGAAAATCTTTATCTCATTTGGCGGTTTAATACCGTAATGATCCAGCAACCATGCTTGTGTTACGTGACTGCTGTCTATGGCTAGCTGATTACTGTGGTTAATTAATATACCGCTAATTGATACCATTGCCACCAGCAATGCGCTGGCGATCCCCAGTCTTCTGTGCCAAGGCCTAAAGAGTTTTGCTAATTGTTGATTCAGGGTTTTACGGTGGGGATGGCGGGGCTTATTGCTCATGCAGCGGTTCTTATCTGTTGTCTAAGGATGCGTCAATCGGGGGAATCATCCCCATTTCGTGGCGATTACTATAACTGAGCTTGATGCTAACCACTACTTTCTTATTGACTATTTATCTGTTGATCCAGATAGAGAGCGATACGTGAAAGCTTAGTGAGTGCTCTGACGGATAAGGTTGCGCCGGTAATACCATCGATATGTTTATCTAACTGATAGTTAGCTGTGAGTGTGGCGGCTTTAAATTGGTCGGTAAAAAAATCATGGCGTACTTCATCGCCGCGGCTTTCCCGATACACCAAGACTTTGGTTTGCACTATGGCGCTGTCTTTAACATGGATACCCACGGTAATGGGAGATTCTTTGCCTATCTCTTCTAGAATCCATACCGTTTGCTGTGGTTGTTGCCAGTATCTAACTCGCATCTTGTTAAACTTGTGGGCCAATATCTCCTCAATGACTTTTTTTGATTCGCTGTCTAGCCATAGCACGTTGGCTTTTGGGGCTACTGAGTTAAAGGCGCTCGCGATAAAATCTTCAGTAGTTTGATAGGTATTGTCAGCCTGTGACTGCAAGCTGAAACACAAGAGGATGCTGGCGCAAGCAAGGGTGATAGATTTCATGTTTAGCTCTGCAATGATGTGATGAAAATAGGTCACTATGGCAAAGTAACCGCTATGTCATAACCGTTACTTTGGCATAGTGAGTGCGCCGCTAAGACGCACTCATTATGAAGCCTTGCTTAGAACTGGTAGCCAACACCTAAGTTGAAACCATCAGAGTCTTTAGCACCGCCAACTTTTTCGTAGTCAGCTTTGAATACAACGTTTTCGTGCAACCAGTAGTTAATACCGACATTGGTTTGCTCTACGTTAGTATCTGCGTTGTTACCGGCGTTGTTGTCATATTCGTTGTAGCGAGCAAACACACCAAAGCTCTCATTAAAACGGTAAGAAGGTTCGATATACCAACCTGTTTGTTCATCACGACCAAGTGCTTTGGCTTCTTGTCCATCGATGTCCCACTGGGCGTAAAGCGCTTTAACCGTAAAACCTTCGATGGTGTAGATAGCGTGAGCAGTCAGTAATGTCGCAGATGCAGTATCAACACCTTCGCGACCTTGGGTCAGGTCTGACTGGTATTGTGCTGTTGCCGCAAGCTCAAGGCCTGGTACTGCGGTGTATTTAACTCGTGCGGTATAAGCGAGATCTTCAGCTTTGGCCTTAGAGACTTTTTGACGACCGCCACGGATGCTGTATGACTCATCGACATAAAGACCTGAGGTGATGGCACCGTCAAATGCAAGACCAGGAGCAGCTTTAACATTCAGTGCAGCACCGGCTTCCCACCAAGTTGCAGGTAAGATATTTTTCTCAACTGGGTTACGCTCAACACCGTAAAAGGCAGGTGGCTCGTGAGTCTCGTTGATGATACCAACAGGCATTAGGAATAGGCCCGCTTTACCCGTCAACATCTGGTTAAAGTCATGTTCGATATAGGCTTGCTCAAGCTCTACTTCACCATTTTGGCCGTCACCTGAGATTGAGTGCTCAACTTCTAGTTCAGAGAAGAAACGTGTGTTTTCAGTGAACTCGTGGCCGAAGAAAAGTACAAAGCGATGGAAATCGAACTCTTTCTTGTCAGTGCCTTTTTTATTATCGGTGATATTGTTGTAATGCAGTTCACCATAACCACCGATGGTGGTCGCGCTCTTCGCTGAGCTTGATTCTTCTACAACATCTGCGGTTTGTTCAACACGCTTTTCTGTCTCTTCAAGACGCTTCTCAAGGTCTTTCAGGACTTTTTGTTGCTGCTCAATTACTTTACGCAGTTCTTGAGTTTCTTCAGATGCAACAGCACCTTGGCTAGCAAATAAGCTGACAATTGCAGCAGCAATTAGCGTTTTCTTCATCATTCTCTTCCCAGTTGTTATGTCGGGGTTATTAAATTGCTGGCGATTCTACCAATTACGTATCGTAATGCAAACCATTATCATTAAGTTTATTGATCAAGATCAACAAATGTAAAGGGTCTGTAAATGTTTAGGAGTAGGTGAAAGCTAAAATATTTTTTATAAAACACTTTAAAAACAAAAGTATGGGTTTATCTTCTTGGCGAGGGCATAGAGGTGGCTAAATGGTGTAGCGTAAACTTTCGGACTAAAAGTGGGCAGCGATATGCTGCCCAGCGTTAATTCTCAGATAAAAATCGGTAAGTAAATTAGAATTGGTAACGATAACCCATGGTCACGGATAGGGGTTTACCAGCAAAGTTGGAGCCATGGATCTTAGTGGTGACATAGTCAGTATCGAATAAGTTCTCCGCTGTCAGATAAAGCTCATGATCACGCGCTATATGGTAGCGCCCAGATAGGTCAACAATGGTTTTAGCCTCGATAAGTTGCTCGCTCGGGATATGACCATTACCAGCTTGAGTGCGTATTTCACTGGTATAACGTGCTGCCAGCGTTAATTGCCAGTTCTCAGTCTCCATCGCCACCGAGGCAAACAGCATATTTTCAGGCAGGTAAGGCAGTTTAAAGCCAGCCTCGACGTCCCCCCAAGAGTCAAAGTCTGAGGTGAAGCTGTTATCGAACTCTGCGTTAGTGTAGGTGTAGGCCAACTTAAGCGGGAAGCTCAACGATTTCCCTTGGTTGATGGTGTAATCTAGGCTGAATTCGAGGCCGTTTACATCGACTTCTCCGCCATTATACTGATTACCTATATTGTCATCATTACACCCTTGCGCAGCGGTGCAGTTGCCGTGCATATTGCTGTAGTCACTGTAAAACAGAATCGCTTCGGCGTTTAATTCACCACTATTGAAACGCGCACCTGCCTCATAGTTCCAGCTCTGCTCCTCTTTACGATCACGGTTGCCGGGCGCCGCTGGGGAAAAGCCTTTTTGGACACCGGTCAAGAGCAACCAGTGCTCATCTAATTGATAGGTGACCGATAAAGATGGCAACAGTGCCGAGAAACTATTGCGAATATCTTTGTTTGGCTCGCCCTCACGGCCGATATTGCTTTTGCCCCAATCGAGTCGACGGGTTTCGACCGTTTCATAGCGCAGACCCGCTGTGAGATTAAATTGACCCCATTGGATTTTGTCTTGTAGATAAAGTGCCAAGGCTTGAGCACTGTCGAGGCGATTAGAGTCGGTGCCAGGTATGCCAGCCGTATCGAGACGCATCTGTTGATCCGCCTGCAAGGTGTATTTGTCTACCCATTGGAATCTGTCCATCTCATCTTCATGATAGCGTGCACCCAAAGCGAGTTCATGGTTGTCTAACAACCAGTTCAATTCAGTTTGAAGCCCTTGGGAGAGATACTCACGATTATTGGCTTTCACATCGACACTCAGATCTCCTGCTAGGGGGTCTTTATCAAAATCGGCGGCCAACTGAGTACCAGAGCCACTAATACTCTTACCCCCTACTTTACTGGTTTTATACCAGTTACGGGCAAAGGCATTATAGTACGCGGTTGTGCCGAGGGTCAGGTTAGGACTGAGATCGATAAGATGGTTAATTTGTAGCTGTTTGTGCTCAGTGGTCATCAGGTCTTTTTGCGAAGCAGAATAGCGCTGGTAGGGGTTAGCGGCAAAATCTGCGTCGGTTAAACCTAGGTAGGTTTCATTTGAGGATTCGTCCGAATATTTCAGTTTTATCTCCAGCATTTGTGGTTGCAGGCTGTTTTCATCACTGCGAATACTCAGTTTGGCGAGTGCATCGTTTTTACTAAAGCCGCTATCGCCACCGACGCCATTGATGGTACGAAAGCCATCGGCTTGATAGCGATATAGATCCACCAGCGCACCCACTCGTTCACCTTGTCCACCTGCATAGGTATGGAGTTTGCCGTAGCCATGCTGGCCGGCTGCCACCTCAATTTGCCCAGCCAACGGCGCATCAGGGATCTGCCGCGAGATAAGATTAATTACACCGCCAGTAGTGCGTGGGCCATATCTTACTGTCGAGCTGCCTTTAAGGATTTCGATAGACTGCATTCTGCCTGAGGTTGGAAAGTAATAGGCGGCAGGTGAAGCATAGGGGGCGGGCGCGGCTAGTACACCATCCTCCATAATGGTTATCTTTTCTGAGCGATTCTGGCCGGTGCCGCGCATGCCTAAGTTAGGGCGCAGACCAAAGCCATCTTCCTCTTGAATATAGACGCCAGGAATAGAGGCTAATGTGCGCAGTATATCGCTGTATTTGAAGGTGTCTAAATCTGCTTGAGTTAGCTGGTGGGCGCTGCCTGGTACGGTATTGAGAGGGTTGCGTTTACCAAATACGGTCAGCTGTTCTAACGGTTGTGCAACTTGAAGGGGGGCTGACTGGGCATGGCTTGGGTTGCTGAGGGGACTCAGCAGTGCGACAGTGATCAGGCTAAGTGAGCCAGTAAATGAGCGTGACATAAAATCTCCAACGTAAATGAGAGTTATTCTCGTTAAGTTGGGCGGATGTTAGGAGTTGGTGCTTAAAATTAACTTAAAGCAGCAGCTATTTACATTTGTTAAATTCTGTATCCTAAGTCATCGGAGAAGTGTTTGTGGTGTTTTGCTATACACTGTGGCCCCTGAATGATAACTAGCCCCTGTATTGTCGAGCCGATATGTTTCTAAGTCCTTATTATAAAAAAGATGAACAGCTTGTTTCTGTCACTGCTGAACAAGCCAGTGAGTTTGCCAAAGGCGTTGCGCAAGATTTTAATCCCATCCACGACGTTGCTGCGAAGAAGTTTTGTGTCCCCGGTGATCTGTTGTTTGCCTTGGTACTGGGTCAGTATGGCTTAAGTCAAACCATGGGCTTTCGTTTCGAGGGAATGGTTGGTGATGGCGTCCCCTTGCTGTTTCCTGAGCAGGTAGGTGGAGCCTTTGCCGTTGTCGATGATAAAGGCAAGCAATATCTTAGTGTTACCCGAAGCGGCGCATCGACGCTGTGTGACGTGCAAACTGAGTCTTTTATAAGAAGTTACGTGGCTTTTTCTGGGCTTAACTTTACCCATGTATTGGTGCCGATGATGAAGGCCCATGGGGTGATGATTAACCCAGCTAGACCACTGGTAATTTATGAGAGCATGTCATTTGATTTAACCACGCTCGACTTCAATAAGGTTGAGCTAAGCCTCGTGGAGCAAAAGTTAGTGGTTGATGGCAAGCGCGGCGATGTGACCTTAGGTTTCGAGCTGCATTGCGGTGACAAATTAGTCGGCACAGGCATTAAGACCTTAGTACTGAGTGGCCTGCGAGCTATCGACGTGCAAAGTATGGATGAGATGGTTGAGCGTTATGAGTCTCGCCGTATAGATTACCAAGGTGCATAGTCGTTGGGATAATCACTAAACGACATCACTCACTAAGGGTTGCCCCCCAATAAGGTGACGAAAGCCATCGCTACTGCAGCGATGGCTTTTTTGTTTTCGCTAGATCAGAATTCAACTGCTGTTTCCTTAAGCTTCATTACGCGCCAAAGTGAGCTATGATCGCGCTTTTTTCACTCCCAATGTGTTTGAGGCATCGCCTCGATTGCCAAGGCTGCGGCTTTGTTTTACTTTAGTGGGATTATTTTAAAAATAGATCGTTAATGCTGCTCGGCTGCTGCGATTGTTTATGCGCTATTGCCAATATTTGGCGCTGTTTGGATAAGGATTAAGATGCCAAGCTTGAATCGAATTGTGCTCATCAATACGCACCTCCCTGGCGTTGTAGAACTCGCCCTCGATGGACATACCAATATCTGTGGAACCAACGCTTCGGGTAAGACAACATTGCAGCGTTTGGTGCCGGTGTTTTATGGTGAATATCCAAGCCGCGTCGTCCCCTCGACTCGCGACAGCTTTGAGCGTTGGTATCTGCCGCACGATTCGAGTTACATCATCTACGAATATCGTCGTGATGATGGCCTGCTTAACCAGGCTGTATTGGCTTCGGCGGGTGATGGTAAAGGGGTGAATTACCGCTTTATTGCGAAAGGGTTTGAGTTAGAAGATTACGTTAAGTCGCAGCAGGGAGAGTCGATTCTGTGTCACAACATGGCTGAATTAGGCCGTGAGATGAAGCGTGCAGGCGTGGCTGTCACCAATCTCCTTAATACCCGAGAGTATCGTGCCATTATCCAAAATGACCGCACCTTGCTGAGCACGGGAAGTAACCGCAGTGAATTGCGCGCCTATGCGCGTCAATTCTCTTTGTGTCAGAGCGAACATTCGCTACGTCATATTGAAAAGCTTGCTAAAGCGGTGCACTCCAAAGAGGGCAAGATGGAAACCATCAAGTCGATGATTGCCGCCATTTTGGAAGAGGATGGTGTGAACCCTCCGAGCTCGCGTATCAACCCTCAGCGAGTCGAAGCATGGATAAGAGAAAGTCAGCTTATTCAAGGTTTTGAGCAGATCCGTCCCGAATTCGATAAGCTTGAACAAGAGTTTAATCAACTGCTTAGCGCCGAACAAAGGCTCGCTGGTTTAAAGCGTGGTTATGGCAGAGATGAAGCCACTGAAGTCGAACGTCAGGAGTTAAACCAACAACGCTCAAAAGAGTTAGGTTTAAAACTACGTCAGCTCGATGACGAATGGAAAGAAGTGCGCGATGAGTTAAATCAAGATCTGTCGGCCGCTAAAGGGGATGTTGCTAAGATCGAACACGATCTTGATGTGATCGAAGATCAACACGCTTCGTTTCTCGACGCCGATATAGAGCAAGCCAAGCTGGATTTAGATCAACTGCCTAGTTGGCGAGGCAGCTTAGATAACTTAACTGAGCGTCATAAGCTGCAAACCGAGAAACATCAAGATGTTGAGGCGGCTTATAATGCCCGTCGTAGCAAAATTGGTGAAAACCTTAACCGTGAACTAGAGCTACTCGATAAAGAGCAAGATAAACACCGAGAAGCCCGCGATAAACAGAAAGAGCAAGGCCGCAAAGAGTTAACAGCGCTTGACGAGCAGTGGCGTGAGCAGATGGATGCTGGCCAGGCAAAGCACAGAGAGCAAGAATATCAGTTCAAATTGACCGCTGCTGAGCTAACGATGCAGGTCAATAACGTGACCTATAGTGAAGAAGAAAAACTGGCGTTAGCGGTTTTTGATGAACGTATCTCGCGTGCTGATGAAGAACAAGAAGCCTGTAATGCCAAGGCAGAACGGCTCAGTAGCGAGGAGCGCAAATATCGAGCTAAACGTGATCAAGCCAATGAAAGCCTGCGTCAAGCTGGTATTCGGGTGATTGAGCGCCAAGGTGCCTTAGATGAGTTACACCATATCCTCTTCCCTCAATCGCACACCTTGCTTGAGTACCTGCGTAAAGAGGTTGATGGTTGGGAACAGAACATAGGTAAACTGATTAATCCAGAACTGTTACATCGCAGTGATCTGCACCCTGTCATGGGTGAAAACAGTGACGATCTATTCTGCGGTGTCGGCTTAGATCTCAAAGCGATTGAGATCCCTGAATATGCAGCCTCAGAGCAAGAGCTACGTGGTCGTTATGGCGAGGCTGAAGACGCATTGGCCAAAGCCAAAGCATTGCAAGCAGAGGCGGAAAATAGTTTAGTCGCCATCAATGGTGAGCTTGATAAACTCAATCGTGAGCTGACCTTTGCTAAGACCGCGTATAAAAACAGTCGTGATGATCTGCGACGTCTGTTTGATGAAAAGCGGGTTGAGCAGGAGAAGATCAATAAAGCCCTCGGTGAGCGGAAAGCTCAAGCGCAAAAACGCCTAAGCCGTCTCGACAGCGAACTCAAACAACTTGAACAGCAACATCAAGCCTGGATTGACGAGCAAAAAGAACAAGCTCTCGAGGCTCGCATGGAAAAGAATGCCTACTGGCAAGAGGTGGTTGGTGTACTCGACAGCCAATTAGCGCAGATTAAGAGCAACATTGCCCAGCGTCGCCAAGATGCTAAGAGTGAGCAGAAAGCTTGTGAGCAGTGGTATAAGGACGAGTTAAAATCACGGGGGGTCGACGAAGACAAGATTGTTAAGCTTAAGCAATCGATCCGCGAGCTGGAAAGCAACATTAGTAAGGCGGAGCAGCGTCGTAGCGAAGTACTCAGATTTGATGATTGGTATCAACATACGTGGCTGGCGCGCAAACCTAAATTACAAACTGAGTTAAGCACCATTAAGCTGGCCGTTACTGAATTAGAACAGCAATTAACCCGTAAAGCCAACGAGGTGAAGCAGCAAAGACAAAGCTTAGATACCGACCGCAAGCAGTCTGATGCGGTGCAAGTTGAGGCGTCGGAGAACTTAACTAAGCTACGCAGTGTGATGCGCAAATTAGCCGAGCTAAAATTACCGGCCAACAACGATGAGTTACAAGGCGGCTTGACTGAGCGTTTGCGTCAAGGCGAAGAGCTGTTATTGCGTCGCGACCAGCTACTTGGTGCAGTGAAGCAGTATATTGAGCATTTCGATTCGGTGATCGCCAGTAAGTCTGGTTCGAGTCTATCGGAAACTTGGGAGCGTGCTCGCGAAGAGTCGAGCTTTATCAACGATAAAGGCATTCGTCTGCTCGACTACCGCAAGTTAGTGCCACAGCTTGAGCAGTTGCTGAATGTTATGGTGCCACAGGCGATAATGGGGCTGCGTGAACAGGGACGTAACTTTGGTATCGACTTAACTGCATTTTACGATGTGTTGGCCGATATCGATCGCCGTATTGCCTCGCAAAGTGCACGTATTACTCGCGAAGTGGGTGAGGAGTTGTTCCTCGATGGTGTCAGCGAGTCAGCAGTGCGTATTCGATCGCGGATCAGTGAACTCGAATTTTGGCCTGAGCTGGAGGTCTTTGTGAAAGCTTTCCGCCAATGGAAAGCCGACGGCTTTGCCGAGTTGCCCGATGAGCACTATACCAGTAGCATGCGCCGCGCGTTAGAGATCATCGGCCGCGCCGCATTAACTGGTGGTATCGCTAAGTTGCTTGAGATTGAGTTAAGGCTCAAAGAGGGCAATAGTGACTTGGTTATTCGTACTGACCGTCAGTTAAACGAATCGTCGAGCCACGGTATGGCTTATCTGATTTTATGTAAATTCCTTTTAGCCTTTACCCGCCTATTGCGCGGCCGAGCCGATGTGACTATTCATTGGCCTATCGATGAGCTTGGAACTTTACACCACGGTAACGTGAAGAAGATTTTCGATGCCTGTGAAAACAATAACATCTCGGTACTTGGCGCATTCCCTAATCCTGAGTCTGAGGTGCTGAACCTGTTTGCTAACCGTTACATTATTAATAAGCAAACTAAGAAACTGCAGGTGGTGAAGCCGCAAATTAACCCCATTGCCGATAAGTTGAGCCAACGTTTTGCCAAGGAGGCTGTGTAAATGAGTAGTACAACGCAAACCGTATTAGTTGGCCAAGGCGCATTGATTGAAAGCTTACTGCGCGGCGAGTTTATCTGCCGCACCAGTAATGAAGAGGCGTGGCGTGCTCTGAAGTCGCCAGTCACTCGTGACAATGTCGAGCAGTACCTAAATCAGATCAACCGCACCATCGCCTCAGCGGGTGAGGGCGAGGTCTTTTTCTGCGGTTATCAGCAGCTTGGCGATGATGAGCGTAAAGTGATTTCCAGTCAGTTTAAAGATATCTGTAATGCACTCATTCCCTTAGTGGAATGGCTGGTGCTAGTGCAAGAAGCGAGCGGCCAAGATGCGCCACTGTCTGAAGGGGCTGCCGTGCGTGTAAGCGAGCTGCAGATGCGGATTGAAGACACGCCAGCCTTTAGGGAACAACTGGGAAAAATTAGCCATTATCGTCTGTTTGGGTCAACCAGTACTCAAGTGGATGCGCAGATTAAGTTAGTGTTTAAACGCTTAGTGGAGCTAGGTTATCTGCTACGGCCCAACGCTGAAAAACAGATCTACATTGCCACCGGTAAACTCGATTATCTCTATGAAGTGATCCGCTTTATCGATGAAACTGAAGGATTAAGTTTAGAAGCACAGGCTGAAACAGCGACGCAAAGGGACTTAATCTAATATGAGTAGTAACTTACACCAGGCCGGGGTAACACTACTTAAGCAGCTAGGCCGTCATGCCGAGCTGGTGATGGATGTTTACCTGTCTGGCTCTGTTTCTGAGGGCGGAGACAACGCCGCAGCCATTGAAAAGTTGCGCAAGGCGGATATCTTGTGGCGACCCGAACCCGAACAGGAGTTACGGCTCAAGCGTTCGGTACGTGCGCTGCTTGAGGAGGCGTTAAGCGATGAGCGTAATCGTCAAATCGATGCCAATGTCGGCTCATCACTGGCGACCATTAAGACCCTAGCCGATCACTATAAAGAGGCGCGTCATGCGGTTGATTATAGTGCGAGTGAAGCCTACCTTTCTGATTTAAGTGAGCATGTTTACAGTTTTGCCGAGGGGTTACGCTACTCGATTCGTGTACTGTGGAGCCGGATTAACAATGAATTTGGTTATGTTGGCACCATCAATGCCAAAATTCGTGAAAATGAGCTAGCGCAGAGTCAGGTTACCGAGCTGCTCAATGGGCTGGAGATGTTCCAGTTTAGTGAGTTAGGTGAAATCGCTGGCGATATTAGAGAGCTGAGAAAACTCCTGGTCACCACATTACAAGAAACGCTGAGTGACTGTACTCAGGAGCTCAGTGTGGTGCAGGGACGTTTACTGGAGCTATTGGGGCGTTTCAGACAGATTCAGGGGCGTACCCGGTTATTAAAAGGCTGGTTACTCTATACCGATCAGCATCCTGACTATCGGGTGGCCGACCATGTTGGCCATAAACAGTTACCAAGGCTGTTTAATCGTGCCGATGCGCTATTAGCGCCAGCAGCAGTAGACGTGAATAACAGTGGCTATGAAACTGAGCTATTGGGATTAGTGGCGCAGATCAAGGCGATAACAAGGGTTGGACGAGATAGCGAAGTGCGTGAGCATGATGTGGCGTTCTCCTTGGTTCAGGCTGAAGATTTTGATATTCCAGATAATCCGCTCAAGTTAGCCGTAGAGGAGTATTTCTGCGCGGTTATTGATTCAGGCTTACGACAATCGGCCCTCGAGTACCATCAAGATAAGCAGCTTAATTGGGATGAAGAAAGTTGGCTCTATCAAGTGATCTGCGGCTATGAAGGACTCCCCGAGGAGCATAGACGTTACTTTGAGCTAGAGCCTATCGGTGAACCAGATCCTGTTTATACGGGCAACTTCATCATACGTGATGTGGAGCTGTGGCTGGCCTAACTTTTTACGCCACTATCCAATAAAAAAAACCATTAATACATTGTATTAATGGTTTTTTTTATTAGTTTCGCTTGTTGAAGCCATGTTAGGTAAATCGGATTTTGTCTGTTTTTTAGCTAGGGAATATAAGGGCGATGCAAGTTTTGCTAGTGATTTGAGTTTTCACTTGTACCTTTTGTGGTGGATTGCGCTAAGTTTTTTGGTTTTGTTGGGTATAGTCACTGCTGATTGTGGTGGTTTGTTGTGCTAGTTCATTGCCTTCATGTTGTCGTTGTAAAAGTTTTGTACGGATTAACCTTTGTTTTATAAGATATTTGGTTGTAAATCAGCGAGCTAGCTTTGAGTGTTTGGGTGTTATTGATTTGTTTCGCCTGCCGTTAATTGTGATTGATATTGAAATTATTGTCAGCATGATTCACTATCAAACGCTCATTACGACATGTAGTCGTTTCATATCTAGATATCATCCGCAGAGATGAACAGATAAAAGCGCGCAATAGACGGGCTAATAAAATAGGCAAGCATATGACAAAATCACTTTCTACTCGGATCTTTATTGGTCTATTCTCTGGATTGATATTTGGGTCAATCATTCAATATTTCCTCGCTGACGTTAGCCTGTTCTCTGGCGCTTTGGTGGATGTCGCTTCAGGTGCGGGCACCATGTTCGTCAATATGATCATGATGCTGGTGGTGCCACTGGTATTCGTCAGTATTGTCTGTGGTGTATTAGAGCTGAAAGACCTAAAAAGCTTTGGTCGCCTAGGGGGAAAGACCTTCGGCTTCTATATTATTAATACTTTAGTGGCTATCTTTGCGGCATTAGCTGTCGCACTTTTACTCAAACCTGGCCAAGGTGTAGATATGTCCGGTGGCAGTGGTGCTGAGATCACCGCCACTGAACTGCCTAATTTGATGCAACTTATCGTCAATATTGTGCCGAGTAACCCTGTCGCCGCGTTTACCTCTGGCAACATGCTACAGGTTATCTTTATGGCGCTATTGATTGGTGGTGTCGTCAAGTCGATGGGCAGTGCAGTGCCTTTGTTGGTGCAAGGTTTCCAAGAGGGCAACAAGCTGATGATGAAGCTTATCAGCGTGGTGATGCAACTGGCACCGTTTGGCGTGTTCGCCTTGATGTTAAAGCTAGGGGCGACCTTAGAGGCGAGTTTATTCTTCAGCGTACTTGAATACTTAGTGGTGATATTGAGTCTACTGCTACTGTGGATATTTGTGGTTTATCCGCTAGCGGTAAGCCTATTTACACCGGTATCAGCAAAAGAGTTCAGGGCTAAAACACAAGAACAGATCCTGTTTTCACTGTCTACGGCCAGTTCAAATGCCACTATTCCAGTGACCATGCGTACCTTGACCGAAAAGTTAGGTGTTAAGCGTGCCGTGGCGGGTTTTGGTGTGCCACTGGGGGCAACCATGAACATGGGCGGCGTATCGATTTACATCACTATCGCTATCTTCTTTGTGGCCAACTCGTTCGGTGCACCGATTGCGATGGAGCAGTTACCTGCACTCTTGTTTAGCATTTTCCTATTGTCAGTCGGTGCAGGTGGTGTACCAGGTGGTGGTATGGTGATGATTGGTGTGCTTATTCACCAAATGGGTCTGCCAATTGAAGCATTTGTTATTGTTGCCGCGCTCGACCGCCTCATCGATATGGTATTAACCTCTTGTAATGTGGTGGGCGATGCCGCGGTATTGACCATTGTCGATGCCACAGAGAAAGAGCATGAAGCTGAGGTGGCAGAAGCATCAGAGCTTAAGTCGGCTTAATTCTGATTGGCCTAGTTTTTGTGAAACACTGAATCGATTGATAGTAAAAAAGCTCGCCTAGATGGCGAGCTTTTTTGTACGTAATATTAGTGATCTACGTTTTAAGTATATGTAAAATATGTTGATTTTATGTGTATTGCTGATATCTTTGCTTCTGGTGCGACCAGCACAACGACAATCAATAACAGCGTCATAATCAAGCAGTATCACTATGAAATTGATGAAAGGGATTTTAATGAAGCCACGATTAAGTTTGGTGTTAATGCTTGCCATTAGCACGCTTCTGGGCTGTGCACAGAAAATTGAGGGCATCTCTAAAGATGTCGATAAGCAGCTTGCTGAAAATAGCGGATACCTGTTAATAGGTATTGATACTAACCGAGGGTTACACAGCATCATTATTGGTGGTACCAAATCATTAATGTTGACCGACAAAGATCTCCAGTCTGGGACCAACTATATATTAGTCGATGTGCCAGCGGGCCAATACCAAATAGAAGATATTAAGTTTGGTCGCTATGTCTATATGGAGCTTGAGCAGGGATATTGGAATTTTGAGGTGAAGCCCAATCAAGTCAGTTATGTTGGCGACCTATACGTGAAGACTGTTGGGTTTTGGATGGTATCTTCTGCTGAAATTCTACTTGAAAACCGCTCAACCTCTGCACAACTATTTTTAGAAGAGAAATTCCCTAATATCTTAAAGTCTCGTCAAGTTCGTTATTCGGGACCTGGCGAGGATAAGTTTTTAGAGTATGCCGAAAGGCTGCTTGCAGGTAAGGAGGCGGCACTATGAGAGCACTGATTGCGCTGTGTTTATATTGCTTGGCGTTTTATGCTCAAGCGACACCAATACCTGCAAAAGAACTGTTTCGCTCACCAGCTATGTCGCAGGTGGGCTTTTCCCCTGATAATCGTTATATCTCGGCGCTAATTGTGGATGAGGGGAAGAGCTATCTGTCGCTGATAGGTGTTGAAGATAAAATATATCAGCATGTAGGGGCCTTTGACGCCGATGAGCAGCTCAATGAATATGTTTGGATTGATAATAACACCCTATACATTAGCTATAGTCACCGTGGCCAAGCTCGCCAAGTGTTGGCATTGTTGTCAGAAAAAGCTGGGAAAATCGATGCCAAAATGGTGTCGCTTCCAAGTGACGGATATCTGGTTGACCCGCTTATTGCTGACCCAACGCATGTTTTATACGCTAAGAACCGCTATGGTAATCGTCCCAGTAATCGCCTTTATAAGTTGACCTTAGATGAGTTGATCAATAAAAAGTTTAATTCCGCTAAATTTGAAGAAAAAAAGCTAAAGGATGTCGCGGTATTTGCCTTTGACAGTATTCGTGAGGAGTTGTTTGCGGTCACGGCAGATATTGAAAATATGCGTGGCGAAGTCCTTTATCGGTCACTAAACGAAAGCCGCTGGAAGCTACTGTTTGAAATTGATGACTCCGAGGTCAGTTTTAGTCCGATCGGGTTTATTCGTGACAATACCTTGGCCGTATTGAGCAATAAAAATACTGATAAAGTTGCTTTATATGAGTTTGACATTCCAAGCCAGACGTTAGGCAGCGTGTTATATGAACACCCAAAATACGACCTCGTTGGCGCTGAACTGGATGAGTCTGGCAAGGCTGTTAAGTCTGTTCGGTACGTGGAAAACGGTCATCATGTTAGCCATTTCTTTGACAATGATATTAACCAAATTAAATCGCTGTTTAGTAGCGCATTTCAGGGCAAGGAAACCGTTATTAGTGCGCACTCAAATGACGCGAAGCAGATGTTGCTATTCTCCTATGCCTCTGATGACCCAGGTAGCTATTACTTATTTGATGTGCAGAGTAAAAAAGCTGATTTGCTTACTGAGTTATATCCAGACTTAATTCAACATCAACTTCAGCCGACAGAAGTGTTTTCTGTCACAAATACCGCTGGCGTAGAGGTTGAAGCCTATTTAACTTTGCCAGATAAGCAGAGTGGCAACGGCGTGCTTTTGGTTATGCCTCATGGTGGGCCGATTGGTGTACGTGACTTTAACTATTTCAATAGTGAAGTTCAGTATTTTGTCAGCCGTGGCTTTGCGATACTGAGAGTTAACTTTCGCGGCTCTGAAGGTTACGGTAAGCAGTTTTTAGATAGCGGTAAAGGCGAGTTTGGAAAGGCGATTGAAGAGGATATTACCGCAGCGGTTACTCAAGTCAGAAAGCAACATAAGTTTAATCAGATGTGTGCCATTGGTGCCAGCTACGGTGGTTACTCTTCGCTGATGCTGGCAATTAAGCATCCTGATGACTATCAGTGTGCGGTGGGTGGATACGGCATTTACGATCTACCGTTACTGTTTAACGCAAACAACTTCAAAGTACTGGAAGAGTATCGTGAGAGTGTATCCAAAGTTGTGGGTGAATTGAGTGATGAGTTGATTAAGTACTCTCCAGTTTATTTGGCTGAGGCGATCAAAAGCCCTGTACTGTTGGTTGCGGGTAAGATGGATCGTATTGCTGATTTTGAGCATTCGATGCGAATGGAATACGTACTCAACAAATTGGGCAAAGAGGTTGAGACTCTCTATTACGAACAAACTGGGCATGGTCAAAGTTCATGGTATTGGCAGCGGCATGAGTCTGCCTATGTCGCGGACTATCTTAAGCGTACTTTAGTGCTTGGCGAGTACCATCAAATGCAAGGCGTTAATGATGAACTGGTTAAACAGCTTGGTGGTGATACGGTACTGATTGCCGATGGATTTCATTTTGATAATCGAGTTGAAAATGATCGGCTCTTAGCGCTTAAGTATTACCGTGAATCTGCCAATATGGGTGAGGGACGAGCGGCTTACAATCTTGGCAATCTGCTTGTTGAGCAGGGACTTGAGCTCAAAGATAACATCACCATAGGTGCAGGTGTCATGGCTGGTGTGGACGACAAAGAAAATGCCCAAGCATTGATTAATGAGGGGATAGAATGGGGCGACAAGGCAGTTGAGTTTGGTTATGCGGGAGCTGGTTATTGGCTTGGCATTGTTTATGAGTTAGGTGAGTTAGTTGAGCAAGATTGGGGACAATCCTTGAAGTATTTTACTGCGGCAGCGGAGTTAGAATATGACGCGAGAGCGCGCTTGAGAATGGCAAAAGCCTATTGCCTTGCGCCTGCGCCAATTCGAGATGTCCAACGCTGTAGCGAACTGCTTTCGCTATCAGATCTGGAAAAATTGCCAACGGATGAACAGAGAAACGCTGTGACCTCCAAGTCTTACAAGACTTTGCGTTGGGTACTTGGCGATATCTTTGCCAAAGGGGACTACAACCTAGATGAACGGACATTATTGAAAAATGTTGTGCAGCAAGAGTATCAAGCTTCAGACGTTAAGGTTGATTTGGATGATGTCGAATTTGGTGAAGTGACTTACAACAATTACCGTAACCGTTATCAAGTCACTGATGATGCTAAGTCCTTCGTGGGTAGAGACAAATTGAGTTTAGGCGCTGTGTTCAATGTAGAGTTTGAGCATGAAGGCGAAAACGTGGCACTGATAGGTAAATGGATTAAGCAAGGTGCGAGTGGGAAGCAACAAGTGTTCGATAGTTCATTTGTCTATGGTGATGCTGACGCAAAGAGTTGGGATATTCGATATACCTTTGATGAAGATGAGCTGTTTGAGGGAACGTTAACGTTAGAAATTAGCGATCTGAATAATAGGCTTTTAGCGAGTAAAACTGTCGAATTACGTTAAAGTTGTAAAGGTTTAAAAACGGCTTTTCTGACTTTGAGAAAAGCCGTTTTTTTGTCGTATTACCCCTTGAGGCGACGGCTCAGTGCGCTTTGGCTTATGCCCAGAAGTTGAGCCGCGGCGGTTTGATTGTTGGCGGTACGGCTCATCGCTTCATCGATTAAGGCTTGATTGATTTCAGCGAGTGTGGGTAATTGTTTGGGGAATACCATGCAATCTTGTTGTGGCGAACACAGAGATTTATGTTCGTTAATCGCCTCCATAAAAGGAGAGATATTTAAGGCTACGCCATCACTGCGGCTGACGGCATCAAAAACCATCCCTTTGAGTTCGTGAAGGTTACCTGGGAACTGATACCCTGCCAGTTTAGGCGCGAGATCGCGCGGTTGCTGAGGAGCTCTCAATGACATCTCTTGCGCGGCGAGGGCGATGAAGTGATTAATCAGCATGGCGATATCCAGTGGCCGATTTGCCAATGGAGGCAGCTTTATTTTGTGAGAGCGTAAGCGGTAGAGTAAGTCGCTTCGAAATGTTCCTTGCTGATTAAGTTGCAGAAGATCATCTTGAGTGGATACCACGAATTTACACTTAACCGGGTAGGCTTGTTCACTGCCAATAGGGCTATATTTTTTACTTTCAAGCAGTTCCAGTAACTGTATTTGCGCTTGCTGAGGTAATGAGCCTATCTCATTGAGGTAAAGCACACCGCTACCCACTTGGTGCAGGTAGCCGGCTACCGCATCGATTTCGCCATTGGCTCTGTGGTGAAGCTGACCAAACAGTTTGATAGCAAAGGTCTCACAGGTGATGCCCGCCAAATTGAGGCTGATAAAGGGGGCATCTGGGCTATAAAGTTGATGACAAGATTTAGCAAATTCACTTTTACCTGTCCCACTTTGACCATAAATCAGCAATGGCTCAGGGCTAAAGGCGACGGCTTCTAAATAGCGAAACTGATCCAATAACTGAGGTTCACAGGTGAGGATGTTATTAAAGGCTTCGGGATGATCTAAGGTGCGGCTTAAAAATCGCTCCTTAATATGTAGGTAGTTCCGCTCAAGCCCTACAACTTCTAAAGCCCGTCTGACCGTATGAGACAGATCATCGACATTATCAGTTTTAATAAAGTAGTCGTAGGCACCATTTTTAATGCAGCGCACGGCGGTATCGACCTCATTGACCCCTGTGACGATGATAACCCGGGTATTAGGAAAATCACTGCGGATCATGGCAAGCAGCTCCTCTCCTGAATGGAAAGGCATGGTCAAGTCGAGCAAAACTAATGCGTAATCACCTACCTGAAGGCGATTCATCACTTGGCGACTATCGACACAGGTGTCTATCTCAGCTTCGGGGACCAGCCGGTTGAGCGTCACGGCAAGACTGCGTAACCATGAGGCCTCATCATCGACTAAGAGAATATTTCTTGCCAGTTTCATCTTAAGTTCCTGCCGTTAATTTCACTGGAACAGTGGAAAAATTAGGTTAATTTGGGTGCCTTTTCCTTGGCTAGAATGGATCTGCATTTCAGCATTGTGGGCTTTAATGATACGGCTGCATACCGATAAGCCTAAGCCCGTGCCACCCTCTGTTCTGCGGGTGGTAAAAAATGGCTCCGTAATACGTTTAAGTGTGGCACTGTCCATGCCACAGCCATTGTCTGATATGGATATTTTGGCATGCTGCGCTGTTAAATGAGTCTGTATATAGATGCGCCCTGTATGAGAGGGGCAGGCATGACACGCATTTTGAATGAGGTTAATCAAAACTTGATGTAACTGTTGTGCATCGCCCATCACCAGAGGTGACGGGGAATTAAGTTCGATAATCACCTCATGGGTTTTGGTTTGATTTGCCGTTAACCTTAATGCGACCTGCACCACTTCGTTAAGGCTAACGGCAGTTTTTTCACTGGCAAGGTGCGGCAAGGCGTAGCGCTTAAGATCGTTAACAATACGACTGATGCGCTGCGCTCCTTCGTTGATGGTGTCGCAACTTTGGGCTAACTCATCCATAGCTTTGACCGGTTCAAACCCAGCAATTTGCCAAAACGGGTTAACTTTAATGTAATGCTGCGCTGCTGGGGTTAAATCTTTCATCGCGGCGGAAAAGAGTGCAATAGCATGGACGATAAGTCCTGTTGGGTTGTTGATCTCATGGGCGATACCGGCACTAAGCTCTCCAAGGGAGGCTAAGCGGCTCGCCTCTTCGTTAGCATGGCGCAATCTATGTTGCTCGGTAGACTCTTCGAGTAAGACCACTACCTGATCATGAGCAATAGGGTGAATTTGCAGCTGCCAATACTGCTGTTGATACACCATGTCGGCAGTGAGCGAGTGTTGGTCAGACAAGGTGTCTAACACCGCTGACTTTAGCTGAAAGGGGTGGTTGTCGATATAGCGAAATTCAGGGCTTACCAAAAGGTGAATATTGTTGTCGTTACTCCATAAGCGCTGCATCGCTTGGTTGACGATGGTGACGCCATGAGGCATGCCATCTAATACCGACTGAAACTGTTTAGAAAGTGCTGAGATCTCAGCTTCAACCCGTCGACGTTGCATCAACTCTGCATCGAGCGCCTTTTTACGTTTATGCAGGCTCACACTAATAAAACCGGTATAGATCATCCCCATTGCGGAGATAATAGAAATTAAGATAGCCAGCCAAAACATCCGTTGTTGGGTTGAGGTTAAATCGACCTTTTCTCGTCCAGTACCAAACCACTTATTCACCAGCTTGTCATACTCCCCTGAGAGTTTTAACTGGCGCAGTGCATCGTTTATCTGGTCCATTAAAGCAGACTTTTTGCCATTGCAGACAAAGTTAAATGCGCCGTAAATCAGTGCATCACTGGAGCTGCGAACCGACGGATAAAGGGGTAATAGTCGACGAGCAACAAAGCTTTCAGCAATGACCACATCCACTTCATTATTAATCAGCCGTTGAAAGCCTGTCTCATAAAGGTCGACATCAATCCGTTCAAATTGTTGTGGATAACCAGAGAGGTAAACGTCAACAAAGGCGCCTTTTTTAATCGCAACACGTTTGCCGATTAAGTCTGCCCAGCTATTGATTAATGCTTTGCCTTGCAAGGTATAGGCTTTGGCATGGGTGGCATAAATAGGATCGGATTGGCTGAGCTTTCTGTCTAAATTAACCGGGCTAACCACGGCAATGACATCGATATCGCTGTCAGGGTTGTGAACATCTTTCACTAGTTGTTGAAAGCTTTTACGGCGCACTAAAATCCGTTTGTCCATGAGTTGACCAATACGGTCGATTAACTCGATGTTAAAGCCTTGGTCGACACCATTGTTGCGCCATTCTAACGGGGCGGTTTTTGAGTGTACACCAAAGACAATGCTCTCTTGGGCGAGCGCAGGCATGACGAGTAGGGTAAGGCAAAGCAGTAACGATCTCATGGGGAGATTTTACATAATGTTCACTAATGAAACTGTGCTGTATTACGCGAATCCATCATATGTTAAGTCATGTTTATGCATGTTGATGGTGCGATGTGACCCGTCGCACGTAGCGTTATGCAATTTTGCATATACCTCCAATGGGCTATGCATGTTTGCATAGGCCAATAAATGGCGTGTGATTGAGGTGTCATTTTTCAGCACTAACCTCTCTATCTTGTTGCTGGCTTTGCAGCCTTAGGTAAAGATTTAATTGAGCGATATTAAATGCCGCGTAAAACGCTAAAAATTTTGACGGTATTTAACATAAACGAAGTGACATCACTTCAATTAAATAAAATGAAATGAAAGTGCTTCTATACTGATAAGGCTTAGGTCATAACGGGTAGAAGGGGGAGCAAAGATGAAAATGATCAAACTTGCAGCATGTATTGCCACATTAATTGGTAGTACAGGCTTTATGAGCAGTACTTTAGCCGCAGATAACTTGGCTGAGTTCCATGCTCAAAACCAAGAGTGTGACAGCTGTCATACACCAGATGGTGAGCTATCTAACGACAGCTTAACTTATGAAAATGAACAATGTGTGTCGTGTCACGGCACGCTCGCTGAGGTGGCTGAAACCACTAAACATGAGCACTATAACGCTCATGATTCTCATTTCCCTGGCGATGTCGCATGTACCTCATGTCACAGTGCTCACGAAAAATCTATGGTTTACTGTGACTCTTGCCATAGCTTTGATTTCAACATGCCATACGCTAAAAAGTGGGAGCGTAACGAGCCTACTATTGCAGAATTGGCCAAAGATAAGTCAGAACGTCAAGCTGCTCTTGCTAGCGCACCGCACGATACCGTTGACGTTGTCGTTGTGGGTTCAGGTGGCGCAGGTTTCTCTGCTGCAGTGTCTGCACATGATAATGGCGCCAAAGTCATTCTTATTGAAAAAGAGCCTGTGATTGGTGGTAACGCCAAGTTAGCCGCTGGTGGTATGAATGCAGCTTGGACTGACCAGCAAAAAGCGAAGGACATTACCGATAGCCCTGAGTTGATGTATAAAGACACCATGAAAGGTGGCCGTAACATTAACGATCCAGCTCTAGTTGAGATTTTAAGCTCTCACTCTAAAGGTTCTGTAGATTGGATGACCGCTATGGGCGCCGATCTAAACGATGTGGGCCGTATGGGTGGCGCATCGGTTAACCGTTCACACCGTCCAACTGGTGGTGCTGGTGTGGGTGCTCACGTTGTTCAAGTGCTTTACGATAATGCACTTAAACGTAATATCGATTTACGCATGAACACACGCGGTATCGAAATTCTTAAAGATGATAGTGGCAAGGTAAAAGGTATCCTAGTTAAGGGTATGTATAAGGGTTACTACTGGGTTAAAGCCGATGCGGTAATTCTTGCAACAGGTGGTTTTGCTAAGAATAACGATCGCGTTGCTAAGTTAGATCCTAAGCTAAAAGGCTTTATCTCTACTAACCAACCAGGTGCAGTCGGTGATGGTATCGACGTGGCAGAAAACGCTGGTGCAGCAACGAAAGATGTTGAGTACATTCAAGCGCACCCAACGTTATCTGTTAAAGGTGGCGTTATGGTTACCGAAGCGGTACGTGGTAACGGTGCGATTTTAGTTAACCGTGAAGGTAAGCGTTTCGTTAACGAAATCACTACACGTGACAAAGCTTCTGCCGCTATCTTGAAGCAAACAGGTAAGTCAGCCTTCCTTATTTTTGATGATTCTGTACGTAAGTCACTGAAGAAAATTGATAAGTACATTGGCTTGGGTGTAGCACCAACGTCTGACAGCTTAGTTAAACTTGGCGACATGAAAGGCGTAGGTATTGACGGTAAAGCCTTGACGGAAACCGTTGCACGTTACAACAGCTTTGTGACGAGTGGTAAAGATGCTGATTTCGAGCGTCCTAACCTACCTCGTGCACTGAATGAAGGTAACTACTACGCGATTGAAGTCACTCCTGGTGTTCACCACACTATGGGCGGCGTAATGATTGATACCAAAGCTGAAGTCATGAATGCCAAGAAAGAAGTTATTCCTGGCTTATATGGCGCTGGTGAAGTGACTGGCGGTGTCCATGGTGCAAACCGCTTAGGTGGTAACGCTATCTCTGACATCATTACCTTTGGTCGTCTAGCGGGTGAAGAAGCCGCGAAATACTCTAAGAAGAACTAATCTTCTTATCAACCTAACTCATAGGTTACTAACATAGTTTATCAACACCCAAAAGGTGGCTAGGAAGCCGCCGCTAAAAAGCCACAGTATTATACTGTGGCTTTTTTTTACCTTTTGTAGAGGTTGTGTTTGGTGGTGTCCTGTTTGGAAAAGAGCGCTTGAAGGTCCTACCGTCATAGCAATCAATCACCTGCGGTGAGCTTGTGTGCAAGCACTTTTTTAGCACGGTGAGTGAAGCATGGCTTCATGCTAACGAACGAGAGGCTGGGATGCCGAACTGGCTTTTAGATAGGGATATTGTTGTGAATATGTCCCTATACGCGCCACGGTGGCATCTGACGTGAATGGATTCACAAATGCCGCGATGACATGGATGTCAAAGAGCGGCCATGCCATCAACGTCCGCAGCTGCATCTGCACTAGGTTATGTTCTCTCTTCGTTTTAGCTTCATTTGCTGTGAGTGGCGAGTAAAAAGTTAACATGCTTTTGCCCCAAAACTTGTTAGCCTTCGAATGAAGGCTGGTTACATTTTCTCTTTTGGTTCATTGTTATTGGGGTGTGTGCCTGAAGGAACACTGGAACATCTCAGCCGTCATATGCAGGTAGTACTGTTGCATATCGACCATTTCGTTATGGGTCGGCGATAGCCGCTGCTGCGCTTCTTTAATCTCAAACCCTAAAGAGAGTAGGCTCTTTACCGAGGGATGATTGTCACAATTGACGTAACAATATACCTCGTTGAGCTGGAGTACGTCGAAGGCGATGGTTAATAGCTGCTGTTTTATATACTTATTGAGCCCTTTGCCTTGCTGATCGCCAATGAGCCAGGTTCCAGTCTCTGCACGGCGATGATCAAAATCCATATTTTTAAGTCGGGTAAAGCCGATGATCGCATCGGTTTCTTTAAGCCGTACACTAAATAAAAAGCTGCCTTCATCTGACAATACGTTGGTAAAATAGTGGTTAAAGCTCTCTGGTGTACTCTTTGGAAACCGTGCGAAACGCCAAATCCTTGGATCTATGCCTATTAATTGCATGAACTCGGTATCTTGGTCTACTAGCGGCTGAATATAGGCGCCGCAATCACTCTGTTTAAATGAGCGACTAAAGGATTGAGTTAGCAATGTGAACTGGGCTAGGTTCGTCATAAGTTCGCCTTATTTAACGTCAATGTTAATTAGCGTATTGCATGGGTGATAAAGCGGTTGACCGCATTGGCCTGTACCGGTTGTTTATAGGAGGGTGTAACATACTTGGGTTCAATCAAAACGCCTTTGCTGATTAAACGTGAGATAAGTGGCAAATAAGCCAGTGATGTTTTTCCTGTTAGTAGGTGATTAAAGTTAGCCTCCGTTTCATAGGCATTCAGTATCATACTGAAGCCTTTGAGGTAGAGGTGGTCTTTAGTGTAACCGCCCCCACGATAGACCCTTACTGTGATGGTATAAGCTAGATTATCTTCGACACCATATTGCTCTTTAAGCAGCAAAAAGGTGGAGCGAAAATCTTTATCTTTAATCATAGAGGCTACCGCCATGACCCGTAACGCCAATATTTTTAGTCGTTTTAAGGTAAGGTTTCCCGACAGATATTCACTCAATATCGCCAACCCTTCTTGGGTCATGGTGTTGAGCGGACAGCCTAATGAGAGCACATTTAATGGCTGGCTTTGTGCATTTAAGGAGGTCACTAAGTGCACGCCTAGTTCATGGTGGGCTAAAGCCAGTGAGTCGGTGTGAGAAAGTATAGCGCGGCTATTAATGCGCACTTTGGTGCCTGAAACTAGCGCATTCGCCACCATAGAATCGTCCATTTGCAACTGCCAAGTATAGCCTTCTTGAGCTGCCATCGATGAGAGGATCTGGCAAATGGCTTGTGCATCTTGCAACTTACCGACGTTGTCATCGGGATCATCGGGTAGATGCAAAATGAACTGTGCATTATTAATATCTTTTTCGCTTGGCTCACCGTAATAACGCAATGAATCATATAAAAAATCCGTGCTACCGATCGACTTGTATTGATCGACTTTGTCGACATAGGAGTCGATAACATCTAGGTATAAAGTGTAGAGATCGTCATCCTTTAAGGTTTCTAATGGCAGGTTAAATAGGGCGCGTTTGAGTTTAAACGGATCGATATTCTCTTTGGCGTAAATGAAGGAAGGTTCCACCGAAAATTGATTATCGAAAAAGGCTTGTTTTTGTTCAACATTATTGAGAGGTTTTACCGCATCAAGTATATCGATATCTGCCACTAATTGGTGCAGTGGGGCGTCAATGTTTGTCTGCAATGACTTAAGGGCTGGCGATGCGAGTGTAGACATAGTTGGCAAACCTCGAAATAAGTAAAGCAAGAAGGTGATATTCACCTCTGCTGGCGTAGTGCCCTTTTCTAACCGCATAATAAAGTGTTGGCGGTATTTGGCTTAAGCTAACTCAGGACAGTGTTTTTTGCTAGAAAATCATCTTCTCTAAAGGCAGATTTTTTTGATGGTGGTGGAGATTTTACTATTTTTAGTTATATCAGCCTGTTAGCTTAATACTTTTGTAAGGATAACAGGCTGCTGGATGGGACGGTTGTGGCGGTCATTAGGGGCGTTTGCTGCGCTTTTTAGGCTTAGCTTGCTGCCACAGGTACAGGCCTGAAAATGCCATAAAGATTAATGATAGTGCCACTAGATCCATAAGCCATTGGCCAGACAAACCAACAATGCGACCGCTGTGAAGGTCAAGTAAGACACGTTCCCAGGTCAGGTTATTTGAGCGCGATAAAAGGGAGACTTGGGCCTTGGCTGCTGTGATTTTTCTGCCATCAAGCCCTTGTTGCCAAACTAGCGTAGGCTTGACTGTTGTGGCTGCCCACTCAATGAGTTCGGCATCTGCCACAAATTGGCCCTCTTGGGTCTTAAGGAATAGCCGATCTTTTTGAATGGCAATGGCCTCGATGTTGTCAGGCAGACCAGTGGCTCTGCTTTGTTGTTCGAGTAATTCCCCCTCAGCAGAGAGTATATAGAGATTACTTTCATCAATGGCGACAAACATTTGTTGATAAACCATTGCACTGATAAGTGGTGCGTTCGCCTCAAGGATACGTTTGTCATTGAGCCATAATAGGTTATCAGTGATGGCCAACAGTGGTTTAGTTTGGAAAATCTTTATCTCATTTGGCGGTTTAATACCGTAATGATCCAGCAACCATGCTTGTGTTACGTGACTGCTGTCTATGGCTAGCTGATTACTGTGGTTAATTAATATACCGCTAATTGATACCATTGCCACCAGCAATGCGCTGGCGATCCCCAGTCTTCTGTGCCAAGGCCTAAAGAGTTTTGCTAATTGTTGATTCAGGGTTTTACGGTGGGGATGGCGGGGCTTATTGCTCATGCAGCGGTTCTTATCTGTTGTCTAAGGATGCGTCAATCGGGGGAATCATCCCCATTTCGTGGCGATTACTATAACTGAGCTTGATGCTAACCACTACTTTCTTATTGACTATTTATCTGTTGATCCAGATAGAGAGCGATACGTGAAAGCTTAGTGAGTGCTCTGACGGATAAGGTTGCGCCGGTAATACCATCGATATGTTTATCTAACTGATAGTTAGCTGTGAGTGTGGCGGCTTTAAATTGGTCGGTAAAAAAATCATGGCGTACTTCATCGCCGCGGCTTTCCCGATACACCAAGACTTTGGTTTGCACTATGGCGCTGTCTTTAACATGGATACCCACGGTAATGGGAGATTCTTTGCCTATCTCTTCTAGAATCCATACCGTTTGCTGTGGTTGTTGCCAGTATCTAACTCGCATCTTGTTAAACTTGTGGGCCAATATCTCCTCAATGACTTTTTTTGATTCGCTGTCTAGCCATAGCACGTTGGCTTTTGGGGCTACTGAGTTAAAGGCGCTCGCGATAAAATCTTCAGTAGTTTGATAGGTATTGTCAGCCTGTGACTGCAAGCTGAAACACAAGAGGATGCTGGCGCAAGCAAGGGTGATAGATTTCATGTTTAGCTCTGCAATGATGTGATGAAAATAGGTCACTATGGCAAAGTAACCGCTATGTCATAACCGTTACTTTGGCATAGTGAGTGCGCCGCTAAGACGCACTCATTATGAAGCCTTGCTTAGAACTGGTAGCCAACACCTAAGTTGAAACCATCAGAGTCTTTAGCACCGCCAACTTTTTCGTAGTCAGCTTTGAATACAACGTTTTCGTGCAACCAGTAGTTAATACCGACATTGGTTTGCTCTACGTTAGTATCTGCGTTGTTACCGGCGTTGTTGTCATATTCGTTGTAGCGAGCAAACACACCAAAGCTCTCATTAAAACGGTAAGAAGGTTCGATATACCAACCTGTTTGTTCATCACGACCAAGTGCTTTGGCTTCTTGTCCATCGATGTCCCACTGGGCGTAAAGCGCTTTAACCGTAAAACCTTCGATGGTGTAGATAGCGTGAGCAGTCAGTAATGTCGCAGATGCAGTATCAACACCTTCGCGACCTTGGGTCAGGTCTGACTGGTATTGTGCTGTTGCCGCAAGCTCAAGGCCTGGTACTGCGGTGTATTTAACTCGTGCGGTATAAGCGAGATCTTCAGCTTTGGCCTTAGAGACTTTTTGACGACCGCCACGGATGCTGTATGACTCATCGACATAAAGACCTGAGGTGATGGCACCGTCAAATGCAAGACCAGGAGCAGCTTTAACATTCAGTGCAGCACCGGCTTCCCACCAAGTTGCAGGTAAGATATTTTTCTCAACTGGGTTACGCTCAACACCGTAAAAGGCAGGTGGCTCGTGAGTCTCGTTGATGATACCAACAGGCATTAGGAATAGGCCCGCTTTACCCGTCAACATCTGGTTAAAGTCATGTTCGATATAGGCTTGCTCAAGCTCTACTTCACCATTTTGGCCGTCACCTGAGATTGAGTGCTCAACTTCTAGTTCAGAGAAGAAACGTGTGTTTTCAGTGAACTCGTGGCCGAAGAAAAGTACAAAGCGATGGAAATCGAACTCTTTCTTGTCAGTGCCTTTTTTATTATCGGTGATATTGTTGTAATGCAGTTCACCATAACCACCGATGGTGGTCGCGCTCTTCGCTGAGCTTGATTCTTCTACAACATCTGCGGTTTGTTCAACACGCTTTTCTGTCTCTTCAAGACGCTTCTCAAGGTCTTTCAGGACTTTTTGTTGCTGCTCAATTACTTTACGCAGTTCTTGAGTTTCTTCAGATGCAACAGCACCTTGGCTAGCAAATAAGCTGACAATTGCAGCAGCAATTAGCGTTTTCTTCATCATTCTCTTCCCAGTTGTTATGTCGGGGTTATTAAATTGCTGGCGATTCTACCAATTACGTATCGTAATGCAAACCATTATCATTAAGTTTATTGATCAAGATCAACAAATGTAAAGGGTCTGTAAATGTTTAGGAGTAGGTGAAAGCTAAAATATTTTTTATAAAACACTTTAAAAACAAAAGTATGGGTTTATCTTCTTGGCGAGGGCATAGAGGTGGCTAAATGGTGTAGCGTAAACTTTCGGACTAAAAGTGGGCAGCGATATGCTGCCCAGCGTTAATTCTCAGATAAAAATCGGTAAGTAAATTAGAATTGGTAACGATAACCCATGGTCACGGATAGGGGTTTACCAGCAAAGTTGGAGCCATGGATCTTAGTGGTGACATAGTCAGTATCGAATAAGTTCTCCGCTGTCAGATAAAGCTCATGATCACGCGCTATATGGTAGCGCCCAGATAGGTCAACAATGGTTTTAGCCTCGATAAGTTGCTCGCTCGGGATATGACCATTACCAGCTTGAGTGCGTATTTCACTGGTATAACGTGCTGCCAGCGTTAATTGCCAGTTCTCAGTCTCCATCGCCACCGAGGCAAACAGCATATTTTCAGGCAGGTAAGGCAGTTTAAAGCCAGCCTCGACGTCCCCCCAAGAGTCAAAGTCTGAGGTGAAGCTGTTATCGAACTCTGCGTTAGTGTAGGTGTAGGCCAACTTAAGCGGGAAGCTCAACGATTTCCCTTGGTTGATGGTGTAATCTAGGCTGAATTCGAGGCCGTTTACATCGACTTCTCCGCCATTATACTGATTACCTATATTGTCATCATTACACCCTTGCGCAGCGGTGCAGTTGCCGTGCATATTGCTGTAGTCACTGTAAAACAGAATCGCTTCGGCGTTTAATTCACCACTATTGAAACGCGCACCTGCCTCATAGTTCCAGCTCTGCTCCTCTTTACGATCACGGTTGCCGGGCGCCGCTGGGGAAAAGCCTTTTTGGACACCGGTCAAGAGCAACCAGTGCTCATCTAATTGATAGGTGACCGATAAAGATGGCAACAGTGCCGAGAAACTATTGCGAATATCTTTGTTTGGCTCGCCCTCACGGCCGATATTGCTTTTGCCCCAATCGAGTCGACGGGTTTCGACCGTTTCATAGCGCAGACCCGCTGTGAGATTAAATTGACCCCATTGGATTTTGTCTTGTAGATAAAGTGCCAAGGCTTGAGCACTGTCGAGGCGATTAGAGTCGGTGCCAGGTATGCCAGCCGTATCGAGACGCATCTGTTGATCCGCCTGCAAGGTGTATTTGTCTACCCATTGGAATCTGTCCATCTCATCTTCATGATAGCGTGCACCCAAAGCGAGTTCATGGTTGTCTAACAACCAGTTCAATTCAGTTTGAAGCCCTTGGGAGAGATACTCACGATTATTGGCTTTCACATCGACACTCAGATCTCCTGCTAGGGGGTCTTTATCAAAATCGGCGGCCAACTGAGTACCAGAGCCACTAATACTCTTACCCCCTACTTTACTGGTTTTATACCAGTTACGGGCAAAGGCATTATAGTACGCGGTTGTGCCGAGGGTCAGGTTAGGACTGAGATCGATAAGATGGTTAATTTGTAGCTGTTTGTGCTCAGTGGTCATCAGGTCTTTTTGCGAAGCAGAATAGCGCTGGTAGGGGTTAGCGGCAAAATCTGCGTCGGTTAAACCTAGGTAGGTTTCATTTGAGGATTCGTCCGAATATTTCAGTTTTATCTCCAGCATTTGTGGTTGCAGGCTGTTTTCATCACTGCGAATACTCAGTTTGGCGAGTGCATCGTTTTTACTAAAGCCGCTATCGCCACCGACGCCATTGATGGTACGAAAGCCATCGGCTTGATAGCGATATAGATCCACCAGCGCACCCACTCGTTCACCTTGTCCACCTGCATAGGTATGGAGTTTGCCGTAGCCATGCTGGCCGGCTGCCACCTCAATTTGCCCAGCCAACGGCGCATCAGGGATCTGCCGCGAGATAAGATTAATTACACCGCCAGTAGTGCGTGGGCCATATCTTACTGTCGAGCTGCCTTTAAGGATTTCGATAGACTGCATTCTGCCTGAGGTTGGAAAGTAATAGGCGGCAGGTGAAGCATAGGGGGCGGGCGCGGCTAGTACACCATCCTCCATAATGGTTATCTTTTCTGAGCGATTCTGGCCGGTGCCGCGCATGCCTAAGTTAGGGCGCAGACCAAAGCCATCTTCCTCTTGAATATAGACGCCAGGAATAGAGGCTAATGTGCGCAGTATATCGCTGTATTTGAAGGTGTCTAAATCTGCTTGAGTTAGCTGGTGGGCGCTGCCTGGTACGGTATTGAGAGGGTTGCGTTTACCAAATACGGTCAGCTGTTCTAACGGTTGTGCAACTTGAAGGGGGGCTGACTGGGCATGGCTTGGGTTGCTGAGGGGACTCAGCAGTGCGACAGTGATCAGGCTAAGTGAGCCAGTAAATGAGCGTGACATAAAATCTCCAACGTAAATGAGAGTTATTCTCGTTAAGTTGGGCGGATGTTAGGAGTTGGTGCTTAAAATTAACTTAAAGCAGCAGCTATTTACATTTGTTAAATTCTGTATCCTAAGTCATCGGAGAAGTGTTTGTGGTGTTTTGCTATACACTGTGGCCCCTGAATGATAACTAGCCCCTGTATTGTCGAGCCGATATGTTTCTAAGTCCTTATTATAAAAAAGATGAACAGCTTGTTTCTGTCACTGCTGAACAAGCCAGTGAGTTTGCCAAAGGCGTTGCGCAAGATTTTAATCCCATCCACGACGTTGCTGCGAAGAAGTTTTGTGTCCCCGGTGATCTGTTGTTTGCCTTGGTACTGGGTCAGTATGGCTTAAGTCAAACCATGGGCTTTCGTTTCGAGGGAATGGTTGGTGATGGCGTCCCCTTGCTGTTTCCTGAGCAGGTAGGTGGAGCCTTTGCCGTTGTCGATGATAAAGGCAAGCAATATCTTAGTGTTACCCGAAGCGGCGCATCGACGCTGTGTGACGTGCAAACTGAGTCTTTTATAAGAAGTTACGTGGCTTTTTCTGGGCTTAACTTTACCCATGTATTGGTGCCGATGATGAAGGCCCATGGGGTGATGATTAACCCAGCTAGACCACTGGTAATTTATGAGAGCATGTCATTTGATTTAACCACGCTCGACTTCAATAAGGTTGAGCTAAGCCTCGTGGAGCAAAAGTTAGTGGTTGATGGCAAGCGCGGCGATGTGACCTTAGGTTTCGAGCTGCATTGCGGTGACAAATTAGTCGGCACAGGCATTAAGACCTTAGTACTGAGTGGCCTGCGAGCTATCGACGTGCAAAGTATGGATGAGATGGTTGAGCGTTATGAGTCTCGCCGTATAGATTACCAAGGTGCATAGTCGTTGGGATAATCACTAAACGACATCACTCACTAAGGGTTGCCCCCCAATAAGGTGACGAAAGCCATCGCTACTGCAGCGATGGCTTTTTTGTTTTCGCTAGATCAGAATTCAACTGCTGTTTCCTTAAGCTTCATTACGCGCCAAAGTGAGCTATGATCGCGCTTTTTTCACTCCCAATGTGTTTGAGGCATCGCCTCGATTGCCAAGGCTGCGGCTTTGTTTTACTTTAGTGGGATTATTTTAAAAATAGATCGTTAATGCTGCTCGGCTGCTGCGATTGTTTATGCGCTATTGCCAATATTTGGCGCTGTTTGGATAAGGATTAAGATGCCAAGCTTGAATCGAATTGTGCTCATCAATACGCACCTCCCTGGCGTTGTAGAACTCGCCCTCGATGGACATACCAATATCTGTGGAACCAACGCTTCGGGTAAGACAACATTGCAGCGTTTGGTGCCGGTGTTTTATGGTGAATATCCAAGCCGCGTCGTCCCCTCGACTCGCGACAGCTTTGAGCGTTGGTATCTGCCGCACGATTCGAGTTACATCATCTACGAATATCGTCGTGATGATGGCCTGCTTAACCAGGCTGTATTGGCTTCGGCGGGTGATGGTAAAGGGGTGAATTACCGCTTTATTGCGAAAGGGTTTGAGTTAGAAGATTACGTTAAGTCGCAGCAGGGAGAGTCGATTCTGTGTCACAACATGGCTGAATTAGGCCGTGAGATGAAGCGTGCAGGCGTGGCTGTCACCAATCTCCTTAATACCCGAGAGTATCGTGCCATTATCCAAAATGACCGCACCTTGCTGAGCACGGGAAGTAACCGCAGTGAATTGCGCGCCTATGCGCGTCAATTCTCTTTGTGTCAGAGCGAACATTCGCTACGTCATATTGAAAAGCTTGCTAAAGCGGTGCACTCCAAAGAGGGCAAGATGGAAACCATCAAGTCGATGATTGCCGCCATTTTGGAAGAGGATGGTGTGAACCCTCCGAGCTCGCGTATCAACCCTCAGCGAGTCGAAGCATGGATAAGAGAAAGTCAGCTTATTCAAGGTTTTGAGCAGATCCGTCCCGAATTCGATAAGCTTGAACAAGAGTTTAATCAACTGCTTAGCGCCGAACAAAGGCTCGCTGGTTTAAAGCGTGGTTATGGCAGAGATGAAGCCACTGAAGTCGAACGTCAGGAGTTAAACCAACAACGCTCAAAAGAGTTAGGTTTAAAACTACGTCAGCTCGATGACGAATGGAAAGAAGTGCGCGATGAGTTAAATCAAGATCTGTCGGCCGCTAAAGGGGATGTTGCTAAGATCGAACACGATCTTGATGTGATCGAAGATCAACACGCTTCGTTTCTCGACGCCGATATAGAGCAAGCCAAGCTGGATTTAGATCAACTGCCTAGTTGGCGAGGCAGCTTAGATAACTTAACTGAGCGTCATAAGCTGCAAACCGAGAAACATCAAGATGTTGAGGCGGCTTATAATGCCCGTCGTAGCAAAATTGGTGAAAACCTTAACCGTGAACTAGAGCTACTCGATAAAGAGCAAGATAAACACCGAGAAGCCCGCGATAAACAGAAAGAGCAAGGCCGCAAAGAGTTAACAGCGCTTGACGAGCAGTGGCGTGAGCAGATGGATGCTGGCCAGGCAAAGCACAGAGAGCAAGAATATCAGTTCAAATTGACCGCTGCTGAGCTAACGATGCAGGTCAATAACGTGACCTATAGTGAAGAAGAAAAACTGGCGTTAGCGGTTTTTGATGAACGTATCTCGCGTGCTGATGAAGAACAAGAAGCCTGTAATGCCAAGGCAGAACGGCTCAGTAGCGAGGAGCGCAAATATCGAGCTAAACGTGATCAAGCCAATGAAAGCCTGCGTCAAGCTGGTATTCGGGTGATTGAGCGCCAAGGTGCCTTAGATGAGTTACACCATATCCTCTTCCCTCAATCGCACACCTTGCTTGAGTACCTGCGTAAAGAGGTTGATGGTTGGGAACAGAACATAGGTAAACTGATTAATCCAGAACTGTTACATCGCAGTGATCTGCACCCTGTCATGGGTGAAAACAGTGACGATCTATTCTGCGGTGTCGGCTTAGATCTCAAAGCGATTGAGATCCCTGAATATGCAGCCTCAGAGCAAGAGCTACGTGGTCGTTATGGCGAGGCTGAAGACGCATTGGCCAAAGCCAAAGCATTGCAAGCAGAGGCGGAAAATAGTTTAGTCGCCATCAATGGTGAGCTTGATAAACTCAATCGTGAGCTGACCTTTGCTAAGACCGCGTATAAAAACAGTCGTGATGATCTGCGACGTCTGTTTGATGAAAAGCGGGTTGAGCAGGAGAAGATCAATAAAGCCCTCGGTGAGCGGAAAGCTCAAGCGCAAAAACGCCTAAGCCGTCTCGACAGCGAACTCAAACAACTTGAACAGCAACATCAAGCCTGGATTGACGAGCAAAAAGAACAAGCTCTCGAGGCTCGCATGGAAAAGAATGCCTACTGGCAAGAGGTGGTTGGTGTACTCGACAGCCAATTAGCGCAGATTAAGAGCAACATTGCCCAGCGTCGCCAAGATGCTAAGAGTGAGCAGAAAGCTTGTGAGCAGTGGTATAAGGACGAGTTAAAATCACGGGGGGTCGACGAAGACAAGATTGTTAAGCTTAAGCAATCGATCCGCGAGCTGGAAAGCAACATTAGTAAGGCGGAGCAGCGTCGTAGCGAAGTACTCAGATTTGATGATTGGTATCAACATACGTGGCTGGCGCGCAAACCTAAATTACAAACTGAGTTAAGCACCATTAAGCTGGCCGTTACTGAATTAGAACAGCAATTAACCCGTAAAGCCAACGAGGTGAAGCAGCAAAGACAAAGCTTAGATACCGACCGCAAGCAGTCTGATGCGGTGCAAGTTGAGGCGTCGGAGAACTTAACTAAGCTACGCAGTGTGATGCGCAAATTAGCCGAGCTAAAATTACCGGCCAACAACGATGAGTTACAAGGCGGCTTGACTGAGCGTTTGCGTCAAGGCGAAGAGCTGTTATTGCGTCGCGACCAGCTACTTGGTGCAGTGAAGCAGTATATTGAGCATTTCGATTCGGTGATCGCCAGTAAGTCTGGTTCGAGTCTATCGGAAACTTGGGAGCGTGCTCGCGAAGAGTCGAGCTTTATCAACGATAAAGGCATTCGTCTGCTCGACTACCGCAAGTTAGTGCCACAGCTTGAGCAGTTGCTGAATGTTATGGTGCCACAGGCGATAATGGGGCTGCGTGAACAGGGACGTAACTTTGGTATCGACTTAACTGCATTTTACGATGTGTTGGCCGATATCGATCGCCGTATTGCCTCGCAAAGTGCACGTATTACTCGCGAAGTGGGTGAGGAGTTGTTCCTCGATGGTGTCAGCGAGTCAGCAGTGCGTATTCGATCGCGGATCAGTGAACTCGAATTTTGGCCTGAGCTGGAGGTCTTTGTGAAAGCTTTCCGCCAATGGAAAGCCGACGGCTTTGCCGAGTTGCCCGATGAGCACTATACCAGTAGCATGCGCCGCGCGTTAGAGATCATCGGCCGCGCCGCATTAACTGGTGGTATCGCTAAGTTGCTTGAGATTGAGTTAAGGCTCAAAGAGGGCAATAGTGACTTGGTTATTCGTACTGACCGTCAGTTAAACGAATCGTCGAGCCACGGTATGGCTTATCTGATTTTATGTAAATTCCTTTTAGCCTTTACCCGCCTATTGCGCGGCCGAGCCGATGTGACTATTCATTGGCCTATCGATGAGCTTGGAACTTTACACCACGGTAACGTGAAGAAGATTTTCGATGCCTGTGAAAACAATAACATCTCGGTACTTGGCGCATTCCCTAATCCTGAGTCTGAGGTGCTGAACCTGTTTGCTAACCGTTACATTATTAATAAGCAAACTAAGAAACTGCAGGTGGTGAAGCCGCAAATTAACCCCATTGCCGATAAGTTGAGCCAACGTTTTGCCAAGGAGGCTGTGTAAATGAGTAGTACAACGCAAACCGTATTAGTTGGCCAAGGCGCATTGATTGAAAGCTTACTGCGCGGCGAGTTTATCTGCCGCACCAGTAATGAAGAGGCGTGGCGTGCTCTGAAGTCGCCAGTCACTCGTGACAATGTCGAGCAGTACCTAAATCAGATCAACCGCACCATCGCCTCAGCGGGTGAGGGCGAGGTCTTTTTCTGCGGTTATCAGCAGCTTGGCGATGATGAGCGTAAAGTGATTTCCAGTCAGTTTAAAGATATCTGTAATGCACTCATTCCCTTAGTGGAATGGCTGGTGCTAGTGCAAGAAGCGAGCGGCCAAGATGCGCCACTGTCTGAAGGGGCTGCCGTGCGTGTAAGCGAGCTGCAGATGCGGATTGAAGACACGCCAGCCTTTAGGGAACAACTGGGAAAAATTAGCCATTATCGTCTGTTTGGGTCAACCAGTACTCAAGTGGATGCGCAGATTAAGTTAGTGTTTAAACGCTTAGTGGAGCTAGGTTATCTGCTACGGCCCAACGCTGAAAAACAGATCTACATTGCCACCGGTAAACTCGATTATCTCTATGAAGTGATCCGCTTTATCGATGAAACTGAAGGATTAAGTTTAGAAGCACAGGCTGAAACAGCGACGCAAAGGGACTTAATCTAATATGAGTAGTAACTTACACCAGGCCGGGGTAACACTACTTAAGCAGCTAGGCCGTCATGCCGAGCTGGTGATGGATGTTTACCTGTCTGGCTCTGTTTCTGAGGGCGGAGACAACGCCGCAGCCATTGAAAAGTTGCGCAAGGCGGATATCTTGTGGCGACCCGAACCCGAACAGGAGTTACGGCTCAAGCGTTCGGTACGTGCGCTGCTTGAGGAGGCGTTAAGCGATGAGCGTAATCGTCAAATCGATGCCAATGTCGGCTCATCACTGGCGACCATTAAGACCCTAGCCGATCACTATAAAGAGGCGCGTCATGCGGTTGATTATAGTGCGAGTGAAGCCTACCTTTCTGATTTAAGTGAGCATGTTTACAGTTTTGCCGAGGGGTTACGCTACTCGATTCGTGTACTGTGGAGCCGGATTAACAATGAATTTGGTTATGTTGGCACCATCAATGCCAAAATTCGTGAAAATGAGCTAGCGCAGAGTCAGGTTACCGAGCTGCTCAATGGGCTGGAGATGTTCCAGTTTAGTGAGTTAGGTGAAATCGCTGGCGATATTAGAGAGCTGAGAAAACTCCTGGTCACCACATTACAAGAAACGCTGAGTGACTGTACTCAGGAGCTCAGTGTGGTGCAGGGACGTTTACTGGAGCTATTGGGGCGTTTCAGACAGATTCAGGGGCGTACCCGGTTATTAAAAGGCTGGTTACTCTATACCGATCAGCATCCTGACTATCGGGTGGCCGACCATGTTGGCCATAAACAGTTACCAAGGCTGTTTAATCGTGCCGATGCGCTATTAGCGCCAGCAGCAGTAGACGTGAATAACAGTGGCTATGAAACTGAGCTATTGGGATTAGTGGCGCAGATCAAGGCGATAACAAGGGTTGGACGAGATAGCGAAGTGCGTGAGCATGATGTGGCGTTCTCCTTGGTTCAGGCTGAAGATTTTGATATTCCAGATAATCCGCTCAAGTTAGCCGTAGAGGAGTATTTCTGCGCGGTTATTGATTCAGGCTTACGACAATCGGCCCTCGAGTACCATCAAGATAAGCAGCTTAATTGGGATGAAGAAAGTTGGCTCTATCAAGTGATCTGCGGCTATGAAGGACTCCCCGAGGAGCATAGACGTTACTTTGAGCTAGAGCCTATCGGTGAACCAGATCCTGTTTATACGGGCAACTTCATCATACGTGATGTGGAGCTGTGGCTGGCCTAACTTTTTACGCCACTATCCAATAAAAAAAACCATTAATACATTGTATTAATGGTTTTTTTTATTAGTTTCGCTTGTTGAAGCCATGTTAGGTAAATCGGATTTTGTCTGTTTTTTAGCTAGGGAATATAAGGGCGATGCAAGTTTTGCTAGTGATTTGAGTTTTCACTTGTACCTTTTGTGGTGGATTGCGCTAAGTTTTTTGGTTTTGTTGGGTATAGTCACTGCTGATTGTGGTGGTTTGTTGTGCTAGTTCATTGCCTTCATGTTGTCGTTGTAAAAGTTTTGTACGGATTAACCTTTGTTTTATAAGATATTTGGTTGTAAATCAGCGAGCTAGCTTTGAGTGTTTGGGTGTTATTGATTTGTTTCGCCTGCCGTTAATTGTGATTGATATTGAAATTATTGTCAGCATGATTCACTATCAAACGCTCATTACGACATGTAGTCGTTTCATATCTAGATATCATCCGCAGAGATGAACAGATAAAAGCGCGCAATAGACGGGCTAATAAAATAGGCAAGCATATGACAAAATCACTTTCTACTCGGATCTTTATTGGTCTATTCTCTGGATTGATATTTGGGTCAATCATTCAATATTTCCTCGCTGACGTTAGCCTGTTCTCTGGCGCTTTGGTGGATGTCGCTTCAGGTGCGGGCACCATGTTCGTCAATATGATCATGATGCTGGTGGTGCCACTGGTATTCGTCAGTATTGTCTGTGGTGTATTAGAGCTGAAAGACCTAAAAAGCTTTGGTCGCCTAGGGGGAAAGACCTTCGGCTTCTATATTATTAATACTTTAGTGGCTATCTTTGCGGCATTAGCTGTCGCACTTTTACTCAAACCTGGCCAAGGTGTAGATATGTCCGGTGGCAGTGGTGCTGAGATCACCGCCACTGAACTGCCTAATTTGATGCAACTTATCGTCAATATTGTGCCGAGTAACCCTGTCGCCGCGTTTACCTCTGGCAACATGCTACAGGTTATCTTTATGGCGCTATTGATTGGTGGTGTCGTCAAGTCGATGGGCAGTGCAGTGCCTTTGTTGGTGCAAGGTTTCCAAGAGGGCAACAAGCTGATGATGAAGCTTATCAGCGTGGTGATGCAACTGGCACCGTTTGGCGTGTTCGCCTTGATGTTAAAGCTAGGGGCGACCTTAGAGGCGAGTTTATTCTTCAGCGTACTTGAATACTTAGTGGTGATATTGAGTCTACTGCTACTGTGGATATTTGTGGTTTATCCGCTAGCGGTAAGCCTATTTACACCGGTATCAGCAAAAGAGTTCAGGGCTAAAACACAAGAACAGATCCTGTTTTCACTGTCTACGGCCAGTTCAAATGCCACTATTCCAGTGACCATGCGTACCTTGACCGAAAAGTTAGGTGTTAAGCGTGCCGTGGCGGGTTTTGGTGTGCCACTGGGGGCAACCATGAACATGGGCGGCGTATCGATTTACATCACTATCGCTATCTTCTTTGTGGCCAACTCGTTCGGTGCACCGATTGCGATGGAGCAGTTACCTGCACTCTTGTTTAGCATTTTCCTATTGTCAGTCGGTGCAGGTGGTGTACCAGGTGGTGGTATGGTGATGATTGGTGTGCTTATTCACCAAATGGGTCTGCCAATTGAAGCATTTGTTATTGTTGCCGCGCTCGACCGCCTCATCGATATGGTATTAACCTCTTGTAATGTGGTGGGCGATGCCGCGGTATTGACCATTGTCGATGCCACAGAGAAAGAGCATGAAGCTGAGGTGGCAGAAGCATCAGAGCTTAAGTCGGCTTAATTCTGATTGGCCTAGTTTTTGTGAAACACTGAATCGATTGATAGTAAAAAAGCTCGCCTAGATGGCGAGCTTTTTTGTACGTAATATTAGTGATCTACGTTTTAAGTATATGTAAAATATGTTGATTTTATGTGTATTGCTGATATCTTTGCTTCTGGTGCGACCAGCACAACGACAATCAATAACAGCGTCATAATCAAGCAGTATCACTATGAAATTGATGAAAGGGATTTTAATGAAGCCACGATTAAGTTTGGTGTTAATGCTTGCCATTAGCACGCTTCTGGGCTGTGCACAGAAAATTGAGGGCATCTCTAAAGATGTCGATAAGCAGCTTGCTGAAAATAGCGGATACCTGTTAATAGGTATTGATACTAACCGAGGGTTACACAGCATCATTATTGGTGGTACCAAATCATTAATGTTGACCGACAAAGATCTCCAGTCTGGGACCAACTATATATTAGTCGATGTGCCAGCGGGCCAATACCAAATAGAAGATATTAAGTTTGGTCGCTATGTCTATATGGAGCTTGAGCAGGGATATTGGAATTTTGAGGTGAAGCCCAATCAAGTCAGTTATGTTGGCGACCTATACGTGAAGACTGTTGGGTTTTGGATGGTATCTTCTGCTGAAATTCTACTTGAAAACCGCTCAACCTCTGCACAACTATTTTTAGAAGAGAAATTCCCTAATATCTTAAAGTCTCGTCAAGTTCGTTATTCGGGACCTGGCGAGGATAAGTTTTTAGAGTATGCCGAAAGGCTGCTTGCAGGTAAGGAGGCGGCACTATGAGAGCACTGATTGCGCTGTGTTTATATTGCTTGGCGTTTTATGCTCAAGCGACACCAATACCTGCAAAAGAACTGTTTCGCTCACCAGCTATGTCGCAGGTGGGCTTTTCCCCTGATAATCGTTATATCTCGGCGCTAATTGTGGATGAGGGGAAGAGCTATCTGTCGCTGATAGGTGTTGAAGATAAAATATATCAGCATGTAGGGGCCTTTGACGCCGATGAGCAGCTCAATGAATATGTTTGGATTGATAATAACACCCTATACATTAGCTATAGTCACCGTGGCCAAGCTCGCCAAGTGTTGGCATTGTTGTCAGAAAAAGCTGGGAAAATCGATGCCAAAATGGTGTCGCTTCCAAGTGACGGATATCTGGTTGACCCGCTTATTGCTGACCCAACGCATGTTTTATACGCTAAGAACCGCTATGGTAATCGTCCCAGTAATCGCCTTTATAAGTTGACCTTAGATGAGTTGATCAATAAAAAGTTTAATTCCGCTAAATTTGAAGAAAAAAAGCTAAAGGATGTCGCGGTATTTGCCTTTGACAGTATTCGTGAGGAGTTGTTTGCGGTCACGGCAGATATTGAAAATATGCGTGGCGAAGTCCTTTATCGGTCACTAAACGAAAGCCGCTGGAAGCTACTGTTTGAAATTGATGACTCCGAGGTCAGTTTTAGTCCGATCGGGTTTATTCGTGACAATACCTTGGCCGTATTGAGCAATAAAAATACTGATAAAGTTGCTTTATATGAGTTTGACATTCCAAGCCAGACGTTAGGCAGCGTGTTATATGAACACCCAAAATACGACCTCGTTGGCGCTGAACTGGATGAGTCTGGCAAGGCTGTTAAGTCTGTTCGGTACGTGGAAAACGGTCATCATGTTAGCCATTTCTTTGACAATGATATTAACCAAATTAAATCGCTGTTTAGTAGCGCATTTCAGGGCAAGGAAACCGTTATTAGTGCGCACTCAAATGACGCGAAGCAGATGTTGCTATTCTCCTATGCCTCTGATGACCCAGGTAGCTATTACTTATTTGATGTGCAGAGTAAAAAAGCTGATTTGCTTACTGAGTTATATCCAGACTTAATTCAACATCAACTTCAGCCGACAGAAGTGTTTTCTGTCACAAATACCGCTGGCGTAGAGGTTGAAGCCTATTTAACTTTGCCAGATAAGCAGAGTGGCAACGGCGTGCTTTTGGTTATGCCTCATGGTGGGCCGATTGGTGTACGTGACTTTAACTATTTCAATAGTGAAGTTCAGTATTTTGTCAGCCGTGGCTTTGCGATACTGAGAGTTAACTTTCGCGGCTCTGAAGGTTACGGTAAGCAGTTTTTAGATAGCGGTAAAGGCGAGTTTGGAAAGGCGATTGAAGAGGATATTACCGCAGCGGTTACTCAAGTCAGAAAGCAACATAAGTTTAATCAGATGTGTGCCATTGGTGCCAGCTACGGTGGTTACTCTTCGCTGATGCTGGCAATTAAGCATCCTGATGACTATCAGTGTGCGGTGGGTGGATACGGCATTTACGATCTACCGTTACTGTTTAACGCAAACAACTTCAAAGTACTGGAAGAGTATCGTGAGAGTGTATCCAAAGTTGTGGGTGAATTGAGTGATGAGTTGATTAAGTACTCTCCAGTTTATTTGGCTGAGGCGATCAAAAGCCCTGTACTGTTGGTTGCGGGTAAGATGGATCGTATTGCTGATTTTGAGCATTCGATGCGAATGGAATACGTACTCAACAAATTGGGCAAAGAGGTTGAGACTCTCTATTACGAACAAACTGGGCATGGTCAAAGTTCATGGTATTGGCAGCGGCATGAGTCTGCCTATGTCGCGGACTATCTTAAGCGTACTTTAGTGCTTGGCGAGTACCATCAAATGCAAGGCGTTAATGATGAACTGGTTAAACAGCTTGGTGGTGATACGGTACTGATTGCCGATGGATTTCATTTTGATAATCGAGTTGAAAATGATCGGCTCTTAGCGCTTAAGTATTACCGTGAATCTGCCAATATGGGTGAGGGACGAGCGGCTTACAATCTTGGCAATCTGCTTGTTGAGCAGGGACTTGAGCTCAAAGATAACATCACCATAGGTGCAGGTGTCATGGCTGGTGTGGACGACAAAGAAAATGCCCAAGCATTGATTAATGAGGGGATAGAATGGGGCGACAAGGCAGTTGAGTTTGGTTATGCGGGAGCTGGTTATTGGCTTGGCATTGTTTATGAGTTAGGTGAGTTAGTTGAGCAAGATTGGGGACAATCCTTGAAGTATTTTACTGCGGCAGCGGAGTTAGAATATGACGCGAGAGCGCGCTTGAGAATGGCAAAAGCCTATTGCCTTGCGCCTGCGCCAATTCGAGATGTCCAACGCTGTAGCGAACTGCTTTCGCTATCAGATCTGGAAAAATTGCCAACGGATGAACAGAGAAACGCTGTGACCTCCAAGTCTTACAAGACTTTGCGTTGGGTACTTGGCGATATCTTTGCCAAAGGGGACTACAACCTAGATGAACGGACATTATTGAAAAATGTTGTGCAGCAAGAGTATCAAGCTTCAGACGTTAAGGTTGATTTGGATGATGTCGAATTTGGTGAAGTGACTTACAACAATTACCGTAACCGTTATCAAGTCACTGATGATGCTAAGTCCTTCGTGGGTAGAGACAAATTGAGTTTAGGCGCTGTGTTCAATGTAGAGTTTGAGCATGAAGGCGAAAACGTGGCACTGATAGGTAAATGGATTAAGCAAGGTGCGAGTGGGAAGCAACAAGTGTTCGATAGTTCATTTGTCTATGGTGATGCTGACGCAAAGAGTTGGGATATTCGATATACCTTTGATGAAGATGAGCTGTTTGAGGGAACGTTAACGTTAGAAATTAGCGATCTGAATAATAGGCTTTTAGCGAGTAAAACTGTCGAATTACGTTAAAGTTGTAAAGGTTTAAAAACGGCTTTTCTGACTTTGAGAAAAGCCGTTTTTTTGTCGTATTACCCCTTGAGGCGACGGCTCAGTGCGCTTTGGCTTATGCCCAGAAGTTGAGCCGCGGCGGTTTGATTGTTGGCGGTACGGCTCATCGCTTCATCGATTAAGGCTTGATTGATTTCAGCGAGTGTGGGTAATTGTTTGGGGAATACCATGCAATCTTGTTGTGGCGAACACAGAGATTTATGTTCGTTAATCGCCTCCATAAAAGGAGAGATATTTAAGGCTACGCCATCACTGCGGCTGACGGCATCAAAAACCATCCCTTTGAGTTCGTGAAGGTTACCTGGGAACTGATACCCTGCCAGTTTAGGCGCGAGATCGCGCGGTTGCTGAGGAGCTCTCAATGACATCTCTTGCGCGGCGAGGGCGATGAAGTGATTAATCAGCATGGCGATATCCAGTGGCCGATTTGCCAATGGAGGCAGCTTTATTTTGTGAGAGCGTAAGCGGTAGAGTAAGTCGCTTCGAAATGTTCCTTGCTGATTAAGTTGCAGAAGATCATCTTGAGTGGATACCACGAATTTACACTTAACCGGGTAGGCTTGTTCACTGCCAATAGGGCTATATTTTTTACTTTCAAGCAGTTCCAGTAACTGTATTTGCGCTTGCTGAGGTAATGAGCCTATCTCATTGAGGTAAAGCACACCGCTACCCACTTGGTGCAGGTAGCCGGCTACCGCATCGATTTCGCCATTGGCTCTGTGGTGAAGCTGACCAAACAGTTTGATAGCAAAGGTCTCACAGGTGATGCCCGCCAAATTGAGGCTGATAAAGGGGGCATCTGGGCTATAAAGTTGATGACAAGATTTAGCAAATTCACTTTTACCTGTCCCACTTTGACCATAAATCAGCAATGGCTCAGGGCTAAAGGCGACGGCTTCTAAATAGCGAAACTGATCCAATAACTGAGGTTCACAGGTGAGGATGTTATTAAAGGCTTCGGGATGATCTAAGGTGCGGCTTAAAAATCGCTCCTTAATATGTAGGTAGTTCCGCTCAAGCCCTACAACTTCTAAAGCCCGTCTGACCGTATGAGACAGATCATCGACATTATCAGTTTTAATAAAGTAGTCGTAGGCACCATTTTTAATGCAGCGCACGGCGGTATCGACCTCATTGACCCCTGTGACGATGATAACCCGGGTATTAGGAAAATCACTGCGGATCATGGCAAGCAGCTCCTCTCCTGAATGGAAAGGCATGGTCAAGTCGAGCAAAACTAATGCGTAATCACCTACCTGAAGGCGATTCATCACTTGGCGACTATCGACACAGGTGTCTATCTCAGCTTCGGGGACCAGCCGGTTGAGCGTCACGGCAAGACTGCGTAACCATGAGGCCTCATCATCGACTAAGAGAATATTTCTTGCCAGTTTCATCTTAAGTTCCTGCCGTTAATTTCACTGGAACAGTGGAAAAATTAGGTTAATTTGGGTGCCTTTTCCTTGGCTAGAATGGATCTGCATTTCAGCATTGTGGGCTTTAATGATACGGCTGCATACCGATAAGCCTAAGCCCGTGCCACCCTCTGTTCTGCGGGTGGTAAAAAATGGCTCCGTAATACGTTTAAGTGTGGCACTGTCCATGCCACAGCCATTGTCTGATATGGATATTTTGGCATGCTGCGCTGTTAAATGAGTCTGTATATAGATGCGCCCTGTATGAGAGGGGCAGGCATGACACGCATTTTGAATGAGGTTAATCAAAACTTGATGTAACTGTTGTGCATCGCCCATCACCAGAGGTGACGGGGAATTAAGTTCGATAATCACCTCATGGGTTTTGGTTTGATTTGCCGTTAACCTTAATGCGACCTGCACCACTTCGTTAAGGCTAACGGCAGTTTTTTCACTGGCAAGGTGCGGCAAGGCGTAGCGCTTAAGATCGTTAACAATACGACTGATGCGCTGCGCTCCTTCGTTGATGGTGTCGCAACTTTGGGCTAACTCATCCATAGCTTTGACCGGTTCAAACCCAGCAATTTGCCAAAACGGGTTAACTTTAATGTAATGCTGCGCTGCTGGGGTTAAATCTTTCATCGCGGCGGAAAAGAGTGCAATAGCATGGACGATAAGTCCTGTTGGGTTGTTGATCTCATGGGCGATACCGGCACTAAGCTCTCCAAGGGAGGCTAAGCGGCTCGCCTCTTCGTTAGCATGGCGCAATCTATGTTGCTCGGTAGACTCTTCGAGTAAGACCACTACCTGATCATGAGCAATAGGGTGAATTTGCAGCTGCCAATACTGCTGTTGATACACCATGTCGGCAGTGAGCGAGTGTTGGTCAGACAAGGTGTCTAACACCGCTGACTTTAGCTGAAAGGGGTGGTTGTCGATATAGCGAAATTCAGGGCTTACCAAAAGGTGAATATTGTTGTCGTTACTCCATAAGCGCTGCATCGCTTGGTTGACGATGGTGACGCCATGAGGCATGCCATCTAATACCGACTGAAACTGTTTAGAAAGTGCTGAGATCTCAGCTTCAACCCGTCGACGTTGCATCAACTCTGCATCGAGCGCCTTTTTACGTTTATGCAGGCTCACACTAATAAAACCGGTATAGATCATCCCCATTGCGGAGATAATAGAAATTAAGATAGCCAGCCAAAACATCCGTTGTTGGGTTGAGGTTAAATCGACCTTTTCTCGTCCAGTACCAAACCACTTATTCACCAGCTTGTCATACTCCCCTGAGAGTTTTAACTGGCGCAGTGCATCGTTTATCTGGTCCATTAAAGCAGACTTTTTGCCATTGCAGACAAAGTTAAATGCGCCGTAAATCAGTGCATCACTGGAGCTGCGAACCGACGGATAAAGGGGTAATAGTCGACGAGCAACAAAGCTTTCAGCAATGACCACATCCACTTCATTATTAATCAGCCGTTGAAAGCCTGTCTCATAAAGGTCGACATCAATCCGTTCAAATTGTTGTGGATAACCAGAGAGGTAAACGTCAACAAAGGCGCCTTTTTTAATCGCAACACGTTTGCCGATTAAGTCTGCCCAGCTATTGATTAATGCTTTGCCTTGCAAGGTATAGGCTTTGGCATGGGTGGCATAAATAGGATCGGATTGGCTGAGCTTTCTGTCTAAATTAACCGGGCTAACCACGGCAATGACATCGATATCGCTGTCAGGGTTGTGAACATCTTTCACTAGTTGTTGAAAGCTTTTACGGCGCACTAAAATCCGTTTGTCCATGAGTTGACCAATACGGTCGATTAACTCGATGTTAAAGCCTTGGTCGACACCATTGTTGCGCCATTCTAACGGGGCGGTTTTTGAGTGTACACCAAAGACAATGCTCTCTTGGGCGAGCGCAGGCATGACGAGTAGGGTAAGGCAAAGCAGTAACGATCTCATGGGGAGATTTTACATAATGTTCACTAATGAAACTGTGCTGTATTACGCGAATCCATCATATGTTAAGTCATGTTTATGCATGTTGATGGTGCGATGTGACCCGTCGCACGTAGCGTTATGCAATTTTGCATATACCTCCAATGGGCTATGCATGTTTGCATAGGCCAATAAATGGCGTGTGATTGAGGTGTCATTTTTCAGCACTAACCTCTCTATCTTGTTGCTGGCTTTGCAGCCTTAGGTAAAGATTTAATTGAGCGATATTAAATGCCGCGTAAAACGCTAAAAATTTTGACGGTATTTAACATAAACGAAGTGACATCACTTCAATTAAATAAAATGAAATGAAAGTGCTTCTATACTGATAAGGCTTAGGTCATAACGGGTAGAAGGGGGAGCAAAGATGAAAATGATCAAACTTGCAGCATGTATTGCCACATTAATTGGTAGTACAGGCTTTATGAGCAGTACTTTAGCCGCAGATAACTTGGCTGAGTTCCATGCTCAAAACCAAGAGTGTGACAGCTGTCATACACCAGATGGTGAGCTATCTAACGACAGCTTAACTTATGAAAATGAACAATGTGTGTCGTGTCACGGCACGCTCGCTGAGGTGGCTGAAACCACTAAACATGAGCACTATAACGCTCATGATTCTCATTTCCCTGGCGATGTCGCATGTACCTCATGTCACAGTGCTCACGAAAAATCTATGGTTTACTGTGACTCTTGCCATAGCTTTGATTTCAACATGCCATACGCTAAAAAGTGGGAGCGTAACGAGCCTACTATTGCAGAATTGGCCAAAGATAAGTCAGAACGTCAAGCTGCTCTTGCTAGCGCACCGCACGATACCGTTGACGTTGTCGTTGTGGGTTCAGGTGGCGCAGGTTTCTCTGCTGCAGTGTCTGCACATGATAATGGCGCCAAAGTCATTCTTATTGAAAAAGAGCCTGTGATTGGTGGTAACGCCAAGTTAGCCGCTGGTGGTATGAATGCAGCTTGGACTGACCAGCAAAAAGCGAAGGACATTACCGATAGCCCTGAGTTGATGTATAAAGACACCATGAAAGGTGGCCGTAACATTAACGATCCAGCTCTAGTTGAGATTTTAAGCTCTCACTCTAAAGGTTCTGTAGATTGGATGACCGCTATGGGCGCCGATCTAAACGATGTGGGCCGTATGGGTGGCGCATCGGTTAACCGTTCACACCGTCCAACTGGTGGTGCTGGTGTGGGTGCTCACGTTGTTCAAGTGCTTTACGATAATGCACTTAAACGTAATATCGATTTACGCATGAACACACGCGGTATCGAAATTCTTAAAGATGATAGTGGCAAGGTAAAAGGTATCCTAGTTAAGGGTATGTATAAGGGTTACTACTGGGTTAAAGCCGATGCGGTAATTCTTGCAACAGGTGGTTTTGCTAAGAATAACGATCGCGTTGCTAAGTTAGATCCTAAGCTAAAAGGCTTTATCTCTACTAACCAACCAGGTGCAGTCGGTGATGGTATCGACGTGGCAGAAAACGCTGGTGCAGCAACGAAAGATGTTGAGTACATTCAAGCGCACCCAACGTTATCTGTTAAAGGTGGCGTTATGGTTACCGAAGCGGTACGTGGTAACGGTGCGATTTTAGTTAACCGTGAAGGTAAGCGTTTCGTTAACGAAATCACTACACGTGACAAAGCTTCTGCCGCTATCTTGAAGCAAACAGGTAAGTCAGCCTTCCTTATTTTTGATGATTCTGTACGTAAGTCACTGAAGAAAATTGATAAGTACATTGGCTTGGGTGTAGCACCAACGTCTGACAGCTTAGTTAAACTTGGCGACATGAAAGGCGTAGGTATTGACGGTAAAGCCTTGACGGAAACCGTTGCACGTTACAACAGCTTTGTGACGAGTGGTAAAGATGCTGATTTCGAGCGTCCTAACCTACCTCGTGCACTGAATGAAGGTAACTACTACGCGATTGAAGTCACTCCTGGTGTTCACCACACTATGGGCGGCGTAATGATTGATACCAAAGCTGAAGTCATGAATGCCAAGAAAGAAGTTATTCCTGGCTTATATGGCGCTGGTGAAGTGACTGGCGGTGTCCATGGTGCAAACCGCTTAGGTGGTAACGCTATCTCTGACATCATTACCTTTGGTCGTCTAGCGGGTGAAGAAGCCGCGAAATACTCTAAGAAGAACTAATCTTCTTATCAACCTAACTCATAGGTTACTAACATAGTTTATCAACACCCAAAAGGTGGCTAGGAAGCCGCCGCTAAAAAGCCACAGTATTATACTGTGGCTTTTTTTTACCTTTTGTAGAGGTTGTGTTTGGTGGTGTCCTGTTTGGAAAAGAGCGCTTGAAGGTCCTACCGTCATAGCAATCAATCACCTGCGGTGAGCTTGTGTGCAAGCACTTTTTTAGCACGGTGAGTGAAGCATGGCTTCATGCTAACGAACGAGAGGCTGGGATGCCGAACTGGCTTTTAGATAGGGATATTGTTGTGAATATGTCCCTATACGCGCCACGGTGGCATCTGACGTGAATGGATTCACAAATGCCGCGATGACATGGATGTCAAAGAGCGGCCATGCCATCAACGTCCGCAGCTGCATCTGCACTAGGTTATGTTCTCTCTTCGTTTTAGCTTCATTTGCTGTGAGTGGCGAGTAAAAAGTTAACATGCTTTTGCCCCAAAACTTGTTAGCCTTCGAATGAAGGCTGGTTACATTTTCTCTTTTGGTTCATTGTTATTGGGGTGTGTGCCTGAAGGTCATACCTTTATCGCCATCTAACGCCTGCCCGGCGAGGGATGTGCAGATACGCCTGTGAGACGCCGTGAATAAGTCCCTTTAGGCTCTGCCGAAACATCCCTGTTTCGGAAGCTCACCGGCGTATCTACACTCGGTATCTCAACGTCTCTTCGATTTAACTTCATTTGGGACTAATCATGCATTAAAAGCTAACCTAGTTTTGCCCCAAAGTTTGGTGGCCTTGAAGTGAAGGTATGGCATTTTTTTACTTTGTTTGGGTAGTGATTGCCGGAGTCTTTTTTGGAACGAGTGTTTGAAGGTGAACCTTCATGGCAATCTATCACCTGCGGTGAGCTTATGTGCAAACACTTCTGCGACACGCCGCAAGCACATCCTTGTGGGCTCTACGCCAGCATCCCTGCTGGCAAAGGCCGCAGCCGCGTTTACACTTGGGTTCTAACGTTTCTTCGATTAAGCTGCATTTGGTGTGAGTGGCGAGTAAAAAGCTAACGTGCTTTTGCCCCAAAGTGTGCTGGCCTTGGAATGAAGGCCGATTACATTTTTTGGTTTAGCTTCTGACTGAGTTGGTATTGGTTAGTTTGTATGAAGGTTATTCCTTTATTGTTATCTATCGTTTCCCTGCGAGGGTATGTGCAGATACTTCTGCTCCACGCCGTGAATCCATCCGTGGAGGCTCGACGATGGCATCCCTGCCATCAACGTCCGCAGCTGCATCTAC